>JBDNGJ010000060.1:0-64164 GCA_041689365.1 Virgibacillus sp.
CATCCATTGCTGATGTTTCCTGGTATCAATTCAAGGTCATGTTGACATATAAAGCTAAATGGTACGGCAAGACTGTTGTGGAAGTGAGTAAAACCTTTCCCAGTTCGCAGCTGTGTTCGAGTTGCGGCTATCAAAACAAAGACGTTAAAGACCTGCGTGTACGTGAGTGGACCTGTGTATGTGGTGCACATCACCATCGAGATATCAATGCAGGATTAAACCTTAAAAACGAAGCGATAAGACTTCTAACCGCAGGAACTGCGGGGATAGCCTAATCCATAACTGGCGGTTACGCCGGTGTTCTTAGGAATCCCCCACTTCAATCGGATCGTAAGGTCGATAAGTGGCGGGTAGTTCAACGGCGTAGTTGCATAACATTACTATTCATTATAAGATGGAAGAAACATTTAATTAATTATAAATGAATTTAACAAGCAAAAGGTATCTAATGCTCTTATTATTTTCCAAAAAAAGAGGTGCCGCAATGGAAGGAAACGTAAATAATTTTAATGATGAAAAAGCCAAAGAAAAAATCGACCTAGCCGAAAGTATGATGGTTAATACGATTTCTGAAACGATGGATCTTTATGGTGTTACCCCCTCAGTCGGACGTCTGTACGGAATGATGTATTTTAAACATCAGCCAATTACCCTTGATGAGATGAAAGAAGCACTCGGCATGAGTAAACCAAGCATGAGTACATCTGTAAGAAGGCTTCAAGAAATTAATATCGTTCAAAAGGTATGGCAGAAAGGCTCGAGAAAAGATTCATTCATGGCTGAAAAAAACTTCTTCAATTATTTCTCTAATTTCTTTGGTATGAAATGGGAACGTGAAGTGAGTATGTTTTTGGTTAGTATTAGGAAATCACAGGAACAACTCAATGAGGTAATTGAAAATAGTGAAACAGATGAAACCTTACGGGAAAGAGCCAAGCTGGACTATAAACAACTAGATGATGCCTTGATATATTATCATTGGCTGGAGCGGCTAACCAAGCTCACTAAATCTGGGGAAATATTTAAGTACATACCCTTGGAAGATGTGGATGAAAAAGGATAGCATCACGCTGATCCATCCAATATATCAAGGAAATAACCTTTAACTAACGGTATTAATTATAAGTCTGTAGACATAAGTGCAGTGGGGATTCGTCGCCACTGCACTGTTTTGTTTCGAGATTGAAAGCACCATGGCTGCTAAATGTGAAGCTGCCATCTTCATGATTTGAGTTTTGCGGACACCAGGGACCTTATTTGGCAGAAATCCACGAAAATGGTGGTGTATGCGAATACCAGGGACCTTATTTCACACTAATATAGTCAAATAACCATGATACTTGTAAAGTAAGGGCTTCTGTGTCCGCTAGAATTATGGTAGAGAGGTGTTTTCATACGTTACTGCATAAGTTCAACTATGCCCTATCTGTATTTAGGCTTGCACTCCAGAGGATAAGGGGTACTAAGAAAGCAAAAGGCTTTTTTAAGAATCCCTTTAACGGATGCCAAGTTTTTCTAACATTTTATACCAACCTACCTGTTTTCATCTCTCCGTGTTTCGTCAGCTATTTCTTCAAAGGATCTAACTTTCCCGTGTGGGTTTTGTGATTGCTTTCTGTCTTTCCATTCCCGTTCTTGTTGTTGTTTGGATTTAGACATATTTACTAAAACTCCTTTTTCTTATTAATTTTGCGTTTTTGATTTACGTTCTTTTTTTGCTTTTTCTTTATGTGCCTGATTTGCAGCCGCACTACCTAGTTCCTTGGAATATTCCGAATCTGTTTTGCTGGAATCAAATCCTTGTTTATTTTTTTGCTGTGGGTCATTTTTCTTTGTTCGTTTTGCCATGAATGTCCCTCCTTTTTGGACTTAGTATGGGACAAGGTGATTGAAATATTCGCACACAATGTTAAGGGTAACGATGGAAGGAAATAATTCGATTTTTTTATATAGTTTGTTGATTTATTAAGCTAAGATTTAAATAAATATGATACAATATAGAAGGATTATAATGTACGGTTTGTGACTAGGTCGCGCCTACAACTTCTATATAAATTTTAAGTTTTAAGGATGATAATTATGAGTAACATGCCTAAAGAAACAGACGTCATCTTAATTGGTGCTGGAGTTATGAGTGCAACTTTGGGTTCATTACTGAAAGAGTTGGCACCCGAATGGGAAATTACAGCATTTGAGAAGCTCGACAAAGCAGGAGAAGAAAGCTCTAACGAATGGAATAATGCGGGTACTGGCCATTCTGCACTGTGCGAGTTAAATTATACTTCCGAAAAACCGGACGGATCTATAGATATTAGCAAAGCTGTAAAAATTAATGAACAGTTTCAGCTTTCCAGACAGTTATGGTCATACCTTGTAAACAGCAATCTGATTCGTAATCCACAGGACTTTATCATGCCATTACCTCATATGAGTTTTGTGCGTGGAGAGAAAAATGTGACATTCCTTAGAAAGCGTTTTGCAGCGCTATCAAAGAATCCTCTGTTTCATGGGATGAAATTTTCCGATGCCCCTGAAAAACTGCAAGAATGGATTCCGCTTATTATGGAAGGCCGTACATCGAATGAACCGATAGCGGCAACTAAAGTCGACTCTGGAACGGATGTTAACTTCGGTGCATTAACGCGCAAGTTATTTGACCACTTGGAGAATAACAATGTTGAGGTAAACTACAAGCACAGTGTTGAGGATATAAAACGTACCAGCGACGGCAAGTGGGAAGTAAAAGTACATGATAACGTTAACGGCAAGATCGAATACCATACATCTAAGTTCGTCTTTGTCGGTGGCGGGGGCGGTAGTCTGTCTTTACTTCAAAAAACCGGTATCCCAGAATCAAAACATGTTGGAGGATTCCCGGTGAGCGGGCAATTTATGGTGTGTAATAATCCTGAAGTTGTAGCACAGCATCAAGCGAAGGTATATGGCAAGGCTAAGGTTGGCGCACCGCCAATGTCTGTTCCGCATCTTGACACAAGGTATATTGAAAATAAAAAATCACTGTTGTTTGGTCCATTTGCCGGCTTCTCACCAAAGTTCTTAAAAACTGGTTCTATGCTGGACTTGGTGAATTCCGTGAAGCCGAATAACCTCGTAACGATGTTGGCAGCAGGAACAAAAGAGATGCCATTGACAAAATATCTAATCGAGCAAGTTTTGTTATCAAAAGAAAAACGTATGGAAGAAATACGAGAGTTTATCCCGAATGCCAAAACTGAGGATTGGGATTTAGTAGTGGCAGGTCAACGTGTGCAGATTATTAAAGATACAGAGGGTGGCGGAAAAGGAACGCTTCAATTTGGTACAGAGGTAGTCACTTCTGCTGATGGTTCGATAGCAGCATTGCTCGGCGCTTCTCCGGGTGCTTCTACTGCTGCTCACGTTATGCTTGAGGTAATCGAAAAATGCTTCCCGCAATATTTGCAGGAGTGGGAACCGAAAATAAAAGAAATGATTCCTTCTTATGGGGTTTCACTAGTCGAAAACCCAGAGCTTTTTAAGGAAATTCATGCTTCAATAGTGCAGGCTCTGAATTTAAGTGAAAAGAAGCTGGCCCATAGTAGTTAATTCTTAGAGTTAAGAAATCAAGGTGCAGGAGTGAATAACCGCTATGAAGTGTAGTAGCAAGTGATTAAATTAATAGACTTTAAGTATCTGGTATCTACCCATTAAATGGGTGGATGCCAGATTTTTTGATAAGCTCTATTTTTCCCCAATTTTAAATTCTACTTTCATCGGTAATCTAGCTCCCTCGAAGCAGATCTCTATGATTCACCGTTACTTATGTAGTGGTTGATTGGGATTTTACCGCATAATAAAGCTAATGAGTCCTTACTCCGCGTTTTCTTCTCTTATAATTTTCGCAACGCCTAGAGCATAATGGCCCCACAGAGTGTTTTCTACTAATTCTGATTGTGTTGCTTCACATTCGATGATTAGAATAACTTCTGCATGTTTTCCTTTCAATAATCTTTTTTTCTTTTTGAGAACGAACTCAGTAAAAAGACGAATAGCAAGTCCGATTAGAAACCCTAAAAATGCACCAATCAAGCCCCAATAAATAGGACCCCAGGCTAATTCAAAACCTATACTAGCTCCAACTACTGAAAAGGCGGTTGCAAGTGCTAACCCAACATCAATAAAGGTTGTACCGTCTGAACGATGTAGCGTATCAAATAATTTACGTTCTTCTTCCCGGTTATCAAGTGGAACTGCATATATGTTTTCTTTCATAATCCCCTTTTTCTCTAGCGTAGAAATGGCTATTTCTAAATAGGCATTATTTTCAAATGTTGAATAGAGTTGCATTTGATCATCTCACTTTTTTTCCTTTTAGTATTTGAAAATAGGGGCCTTGATAATGCTCTTTCAAATATTTTCTTTGTTCTTTTTCATGGAGTTTGTTGTTTTCAACGGTTGCTGTATAGGAATCATAAACGGTGAAGCCATAAAGGGAAGGGAAAAACAACAGCCATTCCGGCTTTAATACTGCAGTTGCTTTATCAATCTCTCCCAAAAATAGAAAAGAAACTGCTTCAAGCGCATGAGATAGATAGAAAAAGACAACAGCCCATACGACAACAAAGGCGGCGGTTAAAATTCTATGGATATAAAGTTGGCCTAGTCCCGGCATAAACAACGACCATATAAACGCTAAAACTGGATTTCGTTTATCCAGGTAGTTAATTTCTAAGGGTGATATAACAAAAGAGTTGAAGGAATGGTCCTCTCGTTCTGCTAATACGTAGACCTTATTCATATCTACTGTTGTTCGATAACTATCCCATATGGCAAAAAGATAAACAGGTATGTAGATAAGAAGCCATCGTGTATCTAAAATAGCCTTAGCCATATCAATGTTGCCTTGAAATGAATATACCATTGCTAGATTAACATTTGCATGAATATTTACGATAACTTCCCAAATAAACAATAAATAACCTCTTATATATTTGGATAACAATAAATGTCCGAAACCAGGAAAGGCTATACTCCACCAAGCAACAATATATGGGTTTCTTAAGTGAATTTGAGTTGTCCCCACTGTACTGACATGTGCCTTGTAACGTCTAGCTGTGTTGTCATTATTATAGTTATTCATAAAAAATCCACCTAAAATACATATTTTTACAATAGTCTCCTTTAGATGAGAAAAATATACCTATAA
Source organism: Virgibacillus sp. (assembly GCA_041689365.1). GTDB lineage: Bacteria > Bacillota > Bacilli > Bacillales > Amphibacillaceae > Lentibacillus. The sequence continues at coordinate 5,186 of JBDNGJ010000060.1, forward strand.
AAATTAATACCCATCAAAATCATGGCAGATTCTATTCTGGCCGGTTTACCAGAAGAAAAGAGATTAACAATCATCCTGATGAATTAGTAAGGTTTCTCAACAAGCACGATTCCGCCCATCCTCTTTCGGTTTATTCTTTTTTAATGGGAATGATCTGCTTTAGAAACTATCCAATTATATTATAAATTTTCTTAATAATCCGTCAATTATGTTTAATTACTGGATAAAAAAGGAAAGGTATATAATGTGGTTTATTTTTCCTATTTATTTGAACTCTTCCAATGGTAACTATAATTCTTTAGAAAAATAAACTGCCTTCTGTCATTTTTTTAAACACCTCTTCTAAAGGAAGTTACATAAAGGTACTAGGAATGCTGAGGGAGTTGGTCAAATGACGGTCTTCCAACTGTATCTCTATTGATACAAGGAGGAGGTGAGAAAGTACATGTCACGTCAGCTGGTACTCAACCTTAGGAATGCAGTTACGCATAATGTCGCACAACAACTAGTAGCAGGTGGAACAAAGGTGGGGATGTATGAGTATCTAAATGCAGTGGCAGCGTATTTATTAAATGATCCTGTAGCTGAAGCAGCCGGCATTACTTCAGATGATGTCCATGAAGTAATTTTAAACGCGTGGAATAAAGCCCCCATTGAAGTTAGAGTCCTAAAAGATATGAACAAGAAATATGGATTAAATTTAACTGCTGAAGGTCACGGTGCAAGCCAAGTGCATCCCCGTTTAGCGCTGGGAGGATGGATGCAATAAATACAGTTCAACATGTCATTCATAGAGGTTGGACATTAACTAACCTCTACTAAGGGAGGGAGTGTTATTTAAGCAGTTAAGAAATCCTTTCTTACTGCATAAGTGCAGTTAGGGCTTATCTATAGTAAGGCTTGCTTGCACTCCAGAGTATAAGGAGTTCTAAGAAAAGCAAGATACGCTTTCATAAGCATTCCTTTAACGGATGCCAAGTTTTCTAAGGTTATAACAGGTAGCGACACTATATAACGAATTCATGTTGGATACTGTCGCTCGATTGCTGTTTAAAAATAAATACTTGACTCTTCAAACCCCCTAATATATTTTATACAAGCCACTTACAAAACTTCCGCTTGAATGGTATGCCGCTTCGAATTAGTTGGATGTACGTAAATAGTAATACATGTCGATTTGTGATAGCATTTACACAACAACTTAGGAAAAGGAAGTGAGCATAAGTGATAAATATAACCATTCCAACACCAGATGTCACCATAACAAAACAGGATAATCCAGAGCTAAGTAATATTTACGGGTTCACAGATTTTCACCTGATCACTAGAGATAAGGGCGGCATTTTCATGTTTTACAACGACAATCAGGAGCTATTGTTTGTTGGCAAGGCAAGGAAGTTAAGACCAAGAATTAAAAAACACTTTAATGATAATGTGTCGCCGATTAAATTGCATAGAGATGAAGTAAGCAAGATTGAAGTTTGTATTGTTAGGGATCCTGCCCACAGAGAGATCTATGAAACGCATATTATTAATGAGCTCAAGTCAAAATACAATGTTGAAAAAGTGTATTTTAAATAATCCTCATTTCAGGAGAGTAATACGTGCAGTCAAGATAGACGATCACCTATTACTTTTCTTGATTCCAGAAAAACAAAAGCTCATCATGAAGATTATCATAATAAAGGGGGAGGTTCGCTCCCCAGTCATACTGGAGAATATGATGCTACCTCTTTTGCTGGCAATAGATCATGGACTTATTATTAAGCATTGGAATCAATCTGTTTCACGATTGTTTCGCATATTTCATGAGTAGTCAGTGAATCATCGATAGATGGGTCAGGTACTTGGTTATTTTCTACGGAATCGATAAAATGATCTACTATTTGATAGAATCCACGTTTATATAATGTTGGCTCCCAATCACCGGACTTCGCAATATCTATTTCTTTATTATGATAGTGGGTTGTTTCAACAAGACCGTTCACTACATATTTGTCATTTCCAGCAGAATATTCAATGATTTCTTCGGTGACCCCGCCATTTCTGTTCATAATTCCTATGGCGGTACAGCCTTCTCCGATAAGCTGTATGACCAGATGATCAAGCATTTTGCCATTTCCGAGGCTCTCTACTTTTACATCCTTAACAGTTGTATCCATCAGAAAACGAAGTGTATCTACAACATGTATAAAATCTTCCACAATAAATCTTCTTATATAATCTGGTAAAGAAAATCTGTTTTTTTGAATAAGTACCAGGCTTGGTTTACCATGTTTCTTTAGCTCATTAACTTTCGGGATAAATCTTCTATTAAAACCTGCCATGGCTAATGTATTTGTTTCCTTTGAAAGCTCTGTAATTTTTTTGGTTTCGTGAAGATTCATGGATATCGGCTTGTCTATATATGTATGTATGCCATTTCTAAGTAATTTTTCAGCTATTTTAAAATGTGCCTCTGTAGCAGTACTTACAAATGCAGCATCAATATTCTTTGAAATTAATTCATCTACTGTTTGAACCTTTTCATTAATTCTATACTTCTCCGATAACCGGTTCAGTGTGACTTCATTTCTAGTACAAAGTACAAGTTCAATACTTTCTTTTTCAGAGAGAACAGGTAAGTAGCCTTTTTGGGCAATATCACCCAATCCAATTATTCCTATTTTCATTTAATCACCCCGATGATAGTAGTGTGTTTATAGGATAACATGTTAACTAGCTGGGAAGTTAATATCAGATTTGGGGGTTTTCACCTTTTTTAGCAGTTAAGTTTAAAAAGCTTCTATCTGCATAAGTGCAACTAAGGCTTGGCGATAAGCCAAGTTTTCTAAACATAGTTAAGGCGAATTTTACCCCAGTTCATAAAAGAAACTGGGATATGTGACTTCACCTTTATTGGTCAATCATCCTATACTTTTGTAGATTTTTCTGTAGGCAGAATCCTAATGTCTACTCTAATGGAATAGCAAAACTCACAGTTCCCGTTTTAACTGACCCCATATCTGAAAAAGTAACGCCAAGGGTTGTGGGCCCTGCGTCTGAATCTTTCATTGATTCAAAGCCGTTGTTTTCATTATCTTCTGTGATAATGTCGTATCCATTATTTTCTGCATATTCTTTAAACGTATTATAGACCTCATCAATTTCTTCAGAAAACGAAAAACCTACTACATATTGTTTGTGCCCAGCTGTATCATATGATTGAACTTGTAAATTGGCTTCAGCTGGAAAAGGAAGGTCTGATGGAACTTCCTCTGGTAATGCTGATTTATCCTCTTCCTGAGCTGCGTCATCATCCTGTTCATTTTCTGCTTTATCTGTATCTGTTTCATCAGTGCTACTGGCATTAACATCCTCTTGTGTATCTGCCTCTGAATTCGATTTTCCTTCATCTGATCCACACGCTGCTGAAAATATACTGAGAGCGAAGGATAGACATAAAACAGTTATAAGTTTTTTCATTGGAGTTAATTCCTCCCTTATACTTTTGTATAGCTTAACAGCGAACATATGATTAATAAATTATACTTGGGTATAAAATACGGAATGTTCTCCATGAAACTGTTATTCTTTTTCGCTCCACTAATCTTTTGCACAAAAACTTTTAAATAAAAAGAGGAATATGCAGATTAATGTCGAATTGGATAGTGTATCTAATAAAGAAAGGATTGATTTTATGAAGAAAAGACCATTAAAAAAGGTGGCGAAATTTGCGCAGTCCGAATCGAAGGCAAAACAATTTCGGCATGATTATCCGATTTCTGATGAAATGAGGCAGATTTTACTGACAGAGGAGTTTAGAGATTTCACATGGTATGTGCTGGAACGAAATTATACGGAGTACAGTCTACTGTTACAGGAATTTATTGATGAACATTGTCTAGATAGTGAAAAACGCCAGGCATTAGAAATGAATCTATTTTGGTGGCAAGTATTGTACCATTCAAGTCAGGATGTTTCGATGAGTTGTGTAGAGGATTATATTGCTGGAAATGCACATCGACTCAATGACAAGCCATTGATCACATCGTGGTTAAGAGAATGGGATAAGGCAGTACCTAAATTTTACTATGTCGGTTACAAATATAATGACCGAGTGCTTGTCCTGATAGATATGCACACAACAAAAACAATAGATGTCATGGTTTATGATCCTACAGCAGTTCCTCCTAAAACAGGCGAAATCGTAATGGGGACATTAATTCCCATTGGTGACGCATTATACTTTCCAATTATTGATTTTTACCATTTCGATTATGCATCGCGAAAAGAAATGGCAGTGACGTTCGATCATCACCATAAAAAACACATGAAAGATGCCACGATATATGAAGCGTTCATTCATGTACTCTCCGTGTTACTACAAATAGAACAGCTCGTCCCAATGAAAAATTAAGAAATTCATCTTCAAAATAATTCTTCTTTCCAGATTGTCTATCCCTTTATTTACCATGATAAAAAACAACATTATTGTAAAAACTGCGAACATTCGTTAATCTTATTCTTATCACATATTTAAAAGTGGGTGTTTTATGGAACATCAATCACTAACATCATTAATGATCGTGGTCGGTATTGCCTTTTTTATTCCAATTTTACTGCAGCGGTTTAATTTACGGTTTATTCCAGTCGTTATCGCCGAAATTATTGCCGGGCTGATTATCGGAAAAAGCGGTTTTAATATCATTTCAGGGGATCCTTTGCTTGAGTTGCTATCATTGCTTGGGTTTATATTCCTTATGTTTATCAGTGGTTTAGAAATAGATTTTAGTGTTTTTAAAAAGAAGAAAAAGAAAGATGAAAATTCTCCGGATCCTGTGAAGGTTTCGCTGGTTATCTTTGCTTTAATTATTAGTGTGTCATTCGCACTATCCTGTGTACTTGTTCTGTTGGGTTTAATTAAGGACCCTTACTTAATGACATTGATCATTTCAACAGTGTCACTAGGTATTGTCGTTCCGGTTATTAAAGAAAAGAATCTGACAGATGGGCTGCTCGGCCAAATTATTTTACTGATCACCGTTATTGCAGATTTTACAACTATGATTCTATTAACGGTATATGCCATGTTCAAAGATCAGGAAGGTATGAGGGTATTACTGTTATTAGTACTTTTCATGGCCGTTTTTCTTGCCTATCGGACTATTAAAAAGTATTTCAACTTTGAACTGTTTGATAACCTTTTGAAAGGAACAGTACAGCTGGGGACTAGAGGGGTATTTGCTCTAATTTTATTGTTTGTTTCTCTGTCAGAAACGATAGGAGCAGAAAACATACTGGGAGCGTTTCTTGCTGGTGTTATTATATCTTTACTTGCCCCCAGAAAGGAATTTGTCCACCAGCTTGACTCATTTGGATTTGGTTTTCTGATTCCCATCTTTTTCGTAATGGTTGGTGTGGACTTAGACATTTGGGAACTGTTTATAGATCAAAAAATCCTGTTATTAATGCCGCTCTTACTACTGTTTATGTATCTGGCTAAAGTAATTCCGGCATTAGTGCTGAAAAAGTGGTGCTCCTGGAAAGAAGTTTTGAGCGTAGGTATCTTAACAACTTCCAAATTGAGTCTCGTAATTGCGGCATCCTCAATTGCGCTTGAGTTAGGTGTGATTAACGAGGTCCTAAATGGAGCTATTATTCTAGTATCGATCTTAACCTGTCTCATTTCACCAATTACGTTCACAAAATTATTTCCAAAATTGAATTCTGGTCCAAGACAATTAGAAATTTCGATTATTGGAGCCAATGATGCAACAATGCTGGTTGCAAGGGATAAAATGGAGGATAAGGCAGTTGTGCGGGTGTATAGTACTAAGACTGTCCGCGGTACGGAGCTATTTTCATTTCCGCATATACATGTCGATCAGTTAACGATAGGATCTCTGGAAGAACAGAATGCCTTCAAGGCAGATAAAATTGTAATTGCATCAGACGATGATTTAACCAACATTGATCTTGGCCGTCATGCAAAAGAACAAGGTATAAAAACGGTTATTTTACGGATTGAAAACAAAAATCTCCAGGATGAATTATCTGAAGAAGGATTCACAGTATACTCGATGCTCTACTCAACAAGAACGCTATTAAAAGCACTTATTGATAACCCGGGTATTGTTCGGCTTATTACGAACCATAATAAATCCATTAGGGAAATTAACGTCAATCATTCTTATTACGATCAGACACCAATTACAAGTATGCCATTCCTGGGAGAGTCCTTGATTTTACACATATACAGACATGGGAAAGTAGTTATTCCTCATGGAGACACCACCTTAGAGGATGGTGATAGAATTCTGGTAAGTGGAACACCAGAGGACCTTGGTGTGATTCAGAATAAACTAATGTACTAACTTTTTAATGGTAACCCACCGAGCCTGAAGAAGGGGAGGAGGGTTACCTTTTAATTCAACTTTCGGAGCGTAAAATGAACGCATAAACCTTGAAGGAATAAGAAAGTCTGAAGATACACTACTTAAGTTGACTTTGGATCAACGGTACGTATTTGATATAAAATGCGAACTAGAATTAGTGAAGATTTTCTTTTGTTCTAATGAAGGCTGAGTGCCTAAATCCGTTCCGGCAGAATACTTCGCTTTCCATGGGCACGACCTCAGACTCCTTGCCCCGGCAAGGGGTATGCCGACGTTGTCCGCAAAGGACGGTTTTAGTCGGCCTTCGTTTAGTTGCTCTTCCGGGGTCTTCGGAACGTGCTGTTCCCATAGGAGTCTTCGTATTCTGCCTCCACTGGAAGAGGCTTTCTTGATTAGAGGCTGAAGTGTTCCCTATGGCTAAGAACTAACGTCACAATAAGCATTAATTAATTTACAGCATAAAAGTGAGCAAAACCCAGCGTAGGACTCCTGTGGGAGCTGAGGCCTAGATGAGATTACGCAACGACGTAGGAGCAAGGAGGCTCATCAGCCGCCCACGGAAAGCGTAGTGTATTTCCGTAGTAGTGTCATTGCACTCAGCTTTTTTCTAGGTTACGTCGCATTTTATACCTTATATGTACAAAAAACTTTTATCAATGTTGTCAAGGCAACAATTAAAAGCGTTCTGAGATTATCAAGATAGCTGTCTGAACTTATTCTATAGATGCGAAAGTTGAGCTTTTAATATATATTTTTTGGCAGATAAAGCCTTTCTTACTGCATAAGTTCAACTAATGCTTTCACCATTAAGACTTGGTGAAAAGCCAAGTTTTGTAAAAAAGACACATTATTTCCTTAACTGTGCTATACTAATAAATATAGACTAAAAACTAAATACCTCGAAAAACAATCCTTGCATGATTAGTATCTTGGCTCTTCGTATGTCGATTTTTACTAGATGAAAGGGTTTTTTATTTGCCTTTATATGGTAAATATTACCAAATTATTTAATATATCTATAGGAGTGGAAGTTGATGAAGGAAACAGCAATTGTTTATTGTGAAAAGATGTTCGGTACGATGGATGGCAAGACTGCAAACGGACTCGTACGCAGATCGGATAAATACCAGGTTGTTGGTGTAATCGACAGTACAAAAGCTGGTGTTGATGCTGGAGATTATTTAGAAGGGAAGCCAAATAACATCCCTATATTCGCAAGTCTTGAGCAAGCCCTTTCACAGTTATCTAAAGTACCTGATCAGTTCATTTATGGGATAGCACCATCGGAGGCCTTCTTGAAACGTTATGAACGTGAAATTGTATTAGAAGCAATGAAACAAGGGATGAGTATTGTGAACACCCTACATGAATTCTTTACAAACGATGAAGAGTTTGTGAAACATTCAATAAAGTATGGCGTTACGATCAACGACGTAAGAAAGCCGCCTGAAAAAAAGGATATGCATTTATTTTCAGGAAGAATTCTCGATATCAATACACCTATCGTTGCGGTGCTTGGCACAGATAGCGCAGTTGGTAAGCGAACAACATCGGTAATTCTTGAAGAAGCATTAATAAAAATGGGTCTGAAAGTGGCTTTTGTTGCAACGGGTCAAACTGGTTTAATTCAAGGTGCAAAGTACGGCGTGGCAATAGATGCAATCCCTTCACAATTTATGACAGGCGAGATTGAAAATCAAGTTATGAGAGCTTACGATAATGATAATCCGGATATTATTATTGTTGAAGGCCAAGGGGCACTTAGTCACCCCGCATACATTAGTTCCTGTTCGATAATCAGGGGATCAAGACCAAGCTCCATTATTGTTCAGCACCCACCAAAGCGGAAAAACTTAGGTGATTTTGACTATATGAAAATGCCAACAATACAAAGTGAAATTGAACTCATTGAAACTTTCTCAAAATCAAAGGTGATTGGGGTAACCATCAATCATGAAAATATGTCAGATACAGAGGTTTCTGAGACTGTCGCTACGTATGAAAAGGATCTGAAGCTTCCTGCGACGGATGTGCTTAAGTATGGCTGTGACAAATTAATAGATACATTATTTACAACTTATCCGGAGTTGGCAAGGAAAAAGAATAAAGTACTCGTAAATTGATAGGTACTGCTGCACCTGCCACATCCAGAGTTGAAGTGAATATTGGAAAGATCACGCATAACGCGGAAAAATTGGTTCAGTTTTATGGAGCTAAGGGGATTGAGCTCATGGGAGTTACCAAAACCGTCTGCGGTGATCCGACTATTGCCAAAATCTTTGTAAATAAAGGGATTCATATGCTCGCGGATTCTAAAATAGAAAATATCAGGAAGATGCGTAGTGCAGGGGTGAACGCACAATTTGTTTTGTTGCGATCACCTGCTCTAAGTGAGCTTGATGCAGTTGTTACGAATGCAAATATCAGTATGAATACAGAGCTAGCTGTTATTAGAGGGCTAAGTACTATTGCTGATAAGTACAATAAAGTGCATGAGATTATCCTGATGGTAGAAATGGGTGACCTGAGAGAAGGGATAATGCCCGCTGATCTTGATAGCTTTGTCATGGAAGTCCTCAAACTTTCAGGGGTAAAAATGGTAGGGATTGCCGCAAATTTTGCCTGCTTTGGAGGGGTCAAACCAAACGAGCAAAAGATGAAAGACCTATCAAAGATCGCTGAACTTATTGAATCAAAATTCTCACTTCCACTTTTATATGTTTCTGGGGGTAATTCGGCTAATTATAATTGGATTTCGACCGCCGAAAGTACTGGGAAAATCAATAATTTAAGATTGGGTGAGTCCATTTATCTTGGGCGTGAAACACTTGATCGAAAGGCAATTCCAGGTTTATTTACAGATGTCTTCACGTTCGTGTCAGAAGTAATCGAATCGAAAATAAAGCCATCTGTACCATACGGAGAAACCGGGCAGGATGCGTTTGGAAATGAGCCCCAGTTTCGTGATCGTGGAATGATTCGCAGGGTTATTGTTCCCTTCGGATCCCAAGACGTTCTTGTAAAGGGGCTAACACCAGAGTTAGATATTGAAATTCTCGGGTCTAGCAGTGATCATACAATTATCGATGCCAAAAACGTCGATTTACAAGTAGGAGATAAAGTAACATTTTCTCTTGATTATGGTGCGCTGTTGGCTGCAATGTCTTCCAATTATATAACCAAAAAGTATACGAATGTAAAAGAATAAAAACTATCCTCACATTTGATGTGAGGATAATTTTTTTCTCTAACGCCCTTGATAGATATGAATGAGGTTTTGATTACGCCCTCTGGCAAATACATCAGTACGATTTGGTCCCCAGGATATTGCAGCAGGTGCTGATGTTAAAGTACCATCAAGGTCTACCCAATTTTCCCAGCGCGAACCATTCCATGACCTTTTGTAAAGCCTCTGATTAGTTCCTCGTACAAAGACATCAAGACGGTTTGGCCGGCGTGATGAGACAGTGGGATGACTCGTTAATGTACCACCAAGGCTTTCCCAATCACTCCAGCTATTTCCATCCCACCATTTGTGAATTAAATTCTGGTTTTGCCCTCTCGCAAAAACATCAATCCGATTAGGTCCCCAGGATACTGCAGCAGGTGCGGACGTTAATGAACCGCCAAGATCTTCCCAGTCCTGCCAGCTAGAGCCGTTCCATGTTTTTTTATAAAGCCTTTGATTGCTCCCGCGCACAAAAACATCAAGCTGATTTGACCGTCGTGAAGAAACGGCAGGGGCGCTTGTTAATGTACCGCCAAGGTTTTCCCAATTGCTCCATTGGCTTCCGTTCCACCATATGTGGTAAAGGCTTTGGTCTGTTCCTCTGGCAAAAACATCAATTCGGTTAGGCCCCCACGATACTGCAGCAGGTGCTGATGTTAATGTACCACCAAGGTTTTCCCAATTGCTCCACTGGTTTCCATTCCACCATTTATGGTACAGGCTATCTCCGGTACCTCTTGCAAAAACGTCAAGCCGGTTCGGTTGCCAGGATGCTACTGTGGGGGCGGAAGTTAATGTGCCACCTAAGTTTTCCCAGCTGCTCCAGCCTTGGCCAGGTTGACCTTGACCATTCCCAATTTGATTTAGCGTTATTTCAATAACTCTTGTCAGGACACGGTCTGCCAAATCCTGTGATACATTAAAACGTCTGAAAAACAGGTTCAGCCATGGAACTTGGTTTTTGAATTGACTGTATATTTGGCTCGCTGACTGATTTGTGTTTGCCTGGTTGAGTGTATAACCAACAGCCAGCGAAAAAATATAATCCGTTATGCCTCGATTCATTCCAGCCTGTTCTAACTGGGAATATAAGTTGTTGTGCTGTGAGCGAAGCGTCTGCATAACTTCCTGGACACTCGGCTGCTGACGAAAATCAAAATAGGGCTCACCATAATAATCTACTGGTATAAATTGTGGTGTTTGATATGGATATTGATACAATTTATATACCTCCTCTTTTTTAGCAGATAAGAAGTATAACTACTTTCTTACTGCAACTAAGGCAATTCGCCCTAAGAATTGGCGAATGCCAAGTTTTCTAACAGAGTCAGTATATGCAAGTTTGGGCGAAATTGGGAATGAGTAAGTTTTTCGGTAAAAAAATCCCGGGAAGGATCCAGTGTCCTTCCCGGGGTTACGTTATTCGTTTAGTTCCAGTGCATCTAATCCAATTTCCGCAAGCTTGATTTGACCTTCAGTTGTAGGATGAATGTCTCCTGGGATTACATACGATTGCTGGCCTTGGTTAAATGCAGTATAGGCATCAGCTAACAGGATATTGCCGAACATAGCATTATAGCTAGCTGTTAAATCTGTAAATGTCTTATTTATACCAGGTAAAACAAGCGAACCGACATCATGCAAAGGATCATCTGGCTGAAACGGATTATACACATTGTAAATAACGATGGGAGCATCAGAAAGGGAACGGGCTTCTTTGATAATTTCACCAATATTTCCAAACACATTACTGTCGCTTATTTTTTGCTGTAATGTGGCCATAAAAAGAAGCGGGTCACCACCACTCTCTGCTTGTGCAGCCTGCAATGCCTGGAGCAGATCATTGTTTCCGATTGTTAATGTAATATAGTCAGCGTGTCTCACCGCTTGCCTGTACTTTTGGTCTGATTGCATTGAAGCTAATAGTTCGGATGTTGTCCAGCCTGGTACACCCAGATTACGCACCCGTAGATCGCCGGTATCACCCATTAAGTATGGAAAGGCATCCTTTGATGTTGTTTTGTTATGTTGGTTTAAATTAAAACCGTATGGAATTGAGTCGCCCAAAGATACCAGGGATTCCTTGGCATTTCCGCTTTTGGCAACAGCTGGTGTTGAGAACAGTAAACCTGCAACTAAAATTAAAACCAGTAACTTGATTAATTTCTTCAAATAAGACACTCTCCCTTTTATAAACTTGTCCCTAGTATAATTCATTCCACTCGATTATTCTGTCGAAGTTTAGTGTGATGGAAAAATAATTTTTCTACCCAGACCAGCGACGCGGATCCTCATTCAACTAAATGGCTAAAATCAACGGTATAGTAGGTTAGAAAAGGCAAATAGCGGAACGACGATCCGGAACCATGCTCCAAAAGCGGTTTTTGTAACAAATAGCGGAACGAGGATCCAGCAAGATTAGTGATGTAGATCCTCATTCCGCAAAATAGCTAAAGGGCTCAAAGAAATCAAAATCTAAGAATCCCTTTAACCAAGCCAAGACTTTTAATCGTTAACTTTTTCGTTTTGTTTCTTTTTCTTCTTATCAGAGGAAGCCTTGTTGTCATTATCCTGAATGGTGCTTTCGCCATTAAACACGCCACCATCGTCAATAATAATACCTTTAGTTGTTGCACTCCCTGATAATTTACCACTTGGCTGGACATGTACTTTTTCGGAAGTGTATAAATCTCCGTTTACTTCACCGGCAATGATGATGTTTTTTCCTTTAATAGTAGGTTCCACATAGCCGTCTTTTCCAATAAAAACGTCACCGGCACACTCAACCTCACCATAGATTTTTCCATCAATGCGCAAGCTTGATGGGTGTTTTACCTTTCCTTCAATTATCGTTCCTTGTCCAATGATTGTATCAACTATAGTTTGCTTTTTTTCTTTTTTCATACAGCTTTCCTTTCTCGGCATTTACTTTTTAAATAATTTCATATAAGGATAAGGATCAACGGGTTCTCCATTTTTTAAAATTTCATAATGAAGATGTGGTCCTGTGCTTCTCCCTGTGTTGCCAATAGATCCTATATTATCGCCTTTTTTAACGGTATCACCTTGCTCTGCCTTTATTTCTGAAAGATGACCATAAAGTGTTATATACGTATCAGAATGACGAACTTTAATTGCTTTACCATATCCACCGTAGTATTCAGCTATAATTACAGTCCCATCTGCACCTGCGTAAACAGGAGTTCCGATATTTCCTCTAATATCGACTCCAGCATGTAGGGAAGATGATCTGTTAAATGGATCACTGCGCAGACCAAACTCTGATGAAATGCCATGAGAGCTTGATGGCCAAATAGTTGGGGTATGTTTAAGCGCATCGTTTGTTTGTTCCATCTCATCAATTGTCTTTTTATACTGTTTAACGAATTCATTTTGCTTCATTTCATTTCCTGAAACTTTTATGTCAATTCCCCCACTAGACCCTAGACTAACAGGGAGTTCTGTCATCGATTCTCTCATCTGTGATTCCAATTGTTTCAATTCATTCATTTTAGCTTGTACTTTAGCCGTTTTTTGTTCCATATTCGTAACTTTCGCTTGTAATGCGTCCACTTTATCTGTTTGAAGTGTTAAGTTATCAGTTAGATGGTCGTTTTTCTGTTGTTTCTGAACAGTTTCATTAAAAAAATAAAATGAAAGAATGATTGGGATAATAGCTATAATCGACAGTATGTATATCATATTCCTAGGTATTCGAAATCGAGTGACAACCTTATCGGCATCATTTGATAGAATGGTAAAGGTCAGTATCTTGTTTTTCCGCTTCACTATTATTATCACTCCATTTGTACTTCTTTGTTATGTTAAGTTCACAATTTCTAGACCCTGGCTAAGTAAATACTCAATTACCTGTGGCAATGCATCAATAACAGCCTTGGATTCGTGAAGCAGGATAATCGATCCGGATGCTTTTGAGTTACGGATGTAGTTGACGATTTTTTTTGCATTATGGTGTTTCCAATCTTTAGGGTCCTTATTCCAAAGTACCATCTTATTATTATGCTCGTTCATTAAATCTATTGTCAGTTGATTCATATCACCATAGGGTGGTCTAAATAGATCAACATTCTCGTTTGTTATTTCTTCGATTAGTTGTGTTGCTTCTGTTAGCTCATCCTCCTGTTGATTATAAGAGAGCCCAGACACATGTACATGGTTCGTTGAATGTGTGCCAATAGTATAGCCGTTGGTGTGGACATAGCGCACATAGTCAGGATGCTTTTTAACATTCTTTCCGATAAAAAAGAAGGTTCCACCAACTTGATAGTCTTTTAATATATCAACAATTTCTTTTGAAAATTTAGATGGACCATCATCGAAGGTTAGTGCAACGCTGCCTTCTTTGATACCGTATGTTAGGGCACTGTTAAGTTCAACCATAGGAATGCTGGGCTGATAAGAAGTGTTAATCTCTACTGAGCTGGTGACCGGTGGAGCCTCATCCATTTCTTGTGTTAATTCGCTGTCGGTCGTATCTGCACTAGTGGCTGACTTCTCATCAGACATTGTCTTTAAGGCATGACTTGAATAACCGAACAAAACGGTAGATATAATACCAATAAAGGCAACAGCTACCCATGTCATCTTCTTATTGTATTTTTTTGGTTTGTAAACATCCTGTATTCTTTTTTGTTCTGGCTCATCAATCTCTGGTAGTTTACGAGATAAGAATGTTAATTTATCCACGTCAACTGTATTTTGAGTGAGTTTAAATGCATGCAGTGCATTCACAAATTCTTCTGAGCAACAGAAATAGACCCTGTCGCTTTGATCTCGATATGTTCTCGTTAAAATACTAACGTAACACTTTCTAATGGGATCCCAAGAACTATGGAAGGATATTCTGTGTTTATATTGTTGGTCAAATACTGATACAGATCTCAAGTTCTCTGCTGTATAATGGTCAACTTTCCATACCATTTCAATATCCTGCCCGAATGATAGCTTTATCTGCAATAATGAATGGTCAGTATCTGTTTCAATGTCTACTAGTTCAATTAGCTTTGCTTGATAATCTGACATGGCTGCCTCCTTTTGTAATAAGAATAGGGAATTGCAACCATTTAGTTAATCAGATGAATCATTGGTGCTTTGTGTCTTTGGAGAGAATGAGAAGGACATCCGCTCGGTAAAGTCGTTAATGGTCTGCATTAATTCAGCCTTTTCATCAGTGATTTTTTCGTATTGTTCATGGTACCTTTGGTTTTCTATTTCCAGATTTCTAACTTTTTCTTCCAGTTCTTTAATTCTCATCATACTCTGGTATTGCGTGTTGGTAGATTCTTCATTTAATTTATTATATTTATTACTTTCTTTTTCTAAATCATTTGAGATTTTCTCATATTCGCTGTTGGACTTGTTTTGATATTCTTTGTAATCCTCAAGCAACTGATCATAACTCATTTGTTTATTCGTAAGGTTACCTTCGAGATCATGTATTTCTTTGTTTTTATCCTGTAGAAGCTGATCTTTTTTCATTTCGTTATGTTTGTAACGGTTAATGGTCTCATTCGCTGTATGTAATTGATCTTTAAGCCCATTATTTTTATATAAAAGTAATTCCCGGTCCTTTAACATGTTTTCTAAAGAAACAATTAAATCTGAGGCTATCTTATCTTGGTTATCTTTTGAAAATAGATGCTTATCGTCAGACGTATCTGCTTGAGCAGGTTCATCGTTGTTACTTACCTGCTGCTCTTCGGTTACTACGGCAGCGTCTTGCTGTTCTGCGCCTGGCTTTTCCGGTTGATTTTGGGTAGATAAGACACCTTTCAACCAGCCCATTGACTTCTTTTCCGTATCCTTGGTCACACTATCATCTCCTATGAAAAAAGTTCGACCTTTCTTATATCGACTGTTTTCGCAACTTTTTAAGGAAAACTTGGCTTTTCGCCAAGTCTTAATGGCGAAAGCCTTAGTTGCACTTATGCAGTAAGAAAGGATTTATACTTTCTTATCTGCCAAAAAAACAGCTCCACCTCTAAAACTGAGGCAGTAGCCGTTTTTAATTCGTTCTATTTAATTCCCGGTTGGTTGTTCAGTAATTTGCTCTGATTCCGTTTTATTAATGACAGATGTACCGACTAAGTCACCGGTGACATTTAAGGCTGTACAGCCCATGCCAACCAGAACGTCGATTGCAGTCAATAGTCCTACTGCTTCCATCGGTAATCCCAATTGTGCAAACACGGTGGCAATCATAATAATTCCCGCACCAGGGACACCAGCTGTACCAACGGATGCCAATGTTCCGATCAATACCACTTGCAGCATGTCAGTAAAGCTTAATGGATCACCAATAATATTGGCGGCAAATGCTGCAGATACGGCTATTCGAATTGCTGCGCCATCCATATTAATAGTGGCTCCTAATGGCAGGCTAAAGCCATACAAACTTTTGGATAACTTCAGGTTTTTCGCGGCATCAAGTGTTAGTGGTAATGTACCTGAACTACTTTGCGTAACAAAGGCGGTAATCATAGGTGTTCGTGCATGCGTGAAAAATCCCTTTAGGTTTATTTTCGATAAAATCATGAAAATTACATAAAAAGCAACTTGAACAATTAGGGCAATATAGAGAACAGCAATCATGTTACCTAGCTCTAATAATGTATCCGCACCTTGGTTACCGACGATTTTTGCGACGATAGCGAAAATCCCGATTGGAACGTATTGAATAATGACCTTCATAATATTCAATGTAGCTTCATTTAGGCCGTCAACTACTTTATATACACTTTCACCAAGTTCTCCATGGTCTTTGGATGACCTTAAGGCAGAAATAGCAATTCCAAACGTGATAGCAGTAAATATAATACCGAGAAGATTTAAATTACTAAACGCGCTTATAATATTTTCAGGTACAATGTTTAAAATAACACTTGTAACACCTGGTTTCTCCGGGACTTTAAATTCTTCACTGGTATCAAGTGTCATTCCTGTCCCAGGATCAAAAATACTTGCGACAGACATTCCAACAGTGATAGCTAATGCGGATGTTACCAGATAATAGAGGAATACCTTTCCTCCCATTCGGCCCAAATTAGCCATCCTGGTTTGATTCACACCAACGATCAACGTGAATAATACAAGTGGAACGATAACGAACTTAAGTAATCGAATTAACAAATCCCCAAAAGGTGCTAAAACAGATGCATCTTTTCCAAATAGTAGACCAACAATAATCCCCAAAATAAGTGCTATTGTAATCTTTAAAATAAGTGAAGCATCAATATAACCTCTCCATATAGCTTTCATAATGCGCCCTCCTTACAAGCCGGTTTCTTTTATATCGTATAATTATTCCTATAAAAATTATCGGGATTTATTTTAACATACAGTACTAGTAATGTACTGTCAAAGTCAATGCTTAAATAAGGACGGGCCTAATTAAATGAGGATCAGAGAAGATACAAACTTCTTCTTTGACCCCCATGCATATCGTTACTTTTGAATAAACATTTGTGACCAGTAATTGCCGCTTTCTGTGTAACCAACTCCAATATGTGTGAAGTTTTCATTTAAAATATTTTCCCGGTGTCCTTGACTGTTCATCCAGGCATCGACAACCTGTTGAGGCGATCTTTGACCCCGGGCGATATTTTCACCGGCTGATTGGTAGGAAACACCAGCATTTTTCATCATATCGAATGGTGACCCATGTGTCGGACTAGTATGTGAAAAATAACCATTGGATTGCATATCCACAGCTTTGTTTCTGGCTACGTTGCTTAGTTTCTTGTGGGCCTTTAATGGAGAAAGTCCTTGATTGCTTCTTTCTTGATTTGTTAATTTGATAACAGTTGACGTATATTCATTTTGTCCCTGTTGTGGCTGTGTCTGGTTTGCATTATCCTGAGTTTGCTGGTCTTGCTGTTGTTGCTGATCCTGCTGTCCTTGATTCCTTTGTCCTTGCTGACCCTGTCTAAATTGACCCGGAACCTGCCGATCTAATCCCTGTCGGCTTTGTTCACGCTGATTCCAATTTTTGTCGTCTTCACCTAAGCCAAACATGTCGATATTAAAATTACCCCGATTGTTTTGGTGTTCTATTTGATCAGTCTGAAGGTCTCCGCTGGATGCATCAGTCTTAGTGAATGAGATAGCGTCTTTTTCACTCGGGTCGTTTTTTGAAGCATTTTCATTATCATTCGTATCGTTACATGCAACCAATAATAAGAGTAAACTTATTAGGGCTACAAGTACTTTGTTAAATTTCATGTGATTTACCTCCTTTGCTCATTGTCTTTAGTAATTTGCACTTTATTGAAAGAAATATATATGGAAAATTAAAGCAGAAGGAGGACTTTTACTGTTTAGTTGCGTTTGTTGGGCAGTTTATCAGCCGGATCGCCTTGACCTTGTTGTTTCTTAATTTGTTTATCCTTTTTCTTGGTTTCGTTAAATTTCCTCAGCAGTTAAAAAAGTATAAATCCTTTCTTACTGCATAAGTGCAACTAAGGCTTTCGCCATTAAAGCTTGGCGATAAGCCAAGTATTCTAACAAACTCATGTGTATCATCCATTATTTATCATCCTAACTTTTCGATAAGTTGAACAAGCTGAGCCTCAAATTCATTTTCTGTGTCATCCAGAGCGAAAACCCGGGCTGTATCACCTTGATCACTAACATGCTGAATGTATACCTGTTTCCCGTTATAGGTAACGTTTTTCATGTCTGCTGTTTGTGCTATTTCCTCTGCTCGTTGTCTGTTCATTGTTAGCTAACTCCTTTCTTATGGACCTTCTTCAAATAAACCTTGTAAATCAACTTGTTGTTCATGATCCATCTCATCAAGCGGGAAAATAGTTGCTGTTTCGTTGTCTTCGTTTAGCCCTTGTAAATAGACCGGTATTCCATGGTATTTTACGTTTATCATTGCAAGTGAATCCATAATTTCCTGTGCCCGATTCCTGTCCATGATTGTTCTCCTTTCTGAATTGCATAACCTTATTTTTTACTTTGGGAAAGGGAATATACGAGGATGAAATAACCATTTTTAAATTTGTGTTTGTAGTTGTTTTACCGTAAAATTTAATCAGGATTAAAGTGGGGCTTCGGCGTTTGGACATGGAGGTGCAACTTTGTTAGGCAAATTTTTTCAAAAGTTTTATTATGGATGGTTTATTGTTTTTATTGGAGGGCTTGGAATCTTCTTTTCAGGACCTGGTCAAACATATTCCATCTCATTATTTATCATTCTCCGACAGAAGACTCCATCTTCAATTGCGCGAAGGGCTTCAGCCCAGCGATAAGGGGGAGATGAATGTCGGTTAGCGATAGCCAAAACACTACTCCTATGGTATAATTAGAACAAACGTTCCTGTGAAATGGGTGGATTTCATGTTCGTCAACAAAGCTTTTAATTTTTGCATATACCCCAATCGAAGACAAATCGAGCTAATCAACAAGATGATTGGTTGCTCCAGGTTTGTGTTCAATTTCTTCCTTGTAAAACAGAAACAAAAAGATGCCTACTGGTACATAACAGAAGAGATGGTACAAAACGGCCAGCTGCCTTCTAATAATTGGAAAGGTGCGTTTTTCAATAAATATGACACGATAAAGGCGGTTCGCCAGCTAAAAGAACATTATTCTTTTTTAAAGGAAGTGGACAGCATTTCCCTTCAAAAGTCCGTTGAGAATCTGAACTATGCTTACTAACGGTATTACAGAAAACAAAATAAAGCACCTAAATTCAAAAACAAAAAGAATAAGGTCCAGTCGTATACCACCAAACAAACCAATGGAAATATCGCTGTTTTGGATAACCACATCAAGTTGCCTAAACTTGGTCTCATGTGGCTTGCCAAGAGTCGTGAAATCGAAGGGCGAATCATCAATGCCACAGTCCGACGTAACCCAAGCGGAAAGTACTTTGTGTCTGTGCTCGCGGAAGTGGAGATCATGCCCTTACCGCAGACCAATTCCAATACGGGTGTGGACCTGGGATTGAAAGACTTCGCTGTTCTGTCGGATGGAACTATCTACAAAAACAATCGTTACTACAAGTCCCTGGGGCAAAAACTGGGAAGAGCTCAACAAGTGCTCGCAAGACGCGTTGTAGGTTCCCGCAACTGGAACAAACAACGAATTAAAATAGCCCACATTCATGAGAAAATCGCAAACAAGCGCGAAGATTTCCTGCATAAGACCTCTACCGATATCATTAAAAACCACGATGTGATTGGAATCGAGCGTCTGCAGGTATCGAATATGATGAAAAACCAGAAAAACGCTCAATCCATTGCTGATGTTTCCTGGTATCAATTCAAGGTCATGTTGACATATAAAGCTAAATGGTACGGCAAGACTGTTGTGGAAGTGAGTAAAAGTTTTCCCAGTTCGCAGCTGTGTTCGTGTTGTGGCTATCAAAACAAAGCCGTTAAAGACCTGCGTGTGCGTGAGTGGACCTGTGTATGTGGTGCACACCACCATCGAGATATCAACGCAGGATTAAACCTGAAAAACGAAGCGATAAGACTTCTAACCGCAGGAACTGCGGGGATAGCCTAATCCATAACTGGCGGTTACGCCGGTGTTCTTAGGAATCCCCCACTTCAATCAGACCGTAAGGCCGATAAGTGGCGGGTAGTTCAAGGTTCAGCGAACTCTTATAAATCAACCCGAATTCCCAAGCAGTACGGTTGTTTATGATTATGATTCTAATACTGGTACTTATTTACAACACTATTTTGATTCACGAGGTGTAAGTCGTCTATATAATATGAGTCTTGAAAACAATTATTGGAAATCGTGGAGGGATACATCTGATTTTTCACAATTAGACTTTTGCCAGCGTTTTGTTGGAGAAATCAATGAGTCTGGAGATAAAATACAAAGTTCATGGGAAACATCACATGACGGTTCACACTGGGAGCACGATTTTAGACTCATATATAGGAAAGTCATTCAGAAGACATAACCATGACTAAAGATTTATTTATTCCCAAAGAATAATGACAAATTGACATTAATTAGTTCATGTAAAATAGCCATCCCACTATGAGGTGGCTATTTATTGGCAGTAAGAGCAATAGGATAAAAAAATCAGGACTGCGTAAATAAGGTTTATCTCAGGGTTAAAATAGTTAAACAACTAAAAAACGAATTCACTATTTACAGTGCCTGTTTAAGCTTTCTTAAATTGTATAATAGGTGTTTTCAATAATGAGGAAATTATACTGTGTATAAATGATATTGGTAAAAATATGAATATACTTAGAATCATACTAATTTCGTATAATAAATTACTATCTTTAATAGATTTCCCTTTTAAACGACTACGAAATGCTCCCAAAGGAAATACCATAAACATTTCCAAGCATAATAGTATGAATTGATGTTAAAATTTCTAGTGCTTTTGTAGTCCCATAAACATCCACGAGGCGGTTCCAAGAATCACGTGTTGGATTTCCTTTGGTATCTGCATAATGTTGGGAAAACGCAATCGCTACGGCTTCATCCCCAGAAACCCTTTCCACGTTACCAGATAATAGCATTTGAATTTCTGTATTACTCAGCCCTTTTTCTAGGGCAATCTTTGTATGTGCATAAGAACATACTTCACAGCCATTAACTTCGGTAACTGCAAGCATAATTCTTTCGCTGAAATCTGTGGTCAAAGTCTTGTTCTTCTTATTCTTCACCATATACTTCATTGTTCTAAAACCTTTGTATAGGGTTATGTATAATTCTTGTACTGAATAGAATTTTTTATAAAATAAATTTGCCATTTTTTGTCTCCTCACGAACCAAATAGAATTACTTATCCACAATTGTTCGAGTTAACTCTTATAAGGGAATCTCTATCATACCCCTAACCGTATATTATATTTATTATTCTGTGTTGTCAATAAGCTGAATTTACAGCGTATATATGATTCTAAACTAGAAAGCTTAAAGGAGGTTGTAAGACTAAAAGTATTGTTTTCTGGTGTATTGTCGCTTAATTGTTTTCATTGCAAAGTTTAAGGTTTAAATTTATAATATAAAATACCCCTATATGTATTTTGGGGAGTGATAAAATATGATTCTTTTGAATAAGCAAAGACGTAAGAGCTTACGGGTATGCTAGAACTAATAATAGTTTAGATAGGATGTAGATACATGAATAGGCAGGAAAATACAGGTAAGGAAAGCAAGGAATTGATACAGGACTATGTTGATAATCCGGAAAAACAGAGACAATTATACAAACGCACATTAATTATCATTGTAATTGCACAAATTCTTGGTGGAGCGGGTCTTGCAGCTGGTATAACGGTAGGTGCATTACTTGCAGAGGACATGTTAGGTACAGATAGCCTTGCGGGTATTCCAATCGCATTATTTACGTTAGGATCAGCAGGTGCTGCACTAATTGTTGGAAACCTTTCTCAACGCCATGGTCGTCGTACAGGGCTTGCAGCAGGATTCATAGCCGGTGGTATTGGTGCGGTTGGGGTTGTTATCTCATCTGTAACGAGCAGTGTTATTCTTTTATTTGTCTCTTTACTCGTTTATGGTGCAGGTACAGCAACAAATCTACAAGCTCGTTATGCAGGAACTGATCTAGCAAATGCAAAACAACGGGCAACTGCAGTAAGTGTAGCATTGGTAGCAACAACCTTTGGTGCTGTTGCAGGGCCAAACTTAGTAGATGTAATGGGGAAATTCGCCATGTTATTGGGTATCCCTGCATTAGCTGGACCATTTATTTTGGCAGCTGCTGCTTTTATTTTAGCTGGTTTAGTGCTATTAATTTCACTTCATCCAGATCCACTTAAAGTTGCTGAAGCACTTGCGCTAAAAGATCAACAGAATGAAAGTAAAATTACTGAAAAAAACGTCGCAACACCTAAAATAAATCAGCGAGTTATTATAGTTGGCGCTACCGTAATGGTTTTAACCCAAATAGTCATGGTTGCGGTTATGACGATGACCCCTGTACACATGGGAGACCATGGTCATGGATTAAGAGAAGTAGGACTAATAATTGGGATTCATATAGGTGCAATGTATCTTCCCTCACTTGTAACAGGAATACTTGTTGATAAAGTTGGACGTAATGTGATGGCGGGAGCGTCAGGATTAACGTTGTTATTAGCGGGTATAATAGCTGCTTATGCGCCAACTGATTCTTTAGTCATGCTTACGATCGCATTAGCTTTATTGGGATTAGGATGGAATTTTGGCTTGATCAGCGGAACTGCACTTATCGTAGATGCAACAACACCAACAAACCGTGCCAAGATACAAGGAAAAGTAGATGTTTTAATCGCACTTTCAGGGGCTGCAGGTGGAGCTTTATCAGGTATTGTTGTAGTTAACTCCAGCTTTACCGCTTTATCACTTGGCAGCGGTATACTTTCATTAATTCTTGTTCCTATTGTTTTGATGGTTTTACGCAGAGAAAGCAATGATAAGGTAGCACATAGAACTAACTAATCATTCTTAGTAAAAAAGCCGATAATGTTAAAGCTAGGAAAAAGATCATTTAAAGTTAAGAAAAGGACACTTAAGGACATTACTTTTCGAATAAAATATTATAAGGTAGCAGCAACCTATCGACATCAGCATGAAGGGCGAGAAAATCATGAGGCGTCTATTATATGTTTTTTTCATTACCATTATAATATTCTTCAGCATCTACGGTTTAAAGGGATGGGGATCTTCAAACGAAAATAACTCAAGTAAGGGTGAGTGGTTAGGTGCTTGGACTGCAAGTATGCAATCACCTGGAGAAGATGGAGTTTCTCATAAAGGATTTGAAAATCAAACCATACGATTAATTCTCCGACCTCATATAGACGGTGAAAAAATGCGTATTCGCTTATCTAATACATTTGGTTTGGACCCGCTATCTATCGACGAGGTACATGTAGCGATTACCAAAAATGGAACTGAGATTATTCCTGGTACAGACCAAAAGGTTACATTTGGAGGCGATGAAAAGGTAACCATTCCCTCTGGTGAGAAAGAATTTAGTGATACTATTCCTTTTAAAGTAAATAGTGATAAAAATTTGGCAGTAAGTGTTTATGTTAAGGATAAAACTGGTCCAGTTACATGGCACCCGCGTTCCATGCAAAAGACGTATATTTCAACTGGGAATCATGTTTCAGATTCTGATTCTTCAGCATTTAAAACAAAAGAAGAAGCATGGTTTTGGTTAGATGGAGTGGATGTTGTAGCTGATCCATCCGTAAAAGGTTCGCTTGTTGTAGTAGGAAGTTCTATTGCGAACGGAAATCACTCGACAGTAAATGCCAATCACCGATGGCCTGATTATTTAGCGAAACGATTTAATCAGGATAGTTCTGATGTCAAAATGTCTGTATTGAACGCAGGAATCTCTGCCAATCAATTAATAAACAGTCATTCCGATAAAGGTGAGAATGCATTAGCAAGGCTAGAACGGGATGTTTTTATCCAAACCGGTGTTAAGGCAGTAATCCTAAATCAAGGATTAAATGATATTCGACATTATCCGGAATATGATGCGGATAAAATTATTGAACGAATGAGGCAAGTTATCAATTCTGTCCATGGACAAGGACTTAAAATTTATGGTGGTACGTTAACGCCCTTTAAAGGTTCGGGAATGTATACTTCAAAAAAAGAGGAAACGCGTCAGGAGGTAAATGACTGGATTAGGACAAGTGGCGAGTTTGATGGAGTAATTGATTTTGACAAAGCACTAAGGGATCCAGAAGAACCTGAACGTTATCTTCCCAAATATGATGCTTGGGATCACTTGCACCCTAATGATTTAGGTTATAAGAAAATGGCTGATTCAGTTGACCTTTCCATGTTCAAATAGTTATTTGTAAAGTCGGAGTGCTTACCCCGGCTTTTTTGTCTAGGAAACTATAAAATTTAAGTGCTGTAAATAACGGATTTTCCGGATTAAGCCACGTCCAAATCCGACATACAGGACTTACTAGTTCCGGTGAGTTCAGTAGTATATAAGACATTTGATCTGCATAAGTGCAACTAGGGATATAAAAAACATAAGCCAAAAGGTGTGTCAAAAATAGGTAATATTTACTCTGTTTATTTTGAATTATTAAATAATAATTCCATCGTACTATATACAGGCTATCGTCTAGAAGCTACTATTAACTTGATAGAGTTAATAGTTTGGAAAGGAGGAGAACGAACATAATAGAGTTATATAAGGAGGTTAGATAATGAAGAACAAGGCTATCGTAATTTTCATTGCTCTTCTAATGATTCTAATTTCACCGATGGACACAGCAGCTTCTGAGAAAGACCCCGACAAACACCAAGACATAACACTGAACGTAATGACCTTTAACATTCATGCAGGAATTGCAAGTGACGGATTGTACGATATCGATCATACTGCCGAAACAATTCGAAGTTATGGAGCAGATGTAATTGGATTGCAGGAAGTGGATGTCAATTGGGGGCATCGCAGCAACTTTCAGGATCAGGTTGAATACCTTGCTGAAAAGTTAGATATGCATGCCTTCTTTGCCCCAATTTATAATCAAGATCCACTAAATGAAGAAGACCCAAGAAGAAAATATGGACTAGCTGTTTTAAGTAAATACCCTATTATCAATTCTGAAAATCACGAAATAACAAGGCTCTCGACACAAGATGCTGTGCCTGAACCAAGTCCTGCTCCTGGATTTCCTGGCGTTACGCTAAATGTGAAGGGTGTCAACGTTTCCTTTTATGTAACACACCTGGATTACCGAGGAGACCCGTATATTCGAGAAATGCAGGTAGACGACATGCTCAGCATTATTTCGGAGCAAAAAAACACCATCCTAGTTGGTGATATGAACGCAGCACCTGACGCACCTGAGATGCAGCCGCTTTTCAATAGGTTCAATGATGCATGGACCGAAGCAGGAAGCGGAGATGGCTATACCTACCCAGAGACTTCACCAGACAAACGTATTGATTATATTTTCACATCCCAAGATTTAAGCCCGACAAACACCAAAGTGATATACACTGAAGCTTCTGATCACTTACCGGTAATGACAGAGGTACTCTTAACACGAGATAACTAGATTAAAAGGAGTGAAATTTTAATGAAGAAACGATTGTTTGCGATTCT
Source organism: Virgibacillus sp. (assembly GCA_041689365.1). Taxonomy (GTDB): domain Bacteria; phylum Bacillota; class Bacilli; order Bacillales; family Amphibacillaceae; genus Lentibacillus. The sequence continues at coordinate 30,891 of JBDNGJ010000060.1, forward strand.
TTCCAGTTTTTTGCTTATTTTAATGAGTTTTCCAATGACAAGTTTTGCAAATGGCTGGGACGACCCGACTCATCCTGGCTGGGGTGATGGTGAAAAAGTGAAGCATGGCTGGATTGTTAACAAAATAAACCATATGACATTGGAAGAAAAAATTGGCCAGTTATTCGTCATTCATATGTACGGTAAAACCCCGACAGACCCTGATTATGAAGACACAAACTTACGGATGAACCGAGGAGCCAAGAATTTTGAAAAGGCGATTGAAAAATATCATATTGGTGGTGTAATCTATTTCAATTGGACAGGTAATATTGGAACACCGATTGATACAACACAGGTTAATGCGCTATCAAATGGTTTACAAGATATAGCGATGGATCAGCGGATGCCAATTCCATTATTTATTTCGACGGACCAGGAAGGTGGAATTGTACAGCGAATTACAAGTCCTGGCACAGTGTTTCCTGGAAATATGGCACTTGGAGCCACGAGATCTACCGAATATGCAGCACAATCTGCAGCTATTATGGGCGAGGAATTAAGCAGTCTTGGTATTAATATGAACTTTGCCCCAGTAGCAGATGTGAACGTTAACCCGGAAAATCCGGTTATCGGTGTTCGCTCATTTAGTGAAGATCCGGATCTGGTTTCTGACTTAACGGTTGCCCAGGTGCAGGCTTATGAAGATCAAAAGGTAATACCAACAGCCAAGCATTTCCCGGGTCATGGAGATACAGCTGTTGATTCTCATTATGGTTTGCCAATTATCAACCACGATTTAGAGACTTTGCACAATGTTGATCTGAAGCCATTTCAAGCAGCAATTGATAATGGTATAGATGCGATTATGACTGCACATATCGTTGTTCCAGCGCTTGATGATTCAGGCCTGCCAGCAACACTTTCAAAGCCAATTTTACAAGGACTCTTACGTGAGGAAATGGGCTTTGAAGGATTAATTGTTACTGACAGCTTAGGTATGTCCGGTGCCAATGTCGTTGAACCAGACCGTGTTGCCGTAGAAGCATTTAAGGCTGGAAATGATATTTTACTAAACCCGCCGAACGTAGAAGTTGCCTATAATTCAGTGTTAGAAGCAGTTCAAAGTGGAGAGATTAGTGAGGATCGTGTGAATGAATCCGTGTATAGAATATTGAAAGCCAAAATGGAGAAGGGACTATTCGGAGATACGTACACAGATCCAAGTGAAGTTGAAAACATTGGTACAGAAGAAAATTTGGCAAAAGCAACCGAAATTGCTAACAAAAGTATTACACTTGTTAAAAATGGAAACAATTTACTGCCTTTAGATGATGACAGCAGTTTATTTATAACGGGGCCATCTGCAGGAGATCCTGATTATCTCTCTGATTTACTTGAGGAAAAAGGATACGACTCTAGTGATTACGCAACAAACACAAGTCCTAGCACTAATCAAATCGCTGAAGCAACATCCAGGGCAGCAGATGCTGATAAAATCATTGTGACAACGTATACTGCAAATACGAACAATGCCCAACAGCGTTTAGTAGAATCCCTAATGGAAACAGGTAAGCCAGTCATCGTAACGGCAGTTCGTAATCCATATGACATAATGGTGTTTCCTGAGGTTGATGGCTACTTAGCTACGTACGGTAACCGTGACGTATCTATTGAAGCGCTAGCCCGGGTGCTTAGTGGCGAGGTTAATCCAGAAGGAAAATTACCAGTGACAATTCCGGAATTGTATGAGTTTGGAGATTACCTCAGTTATTAACTGAATACGACTGCTGCATTTTAGCTGCAACTAAACTGTTCAGGGTTAATTGAACTTTAATAAAAGCACGTTAATTCCATTTAGGTTAACGTGCTTTTTCGCTCTGTTTTGTGATCCCGATAGATAACGGTCATATGCTTTACTTAGGTGAGTTCAATTATAAAACTCAAAACCAGTTGTCCGTGCAAAATTCAGATCCTTAGTGAACCACGAAATCCTCTGGCACCATAGTAGGATTCTGCTCCATTGTGATACGTGAAAACGTGTCCGAAGCGGTAATCGCAAAAAAGGGCACCGCCGAGTTTCCTGATATCAGAGGGTGTTTGTACCCAACTCGACGTTTTCTTATCGAAATTTTCAAGCTCCTGCAAAGCCCGATATTGTCCTTCTGTTAAAAGTTCGATGCCCATATCAGCTACCATATCCATAGCGTTATTTTCTGGTTTATGTTTTTTCCTCGACTCCAGCGCTTCACGGTCGTAACAAATGCTTCTGCGACCTTTAGGACTTTCCGTTGAACAATCATAGAAAATGTACTCGTCCTTCTTTTTATCATGACCAACAACATCCGGTTCACCGGCAGTTTTTTCCATTTCATTGAGAGACCACAGTTTTTCAGGATTAGTATCCAGCTTTGCTTGGACATCAGCCCATTCAAGGCCTTCATGGCGGTGCATGTTTTTCTCGAAACGGGCTTTCAATGCTATGACTAATTCTTCGCGTTGTTCTGGTGACAACTCCTGTTTATTACTCATACTAGTTTCCCCCTTACTGTTTTTAATCGTAATGGTTAATAATTCATTTAAATAATTGTGTAAGTTAAGTTTACAATAAATGACTAAGTAAATCCATTTCTCCACAATCTGCCCAAAAGCGGCACGATAGATTAAAGTGCTACGTTTGTTTAGGGGAAATCCGTTTTTTCTAAGCAGTTCTTTTTGGTCCTAGTAGGCTAGCAATCAGGCCAACTATTCCATAAAGTATAAATGAGATAACATAACCCCACGCTTCAATAAACATTCCAGCAAATAATGAACCTATTACTTGCCCCACTGCCAAAAGTAAAAATGGAGCGCCAATACCTAATGATGCATTCGTAATAAATACACGGATTCCCCAGACAAGAAGAACTCCTGTCAAAAATATATAAGAGCAACCGAAGATTCCAGCCGATAAGTAAGTAGTTAACAAATTTCCAGGTGAAAAAGAAAGAATTATTGATGATGATGCGATCGACAAACTCCCTAATTTGTAAGCTAACGGCAGTCCCCCTTTTTCAACTATAGAACCAGAAAACCCTCCAAGCACTCCAAATAGTCCTATGATGACCCAGAATCCAGAAAGCTGCCAATCACTATAGTCTCCAGCCACTTCAATAAAAGTTCTGGAAAATGTCCAAAAGGTTGCTGTGGAAATTCCCAAGGTAAGAGATGCCAAAATCAAAGGGATGGCTCCTTTTACACCTCGTATAGAGAGGTTCCCTTTTTTAAACATTAAACTTGAGCTCGCCCCGACTTTTGGAATCGCTCGGAGATTCCATACCAATATCAGAAATGTCAAGATAGCATAAATCAAATACGTTATTCTCCAGTCTGGTGCTAATAAAATCGCACCCAATCCAGAAAGGACTATGCCAAAACTTGTTCCTGAATTGATCCATGTGTTGGCACGACCTTGTTTATGCTCTTTAATCCAAAGCGATATCGCCGCACCATAAGGGGGGGATATCAAGCCTGTGCTTCCACCTGCTAATATAACACCTAATGCCAGCACCCACTCATTTGGAGCGATACACATCAACAGCAATCCAACAAAGGCTGATAGTCCTGCACTGATAATCATCCTTCTTGGCCCTTCTTTTGAAGTAATCACGGTGGATAGAATGATCGTGAAGCAATAGGATAAATAAAACAGCGAAGAAATCATCCCTGATACGAATTCGGACATTTCAAGTGATTCATTTATCCCGGGAAGAAGCAATCCAAAACTAAACCTTGCAAATCCATAGGTAACAGCAATCATGGTAACTCCAGGTAAAACTAGCTTTGAAAACTTCATGGGTACTCATCCTAACTCCAAAATAGTATATAGAACGACCTTTCTAATTGTTGGTTAAAAAAATTACGATGAATGTTGGACAAGTGTCCTCGCCATCGCAATAGAATGTTCTGTTGCTTTCTCTGCACCAATTAATGTCGTCATGGAAGTGGTTCCTTCAAGCAGCAATGTAAATTGATTAGCTAGATCACGTTTGTTTTCTTTACCTTTCCTCTGAGCTAATAGTTGAAAATATTTAAGTAATTTAGCTTTGTGACCTCTTGCAATGTTTTCAATCTCATTATCAGTTCCCGCATAATCTTCTATCGCTCTTAAAAACATATCTCCTTTGTAGGATTGTTCTTTTAACCAACGCCCGTGAGCTTCAACAGCAAGGATGAAAGGAGAATCTGAATCCATTTCCACATGTGAATCCAAGTAAGACCAATAGCGTTCCTCCCGCTGCTTCAGTACTTCTTCGACCAAATTATCCTTGGAAGGAAAATGATTATAAAGCGTCATTGTAGCAACATTCGCTTCACTTATGATTTGCTTCAGTCCTACTCCACGAAATCCATGCTCATAAAATAACTGTTCAGCCACTTTTAGTAATGTCTCTTTTTTTATAGATCGACTCATGTTGCACTTCCCCTTCAGTTAGATAGAATGACCTTTATACCGTTAGAGTACCAATTTCCAATCTTATCGTCAACCATTTCTTCAAATACATACCCTGATAAGGTCGCTGTTCCTTATTACGGAAAGTACTCCATTGTGTATTAGTATCCTTACAATGTAGTAATAATCGGTCCTTCCTTTGTAAGAATAATTGTATGTTCGTATTGAGCCACATGGCTTTCATCAGTTAGGAAGGTCCATCCATCTTGGGATTGGAAAACTTCCTCTTCAAATGTAGAGATAAAAGGCTCAAAGGCAATTACCATACCATCTTTTAAAATTTCATCATCCCAGTGAGAGTAATAATTGAAAATATGTTCTGGTGCTTCATGAATCGAGCGCCCAACACCGTGTCCAGTAAGATTTTTTATAACAGTTAAGCCATGCTGTTTCGCTACATTGTGTACAGCTTTTCCGAGAGCGCTTTTTTTTGAACCTGGTTTTGCCTTCTCAAGTCCAGCGTCGAATGCTTCTTTAGCAACATCACATATTTTCTGTGAAATTTTCTCTCCTTTCCCAACAACAAAGGAAATACCAGTATCCGCGAAATACCCGTTTTTAGAACCTGAAACATCAATATTTACAAGGTTTCCTTCTTGAATTATCCGTTCCCTTGGAATACCGTGCGCTACTTCTTCATTTATACTAATGCATGTATACCCAGGGAAATCGTATTCTCCTTTTGGTGCAGATTGAGCTCCTGCTTTTTCAAAAATCTCCCCCGCAATTTCATCGAGTTCTTTTGTAGTAATACCAGGTTTCGTACATTGGACTAATTTATCTCGGATTGTTCCACAAATTTCACCAATTTCTCTTAATCCTTTAAAATCCTCTTCAGTCTTTGCAATCATCGTATATTCACCCTTTTTAAAGCAGTTATATTATTATCATTTCATTTAGGTTCTATCATAAACGGAACGGTTCAAAAAATGGAACTATTGCGGTCGGTTGACTACTTTTTAAAAGTCAATTCATGCCAAATGTTATAATCCCATTACCTTAATCGTCCTGGCAATATTCTCGGCTAGTTGTTCTGTATATTGCTCTGCATTGGCAAGTGCTGTCTCCAATGGAACCGCACTTGGTACAATTGAGTAAAGTGCATCAATTCCGTGGTCGTGAACAACTTGATAATCTTCGCCAAGTGATCCTGCTAAACCGATGACAGGAATGTTATGCTGTTTAGCGATTTTGGCAACGCCAATTGGTGTCTTTCCGTAAATTGTTTGTTTGTCTATTTTACCTTCACCGGTGATGACTAGTGTGGCATGTTCCATGTGTTTTTCTAAATTGACTGCATCGATGACAATATCGATTCCTCGTGTTAGGTCGGCTTCTAAAAAGGCTAGTAAACCCGCACCAAGGCCACCAGCTGCACCGGATCCTGCTATTTTCTCAACGTCTTTATTTAAATCACGTTTTAGAATTTGCGCGTAATGGGTGAGATTTTGATCTAACGTCGCAATCATCTCTTCAGTTGCACCCTTTTGCTGGCCGAATACAGCAGACGCACCATGATCTCCAGTCAGAGGATTATCCACGTCACAAGCAACATCAACTTGTACCTGCTGCAATCTTGGATCCAAGTTTGTGGTGTCGATCGAATGAATTTTATTTAATTCATCGCCACCAAAATCTATCGGTTGTCCGTCTGAGTTGAGCAGTCTGGCACTTAACGCTTGAGCCATTCCTGCTCCACCATCATTCGTTGCACTTCCACCTAGTCCGATAATCAAATGTTTTACACCAAGGTCAAGTGCAGCGAGAATTAGTTCTCCTGTACCTTTTGTCGTTGCTGTTAATGGATCTCTGTTTTCATATTGTACGAGGTGAAGACCAGAAGCTGCAGCCATCTCAATCACGGCTGTTTTTTCATCACCCGTAATTCCATAAAATGCTTCGACAGGGTAGCCTGCTGGTCCAGTTACTGTTTCACTGATGATCTTCCCATTTGTTGTATCAACGAGCGATTGAACGGTTCCTTCACCCCCATCAGCCATGGGAACTTTTACATATGTTGCTTCAGGAATTATTTTTTTAAAACCATTTTCAATCGCATTGGCAGCAGTTAATGCTGACATACTTTCCTTGAAAGAATCTGGAGCAATTACGATTTTCATCTTATTCACACCCCTTTGGATAATACCAGGCACCCAGTAAAAGAGTGGGTGCCTGATGTTTGTTACCTATATTCATTTTACTTCTAATAGTGTACGCTTGCCAGCTTGTACGTTTTTGCTGGTTATGTAAAAAAATGATATTAAAAAATCTGTACATCCTGCATTGCCTGTTCGATCGTAATAGTTTGAGCATGGTGAAAAGCAGCAAAGCTCTCTACTGCTTCCTTCAAATTTTTACGCAGGTGGGGCGTCAGGTACACATTATTTTCAAGTTGCAGCAAACGAATATTCAAGTGTTGATTTTCTCTGTCCAGGCCTGGGTCGATTCGACCAATTAAACGGTCTCCAGCAAGAATTGGCATGGCATAATATCCGTACTTTCGTTTGGCTTTTGGTGTATATACTTCCCATTTATAGGAGAAGTCAAAAAGATCTACCAAACGCTCCCGGCGCCAGAGCAAATTATCTAGTGGTGGAAGAAATCGGATTGGCACATCATCTGTGGAAGATTGTGCTTCAGTTATGGCTTGTTCATGTTTTTTTAATGCGTCCAAATCTTCAGCTGAAATATAATATTGCCGGTGAACATCATCCATTTTTAATGGAATAATTGCTCCATTTTCCACTCGCTTTGTAATCGCTTCTCGCCGTTCTGCTGCACTCATTTTTTGCCAGCCCAGGCGGGGATCACCCGCATCAAAAACGCGATAAGCTCGTATATATTTTTCCAATAGTTCTTCATTCGATTCAAGGCTATCCATTTTTTCAGCTTCCTGTAACAGGTTCTTCGGTATCGTACGTTCCGTTAGATCAAAGAATCGTTCACTTCCAACTCTCCTGACGACACGGATTATTCCTGTATCAAGGAGCTGGTTCAAGGCATGGGAGGTCTCCTTGGTATTGGGAGATTTATTATCCCATGCGCCGTGAACACGCTTCTCAGCCTTGAAAGCTCGCGAAGGAAGCGGGCCCTCTAGCCGTAGCTTATCGAGCACATCATCCACAACAGGTCCAAGTTTATCCAGTTCTTCCTTCGACTGATTTTGGAAGCGGTGTCGGGTTGCCTCAAATTTTGGATAGTCTTCCATTGGAATCGTACATGCGGCATTTGCCCAGTACTCGAATAATTGACCTTGTGCTAATAAATTATTTAATAGTTCGGGCTGATAACCGGGAACTCGAGCGGCTAAGACAAGATGCTGGTTACGTGCAACAGAGGCAACTGCATCAAGCTGAACACATTCAAGCTGCCGGATTACCTGCAGTGTCTCTTCTTTAGCGGGATTCTCCTTTTGTGAAAGGAGGTGCTGGGTATCAAGCAGAAAACGGCGAACAGCACGCCGGTTTGTATGGTATGACTTCATCTGATTTCCTCCATTCTAATCATTGCTATCCAGTCTTCGGTCACAAACGTCAAACAATGGACAACCCTCACATATTGGAACAGCCTTACAATGAACCTTTGCATGCTCAACCAGCACAGCATGAAATTCATTAAACAACCCCAATTCTTCCGGAGTCTCCTCTTCCACTTGTTTTCGAAATGTATCATAGGATCTTGGCATATCGAATCCGACCCGGTAAAAAATTCTTCTGGCATATGCATCGACAATAAATACTGGTTTATCAAAAGCATATAACAACATGACATCAGCAGTTTCACGACCAATACCATTAATGCTGAGCAGTTCGTTTCTTAGCTGATGCTTGTCTGTTTTTTTGATTGCGTCAATATCGTAGTTATACGATTTATACCATTCCAGAAAAGCCTTAATTCGTTTTGATTTGATATTAAAGAAACCACTTGACCGGATTAACTGGGCAAGCTCCTCAGTTGATAACTTTTCCATATACTTCGGACTCAAATAAGGTCTTACCTTTTTCAGTGCTTTTTCCACATTATGCCAGCTTGTATTCTGTACGAGAATCGAGCCAATCATCATTTCAAAGGGTGTATCGGCAGGCCACCAGTTTTGCGGGCCGTAATAGTCTAACAATTTATCATAGATTAATTGATAATTTCGTGTCATCATTAGCTGCTTTCCAGACTAAGTAATTTCTCTTTCATTGGAATGCCACCACGATAGCCAGTCAGTTTCCCACTTTTACTAATCACCCGGTGACAAGGTACAACAATTAATATAGGATTCGCTCCAACTGCTGCCCCTACTGCACGTACTGAATTAGGCTTGCCGATAGCCTTTGATATATCTGTGTATGATTTTGTATTACCATATGGTATGTTTTGTAATTCAGCCCATACTGACTCCTGAAACGCTGTGCCAATTAAATCGAGGGGTAAATCAATATTTTTCCGTTCACCGTTTAAATAGTCCACTAATTGTTCAGCATATACGGATACTTCATTCCATTCTTCTATTAAATGAGCTTTAGGCCGTTTTGTATTGAACCAGCTCTTCATTTCACTAAATCCCCCATTATGCGAACCGATAAAACAAAGGCCAGTATCGGTAACTGCAAGATAAAGGCACCAACCATCAGATATAATATGGCCATAATATATCATATTTCCTTCATTATATTTCATGACGTAACACCTCATTTTCATCACTTTTTCGGAATTCTCCAGGTGTCTGTCCTGTTCGTTTTTTAAACATTGTTGCAAAATATGAAGCATTAGAAAACCCTATTAACGTACAAATTTCACGAATCGATTTATCCGTCTTATTAAGATAAAATAATGCTTTCTCCATCCGGATTCGGTGTATAAATTCTAATGGTGTAATACTATTTACCTGCTTAAACACACGATGTAAATGATAAGGACTGCCATGGCATCCTTCCGCAATGCTGTCCAGTGTTAACTGTTCGGAAAAATGTTCTTTCATATATGCTTCTGCCTGAAGGACCCATTCCTCGTCCGGCAGTCGGTACCCCGCTGATTTACACCTTTTACATGGTCTAAATCCCGCCGCCAATGCTTCATCCACATTATAAAAAATCATTACATTATTAACATTTAAAACACGAGATTTACAGGAAGGTCTGCAAAAGATTTTCGTCGTTCTGACACCATAGAAAAATTCATCATCAAAATTCCTATCATCTTCTCGAATAGCTTTCCACTGCTCAGTTGTTAATACTGAGTTTTTAGCTGTAACCATCTCCATCCACCTCACCATTAGTATAACTCATATTTGTTACAAAATAGTCTAGTTTGAATGGAAAAGCAAGATATCGAAAGTTGTTAAAATTTAATAAGACGGACAGAAAATAATAGAAAAGTTAGAATTATGTAGAAAGAGAGGGAAGGAGGTGAGTGTATGCGCATAAGACCATTAGTATATATTTTCCTAGTGGTACTAGCGGTATTTTTACTTCCGGCCGATACTTTAGCGAATAATGGAAATTCTTCTGAAAAGGCAGCGCCACAGGCTAATGATAAAGAATCGTCGAATCCTGTAGCTGAAGAGGCTTCGGAAAAAGGTAAGCAAGCTTCTCAAGCCGTCAAAGAGGCTACTAAAAAGGGGCAGGGATCTTCTGACAATCCTGGAGAAATGTCGAATCATGATAAGCAAGTTTCTAAAGGGATGACAGATAAAGAGGACCCGTCGGATAAAGTTTCCGATCTCGCGGAACATGAATCGAAGGATGAGAATTCAAAAACCTTGCCACCTCAGGCAAATGACCAAGCTACTGAACAAACAGAGAAGCTTGAGCGAGAGGTGGCGTCAAAGAAGGAGAAAGTAAAACAACAGGTTGAAGATAAACTGCATGGAAAAAAAGGGAGGTCAAAAAGTACGGTAGAGAAAAGCTCGAAAATTGATGAAGAGCAAACTACTCAGACGAATGACAAATCTAAAAATGTAGGAAATCCAACGCAGGGTAAAGAAGTGTCCCAAATTTCAGTAACCGATTCAGGAGATAAAACAGTTCAAACTAATAAACCAAGCGCATCCGAGGATGATATGACTCCTGATGAAAAAGAACAAAGTGGGAATTCAAAGTCAATTCCAAAACCTAGCGAAGATTCAGATCGTCAGGAACTTATGATAAGACCTGGTTCATTACCGTCACCAGCATCCACGAGTGGTAGTGATTATGGTGGACAAACCAGTTTTTCATCAGTGGTAAAAGGAGATTTGCCAAATCCCCTCATGTTCTTTTCTAAGTCGCAAGTAATCGGCAAAAGATCCGAAGTTCTTCGGGATCAGTGGGTGAATGCACCGCCGGCAGAACCGCCAAAGATTGCTTCTTAATTTCTTTAAAGTGATGAATATATATAAAATTAATTAAGGAGCGATTAAATTATGAAAAACATACGGATGAAATCTCTAGTATTTGCAGGAGTTATGACAGTAGGAGTATTTGCAGGTGTTCAATCAGCAGATGCAGCTTCTTCTAATGCAGAAAAAGAAGTAACTGTTGAAAAGAAGCAGGAAGCAAAAGCTGAGAAGAAAAGTAAATCTCAAGGAAGCGCGAATGCTAGTGAAACAGCAAAAGCAAAAGCTAATGCATCATCAAAGTCATCTATTGTAGCTGAATCTACGGACGAAGAGGCTAATGCCGAAGTGACAGCTGAAGCTGATGGTGAAGCAACTGAAGAGGGAACGGAAGAATCAGTAACTGATGAAGAAGCAACGGAAGAAGAGAGCACAGAAGAAACTGAAGAAGGAACAGAAGAAGAGGAAGTAAATAAATCTCAAGAAAATAAAGTAAACTCACAAGCTGCAGAAAATGCAAGCGATGTAGCTAAAGCACATGCTTCTGAAAACTCAGCAGTACTAGCTGTAAAGACGGAAGAAGAGAACACAGAAGAAGCTGAAGAAGGAACAGAAGAAACCGAAGAATCAGTATCAGATGAAGAAGGAACAGAAGAAGAAACAACGGAAGAAGAGAACACAGAAGAAGCTGAAGAAGGAACAGAAGAAACTGAAGAATCAGTAACAGATGAAGAAGCAACAGAAGAGGAAACAACGGAAGAAGAGAACACAGAAGAAGCTGAAGAAGGAACAGAAGAAACCGAAGAATCAGTATCAGATGAAAAAGGAACAGAAGAAGAAACAACGGAAGAAGAGAACACAGAAGAAGCTGAAGAAGGAACAGAGGAAACCGAAGAATCAGTAACAGATGAAGAAGCATCAGAAGAGGAAGTAAATAAATCACAAGAGAACAAAATTAATTCACAAGCTTCAGCAAACGCAAGCACTGTAGCAATTGCACATGCTTCAGAAAACTCAGCAGTACTTGCAGTAGAAGCGAGTGACGAAGAAACAGATAAAGAAACAATTGAAGAGGAAAACACAGAAGAGACAGTAGAAACATCTGTGGAAGATTCAGCTGAATTAGAAATGGCAGCAAAGTAAGTAGTCTTTATTAAAAGCCGGGGGTTTCCTCCGGCTTTTTCTAATGGTGCAAGTCATTTGAGAAACTGTAATCCAAACACCTGAATTTTTGGGAACCTTTTTACGTTTTGGCCGTATAACTTAAGTAAGTACGTCGTGATTGGCGGGTGAAAGTTATAGTTCGTCTCGGAGTTATCTTATTTCGCTGTGGTGTTGTTCTGGCTGGGATCTCCATTTTAACATTGTTGTTATCTAATACCGTTGATTTTTTTGCGTTTAACCTCTGGTATAATACTATCTTCTTGATTAGCTCCATTGTGATTGGAATGACAGGTGTTCTGGTAGTGCTCATCGGTGTTATTAGAGACAGAATTAAGGACAAGAAGGAGGAAGATCAAAATGATGTTAGTAAATACTGAAACTATTCCTGGGTATGAAATCACAGATGTGAAGGGAATGGTTAAAGGAAATGTTGTACGTGCGAAACATATTGGGAAGGATTTTGTCGCGGGTTTCAGAAATATAGTTGGCGGAGAAGTGAAAGAGTATACGGAAATGTTAACAGAATCCAGACAAAGAGCTACAGAGCGAATGGTTAAAGAGGCGGAGAATTCAGGTGCTGATGCGGTTGTGAATGTTCGCTTTGTAACATCCCAAATTGCCAACGGGGCAGCAGAACTATTGGTGTATGGAACAGCTGTTACTATTCAAAAAAATAAAATGAGCTAGAAATTAGGCCGCATCTTCAGTTGAAGAACGCGGCTTTTTCTATGATTGAACTCGAAACTGAGAGTTATGAGTTGTTATTTTGCTGTGATATCTCTTTTTCTGCAAAGTATTCATGGGCTGCTTCAAGTTCCTTATGTTCATCAACAGAATCTCCAGCAAAATTGTCTTCTTCGGCAAAAGGATGCTTAGCATCTAGCCCGTTTTGAACACTTATCTCACCATCTGAATTTGCCTCCGTTGGTATGGGAAACTCCTTTTTGCGCTGTTTTTTCATTTTTTCACCTCAGTAATAAACTGTGTTTCGTAACTATTTTTATACAGGGTGCTTTTTAGTTTGTTGCGATTGATATAAAACTGCGATGTAGTGTGGAAAAATACTTGAATGTATTCAATACTCCGGCAATACATATCGCGATCCTTAGGGCAGCGCTTCAGATTCCTCGGAAGTAAAAACCAATTCGTGTGGGACAGCGAGCCACAAACCAATTAGTCTTAGTTTGTGTAAGCAGCATTAAAAGATTCATTGCTTGAAAAAGCAACAATCAGCCATTATTCATTCGATATAAACCTTATTTATTGACACTAAAGTTTATCAGTATTATATTTATCTTGAATTAAAAATAAATATAACAGATAAAATAAAGCTACAGCGTAATTGATTGGAGGAATTTTAAATGAATGGTTTAAAAGGTATGCACCATGTAACTGCCATAACAAGCAGTGCAGAAAAGAACTATGAATTTTTCACATATGTTTTAGGAATGCGTTTGGTGAAAAAGACCGTTAACCAGGACGATATCAAAACATATCATTTATTTTTTGCGGATGATAAGGGAAGTGCAGGTACGGATATGACTTTCTTTGATTTCCCTGGCATTCCAAAAGGGTCACATGGAACAAATGAGATTTCTCAGACATCATTTCGTGTACCAAGTGATGCGGCACTGGATTATTGGGTGAAACGTTTTGATCGGCTGGAAGTAAAACACTCCGGAATTAAAGAGCAATTTGGTAAAAAGACACTTCCTTTTGTTGATTTTGATGATCAAAATTACCAACTGGTTTCAGATGAAAATGATAAGGGAGTTGCTGCAGGTACTCCATGGCAAAAAGGGCCGGTTCCATTAGAGTATGCTATTACAGGATTAGGACCAATCTTTGTTCGTATTGCTAATTTTGATTACTTCAAAGAAATGATGGAAAAAGCCCTTCTATTTAAAGAAATAGATCATGAAGGTTCTTTTCATTTATTCGAAGTAGGCGAAGGAGGAAATGGCGCACAAGTTGTCGTAGAGTATAATACAGTTCTACCGCAGGCAAGACAAGGTTTTGGGACGGTTCATCATGCTGCATTCCGTGTTGAAGATCGTTCGGTGTTAGATGAGTGGGATAAACGAATGAGAAGCATAGGATTCCAGACATCAGGCTTTGTTGATCGATTCTTCTTCGGGTCATTGTATATCAATGTGGCGCCACAGATTTTATTTGAATTTGCCACAGAGGGTCCAGGTTTCATGGGTGATGAGCCTTATGAGACGCTTGGAGAAAAACTATCGTTGCCTCCAATGCTGGAACCAAAACGTGAAGAAATCAAAAAAATGGTTCGCCCAATTGATACGGTAAGAAGTACGAAAGAGTTTACGAAAGAATAATTAAAAGCATTAAAAAGCCCTGTCATGGTGAAACTCCATAACAGGGCTTGTTTTAACTCACTGCCAGTTGCTAATAAGCTCATCAGCAGCGTTATTCAGGTCTTCCTTTGCATCTGTTGTAATGAATTTATTCATTGCTTTGTTATTCAAATGCTTTAGGAATCCTTCCGCTTTTTTGACCGCCTGTTTTTGATGGTCTTTATCCACTTGGTGTTCCGCTTGTTTCAGTTTATTCGTTAGCTGAACGGCCAATGGATGATCGATTTCACCTGCTTGTTTCAAGTCTGCTACGTTCTGCTTGATAGATGAAAGTGTTACAGGCTTAGATAAGTCAATGTTATATTTGGCAAAACCATTTGTTCCTTCACCGGAATAGCTAATATTCCCATCTGGCTTAGTGAATTGCTGTGCATCCGGTGATGACTGGAATGTCAGCTTCGGATTGCCATCAATTGGTGCAAATGACCAATTCCCGTCGGCTGAAGGATCAATTGTTCCGTTTTCCTGAATATACTGGATAACGGCCTGACGGTTTTGCACCTGTGGAGATAGGACAATTTGGCTTCCGTCTAAGTTAGGGAAGTTACCGCCACCACCAGCACGATAGTTGTTCGTTGCAACAAGGAATTCCTGCCCGTCATTTACTGGTTCCCCATTATATTGCAGGTTCACAATGCGTTGTGCATCCGGGTTAATCAGCTTCCCGTCATTATTATAACGAGATGGTTCAGTCACATCGACTTCATAAGTGACACCATCAATTATGTCAAAGTTATACGTTGAAAAATCAAGATCGACTAATGACTGCTGTTCTAAGGCATCTGGATTAACCTGATTAAATTGTCCGGCAGACATTTCGAGCCATTGACGAATTTGCTCCCCGTTTAGCTTGACTACTTTCAAGGTGTTCGGATATACGTATAGGTCAGCCACGTTTTTAATGGCAATTGGCCCTTCTGGTATATACGTGTAATAGTTAGCTCCACTTCTTCCACCTGCTTTAAATGGTGCTGCCGCTGATAGGACTGGTAGCCCTTCATATTCCGTTCCTTCTACTGCATTTTTCGTATACCATTTCTGTGCATTGGATACGATTTGTACAGATGGATCGTCTTTAACGAGTGCGAAATAGCTGTGAATCGGAGCAGTTGTTTCGCCTACTTCAGAACGTATATAATCCAATGTCGCCTGATGTTCTTCTGAAACGGCATCAAGGATTTCCTGATCTGGTTCGACAAGCGCTTCGCCTGTTTCCTCATCGTAAATGGACCGGACTTCCGCACTGGAATCAATAACATCCCAATCTTCTCCATTTTTTTCGAGTTTTAGATCAATGAATCCCATGTGGTTCCCCCAAAAGCCAGCTTCCACAGATGGAACACCGTTAATTGTTCCCTTTTCCAGGTTCACACCAGGAATTCCTGCAAATGACTCGCTTGGAAAAGCTTCATGAGCATGTCCGAACAGAATCGCATCAATGCCCTCTACTTCCGTCAGATTGTAAGTAGCATTCTCTTCTCCTTTTTGCAGTTCAACTGAGCCAAGTCCAGAGTGTGGAACTGCTATAATGATATCGGCACCCTGTTCCTTCATCTCCGGTATAAACTTTTGAGCTGTTTCATAAATTCCTTTGGTAATTACTTTTCCTTCAAGGTTAGTACTGTCCCACTGCATGATTTGTGGTGGAACAAAGCCAATTACCCCAACGTCAACGGTTTGGGTATTGCCATTTTCATCCTCCACTTGTTTGTTGATAATTTTGTATGGTTGGAAAAAGTTTTCGTCGTTGGTTGGGTCACTGTCACCATCATCATAGTAGACGTTTGCATTGATATATGGGAAGTTAGCATCGTCAATGGATTCCTTTAAGTAGTCGATACCATAGTTAAATTCATGGTTCCCAATATTTGCGGTGTCATAATCTAAGAGGTTCATTGCTTTGTAGACAGGATGGACTTCTCCCTCTTCAAGACCGTTTCTGGCAACGTAGTCTCCAAGTGGATTACCCTGAATCAGGTCGCCGTTATCAAACAACATATGGTTTTTGGCTTCACTGCGAGCCTGTTTAATGAGTGTTGCAGTCAGAGCCAGACCAAATTCATTTGTTGGCTTGTCCTGATAATAGTTGTAGTTAACAAGATTTACATGAATGTCCGTCGTTTCCATAAGTCTCATGTTGACTATACTGCTGTCAGTTGTTGCCGCATGAGAAGAATTATTTTCGCCCAGCGGATTAAACAGAAGCAATGCTGTTAAAAATATAAAAGAGAACTTTACTGCATTTTTATTACCCAAGTTTGTAACCCCTTTCAATATAGTATTACTTACTAGATTAAAGGAATATAACAATTTTTTAAATAGTCTGATTGTAGGAGGTCAAATGAATCAGGTGGTATGGTTAATTTTAGCTATGTTAACATGGGTGTGGATTTTATGTATAGGGAGTTTCGATTTATGAATATACCTATCCTATATGAAGAGAATCATTTACTTGTAGTTGAAAAACTGGTGAATATTCCGGTTCAGGAGGATCCTACCGAAGATCGGGATATGTTATCAATGCTAAAGGCAAATTTAAAAGTTCGTCATAATAAACCAGGTAATGTTTTTCTGGCATTGGTTCATCGATTGGATCGACCTGTAGGTGGGGTGATGGTATTTGCCAAAACCTCAAAAGCTGCCTCTCGATTATCTGATTCGGTTCGCAGGAAGGCATTTAATAAAAAATACTTGGCTGTTGCAAGGGGGAATCCTCCCCAAAAGCAGGCTAAACTGGAACACTTTTTACTAAAGGACCGAAGTGAGAATAAAGTTTCGACCGTTTCTCCCCGGCGTCAGGAAGGGAAAAAAGCATTGCTGGAATATGAAGTGATTGGTGAGAAGGAGAAGTTAAGTTTGTTGTTGATTGATCTTGATACCGGACGGCCACACCAGATACGAGTTGAGCTGTCTGAAACCGGTAATCCGCTATTTGGTGACCAAAAATACGGTAAGCATGTGAATCGTAAAGGACAGCAAATTGCTTTGTGGGCTCATACATTGGCATTTGAACATCCCACGAAAAAAGAAATGATGGAATTTAAATCAGTACCGCCAAAAGAATATCCATGGAACCTATTTTTCAGGGAAGGGGAGATGATGACGTGAGTAAGACATTATTTACTTTTAAGATTTCCACGAAAGCAAAACAATCGTTTACTGATGTAGATCGTTATTTGGACGAAGCTCTAACCGAAAGTGGTATACAAGATGGAATAATGATTGTCTACTGTCCGCATACGACTGCAGCGATTACAATTAATGAAAATGCGGATCCAGATGTGAAGACTGATTTAAAACTAGGGCTTGATGAAACATTTCCGAATAAGTCTGCATATGTGCATATGGAAGGGAATTCAGATGGACATATGAAGTCTTCTGTTGTTGGAGCCAATGAAACATTAATTATTTCAGAGGGTAAGCTAATAGTAGGGACCTGGCAAAGTGTCTATTTTTGGCAGATAAGAAAGTATAACTACTTTCTTACTGCATAAGTGCAACTAAGGCAATTCGCCCAAAGGCTTGGCGAATGCCAGGTTTTCTAATGAATTTGACGGTCCAAGGACAAGAACATTTCATGTCAAGATGTTAGAAGGGTAGCTGAATGCAATTACTGGTTAATAGCCCATTCATCAAGTACAATGTGACTAGGTAATTAAATACTAATATGGAGGAATCGCAATGATTGAGCTAGAAGAACTGCAATCAAATGAAGAATTAGAACAAGTTTGGGAGAAGTCTCAGCAAAAGCCTGTTCTGTTATTCAAGCATAGTACGACATGTCCAATCAGCGCTGGCGCCTTTGAGCAATATCAATCATTTCTGGAGTCATCTGATGATAATCTGGATGGCTATATCGTGAAGGTGATTGAGAGCAAGGATATCTCCAATCAGATTGCGGCCGAAACAAATGTAAAACATGAATCACCGCAGATTTTTTTGATAAAAAATAAAGAAGTATTATGGCACACCTCCCATTCAAAAATAACAGCTGACTCTATAACTAGAGAGCTTAAGAATGCAGAATAAACTCGATGTAAGCTGCTGCAGTTTTCATGACTGCGGCAGTTTATATTGAACTAATAAAACAATAACCTATTTATCCACTATAGTCATCACCAATTATCCTCAACAACAGTATTAAACTCATTATCTGTTTAAACCAATTTTTTCTAAATCCGTATCTAGTAATTATACCTATCATAAATTAAAAACAGTGTATTTTATTTGTGTTATGTGGTGTATCATCATAGCCAAGGAATAGTGTGAATATCAGGGGGGCGATAACTTTGGATACTAAAGGAAGTTTTAGTGAAGAACAAAAGGAAAAATGGAAGAAGCGTTTGAATTGGATTGGCTATATATTAGTTGGAATTATTCTGGTTCTTATCGTAGGTTTAATAGCTAATCAATGGATTGTAGACTATATATGGATGGAATCGCTGGGGTTTGAGAAGGTGTTTACTACCATATTGGGAAGTAAAGTAATGCTCGGCATAGCAGGATTTATTTTATTTGCGGCGGGTACATTCTTCACGTTGTTTTGGATAAGGCAATCGTACATTAATCAATTTGATAGCAGTCAGCTGTCAAAAGTTATTGTTGATCGCAAAATCAGCTTCCTGATTATATTAGGAATAACGGTTCTAATAGGGCTGCTCGGCAGTAGTATAACACAGGGGTTTGGCTGGGAACGTACTCTTAAGTATTTAGAGCATGCCTCTTTCGGAGAAACCGATCCTTATTTTAATTTAGATATATCGTTTTACATATTTGTTTTACCATTTCTGAAATTCATTGTTTATCTCCTATTGGGGTTAGGGATATTTTTCCTAGTGGCAGAGATAGGAGCTTATTCGGTATATAACATGTATCGGTTAAACCGTTCTGCTCAGTTGCAGCTTGGCGTAACGCTTGGTTTCATAGGGCTCCTTTTGGCGGGTATCCACCTGTTGGCGCCATATGGGACACTTCTGACGAATCAGGTGAACCTATTTCAGGAGAGTGTTGTTTACGGTTTAAGTTACACAGATGAAATTATCAATATTCCTAAATCATACATATTGGCGGGAACCGCAGTTATTGCAACTGTTTGGATAATTGTAGCCATTGTTCGGGGTAAGCTTCAATCCATCTTAATTCCAGTCGTTGCCTATATTGGATTAGTAATTGCAGGACAGCTGACATCTGTTGTTGTTCAGAACTTTATTGTTTCACCGAATGAATTTTCGAAAGAACAGCCTTATTTAGAACATAATTTGTCCTATACAAGGGCTGCATATGATTTGGATAGTATTAACGAAATGGAACACCCTGGAAATAGCACATTAACGAAGGAAATGGTGGAACGTAACCAGGAGACAATCGATAACATGCGGATAAATGATGTCAGACCTTTGCTCGATGTTTATAATCAAAAGCAGACTTTCCGTACATATTATGAATTTAACGATGTCGATATTGATCGTTATGAGGTTGACGGTGAGTATGAACAAGTATTCCTAGGAGCAAGGGAGTTGAATACGGCTGATCTTCCGGATCAGGCTAAAACCTGGGTTAATAAAAATTTACGGTATACACATGGTTACGGTCTAGCCATGAGTCATGTTAATCAAGTAACAGCACAAGGTCAGCCTGAGTATATGCTGGAAAACATCCCGCCAGAGGGTGTAATGGATATAAGTCGCCCGCAAATTTACTTTGGTGAGGAATCGCATCCAAATGTCATCGTCAATAGTTCGGTTGATGAATTTGATTACCCTTCAGGCGATGAGAATATGGATACACGCTATGAGGCAGAATCCGGTATTCCGTTACAAGGCATAAACCGTTTGTTGTTTTCACTAAGTGAAGGTTCTTTCCGTATGTTCGTATCTGACCAGCTAACAGATGACAGTCAGCTTTTGGCAACTAGAAATATCATGGATCGTGTAAAGCGTATCGCACCATTTTTCTCCTATGACCAGGATCCATATTTAGTGGTTCGTGATGATGGCAGTGTTGTTTGGATGATCGATGCGTATCTGAAAGCAGAAAAATATCCATATGCTGAGCCTTATCAGAAGGATACAAATTATATTCGGAATTCAGTAAAGGTAATGATTGATGCCTATACGGGTGAAGTGAATTTTTATGTAGTTGAACCAGATAACCCGTTACTGCAAACGTACCAAAATATTTTCCCTGATTTATTTACGGAGGAAGTCCCTGAAGATATTCGGGCACATTTCAGGTATCCGGAGAATTTGTTCTCTATTCAGGCTTCTATGTATGGAACGTACCATATGTCAGACTTAGAAGTGTTTTACAACCGTGAGGATACTTGGCAGTTCCCGACAGAGAAATATTTTGATGAAGATATTGTAATGGAACCATATTATACAACGATGAAGTTACCTGATGAAGAAGAGGAAGAATTTATGCTTATGATGCCATATACGCCGAAAAACAGGCAAAACATGATCGCATGGATGGGTGTTCGTAACGATGGTGAGCATTACGGCGATACGCTTGTATACCGCTTTCCGAAGCAACGTAATGTTTATGGTCCGCAACAAATTGAAAATCGAATTAATCAGGACAGTGATATCTCACAAGAGCTAAACTTATGGTCCCAAGGTGGATCAGAAGTCATCAGAGGGAATTTGCTTGCTATCCCAATTGAAGATACGGTGCTTTATGTGGAACCGATTTATATCGAATCAGCTAATGCAACGTCACTACCGGAAGTGAAACGGGTTGTTCTGGCACACGGCGAAAATATCGTTATGGAAGCAAACTTTGACGACGCTCTTGATGAAATGCTGAAGCTAATTAATCCGGAACAGCAAAGTGATGAGGAAGCAGAAGAAGATGAGGGAACACAAGAAGAAGGTGGAGGAACAGAGGAAGCGGATGAAAACGCAGAAGAACCTTCACAAGACATAAGTGATGCAGAAGAAAAACTGCGACAGTTTGGAGAATTGTTTAATGCCTATCAAAAGGCAATGTCTGAAGGAAACTGGGAAGAAGCGGGTCGAATTATGACCGAAATTGAAAACCAGCTAGCGAATCAAGAATAGTTATGAAGAGATGAGATCCCCAAGTGTAACTGGTTCCTTTTCCTATCACAAACATTAAAAATGTAATGTAAAATGACCATTAATTGTATGCTGATTTAATGGTCATTTTCTGTGAGTTAGTAGTGTTCTTGGTTTGTGGATTGTGGATTGATTTTAAAAGTGTTCTGAATATTTATGTTAAAATAATTACAGATTTTGTGAACCATTAAACTTAAACTAAAGCAGCAGGATAGTTGAATAGGAGGGTGTCTAAATGTGGTTAAATATTATTGGTTCAATTATCATCTTCGTCATTGCTGTCTTCACTATTAGAGGAATTATAAGAGACAAAAATAGTAGTAAATCAAAACACACTATCCAAAATAGTAAAGAAAAGAGTAATTCTGAAATTAAAAAAGAAATTGAAGAGGTAAAAAGAAAACAACGTCCACCCGAGATGTGAAGTAAAATAAGTTAACGGGTGCGGTTGTTCAAGAAGCAGACTGACGTTAAAGTCGGTCTTTTCTTTTGTTTTTTTTCAGAAACTTCCGATTATAGATTGGATTATTATGTTAACATTTAAATATATAGATATTGAACTAACGCATCAGGTTAGTAGAAAAAGGAATATTTTAGCTAAAGTAAAGCTTGAAACAATAATAATCACATTATAAAAAGGAGTGGTATTATCAAAAAGACAGTTGGATTTTATAGCGTTATTGTCATTGGTATGACGGTATTACTGTATTTAATGACTTCTACCATCGAGGAAGCAAGGTTGGCAATGGAAAGAGCGGCAAACCCACAAATCCCACTATTGAAAATGAGTTTATGGGCGTTTGTGTTTGGTATCTTAATTGAATGGAAAGCGTTAAAGAATATAATTCTTAAAGGTAACTTCAAAGTAAATTGGCTTGTAGTTCCCTCGGTCTTGTTGGCAATCATAAGTTTTATTCCTAGGATGTATTGGGTCAAGTGGTTTAGTATCGACATTCCGTTTTTTATAGAAATGTTTTTATTAGCGGAAACTCAAATTCTTCTTACAGCATTATCGGGAATTTTGTTAGTTCGGTCTTTTAACGGAAAACAAAATTGAAGGTATTGAAGTAACGGGTGGCTTTAATTTTACAAGAGCCGATGATATTCTGTCGTTTTTTTATGTTCAACATTTGTCATAACTAATATATAAAGGTTATGGTTTGGGAGGAATTAGGATGATAGTAGGTCAATTATTAATGCTACTTGTAGTTGTAGGATTTCCATTGCTTTTTCTAGTATTAATTGTATTGGTATTAAATAATCGAAGACGTTTAGAAGAGATTGAAAAGAAATTGGATTATTTGCTAGAAAGAAAGTAATATAGAGCGAATAAAGCAGAACACTCGTTATGTCAGATATTTGCTGATGTGTATATAAAGTTTAAATAAACTGTAAAGCGCTGTTTCTAAATTAGAATAACCTTATTGTGCTAACGGGTGCTTATCTCGAAAAAGGAATTTCCTTGTTCTATTAACGAAGCAGTAATTTTTCGTTAATAACAAAGAAAAGACATTTCTAGAGAGGATGAGAATGAAGTGTTTAAAAGAAAAGCTTCTGTAAAAACGATGATTCTCACCTTACTTATGGTGGCAGTCGTTGTTATTTCTGTTGTTTATCTGATAAAAGACTCTCGCACACTGGATATTAATGCAGCAGATTTACCCGTCGATGAGCGATTGGCGAAAACAATCACTTTACGTTACCTTGCGGGAGAATGGACACATCCTGCTGATTTACACGTCACTCCTTACGCTGTCAATTTTGTAAAAGAAACTACTTCTACCTTTAAAGTCTATACAGTCGATGAAAGGGACAAGTCATTCTGTAAAGGTTCCCGTGTTGTTGTAGAGAAAAAAAGCGGGGAAATCTTTCAAAAAGACAATGTGAATTACTGTGAAGAATATGGATTCCAATACCATTTTCAAATAGAGTCTTTAGAAAACATGGACAATTTTACCGTACAGGGGGGACATCATAAATGACCCCATAGAAAGGAATGATTCTTGGAAGTGGAGTATTGATTTTGAGTATACAGGACCCATGCCTGTAAGGATGGTTTCTTATGATGTGTCGGAAGTCTCCAAAGAGAAGGTGTTCAACCAAGCATTCAAACAAGGAGAATCCTTTCACGTAGAAGGTAAACTTCCTGATATGAAGAAAACCTTAACGGTAAACCTTCACTGGAAAGAAAATGGAGAAAAACAACAAGGGAAGGTCATTTACAATATTGCTAAAACGGATTTGAAAAAAAGTAAAGTGAAGGAGATAAATAAACCTGTTGAACTAACTGGTGCGTTTCTACAACTGCGGTAGGAACGCTTTTTCACTATTGAGGCAGGTTAATAAATGAAAATGTTAAACTAAACTATAAATAAACATATATAAAAATGAAACACTTCAGGGGAGGATGAAATGAAAAAAATAAATTGGTTTATTTTTAGTGTTATATTAGTTTTGATTGTTGTGGGCTGGTTTGTATTTCAAAAAATTACTGATGATACTTATCAGGGGATGTCCATTATCCCTGAGAAACACGAAGATATCCCTTTATTCGAAGGATTGGAACCGACTGAACACGAATACGTTCTAAATGGAAATCGTTGGGCTGATATATATGAGTTTTATTTAAATGAACTTCCTAAACTTGGTTGGAATATAGAATACGAAGGTTCAGCACTTAATGATAATGACCCAGAAAATGATTGGAGCGGATTTCATTCAAGGTGGAGAAAAGAGGAGTTCGACGGTGAATTAAGCATTTCATCTCACTATAATCAATATAAAGAACAAACAGAGGTCAGCTTTGACAAAACCCCAATATATAACTCAACAACTTGGATTAGTAATGTCCCAGAAAGTATTTGCATTTATCAAAGTTTAAATGATGAAAAATGTTCTGAGATAAAAGATAAGATTAAAATACAGCAAATTGTTGGTTTTATAAATGAAGCTATTGATTGGAAAGAAGAAGTTTTGCCACGTAAAAAATCAAGTGAAATTGATTTCGGGGATATGGATATAAAGGTTCTTTATGAAAACGAAAAAGAAATTTATTTTCAATCAGAAAAAGGTACAAAATTGATGAAACCAGAGCCTGATTTCTTTAAACTCACAAATCTTTCTCAATAGTCTTGTTCAACTATAGGGTGCTTTTGCTTAATAAGCATATGAAAATAAATAGAAGAAAAATCTCAGTTCATTAAATTGAGCTGAGATTTTTCTTATTAACACTACAAGTACGACGCAAATAGTAATATAAATTTTATTTACAATTTAAAGTGTAATTCTACGTTTTGTGACAGGAAACGGAACTCGCTATCCAGCGTGGAGATCCTTTTTTCGCAGCTAAGTCAGATTTTCAATATTGAAAGTTAACGGCTATAGATCATTCATATCTGCTTTCCATCTTTTTCTCATAAAGAGGGTTACAATACCAATAATGGATACGAATAATAAGCTGATATAAAAACCTGGGCGAATACTTTCATCCATTAAAGTTCCAATAACTGCACAAAGTATTAATGCTAGACCAATCAGTGAGATGACCTTATCCAGAATCTTCTTCTCCGTTAGGATGCTAAATGAAGAAATAATGATAAACGACCAATTGTAAAGCAGTAAAATACCTGCAGCAGTGGTAATGTACTCGTAAATTTTACCTGGTAACAACAATGCTGTTACAACTGAGACAAGCAGTCCTAATGCCCCAAGTCCTAAGGATGGCAATGGCAAGCTGTTAAATTTCGTTAACTTTTTTCCAAAAAGATGAGGAGCGTTCCCATCTTTAGCTATCGTTACCATAAGGGTTGTGACTCCATATAATGCAGCTGTCATCGTTGAAAAGCCAGCAATTATTATTGCTCCATTAAAGAGATGCGGGAAAAATGGAAGATTGTAATTAGACAATGCTGTAACAAAGGGACTTTCTTCTTCATGAAACATATTTATTGATACCATAGTTACTGCAAGGCTGATCGATATAACATATATAGTTGTTAATCCAACCATCATTACTTTACCAGCCTTTGGGGCATCTTCTTTTTTTCTGAGCTGCATTGCCATCAATCCAATAACCTCTACGCCTCCATAAGCATAGAAGGCGTAAATAAGAGAAGCCCAAAATCCCTTAAGTCCATTAGGGAAGAGTTTTTCTGCTGAAACAGGAATGCCTGGCTGTTTACTTCCTTCCCCGGGTATCCAACCCAGCAAGGCAACAGTACCTAAAATAATAAAAATGAGAATTGCTGCTGTTTTAATAACTGCAAAGATATCTTCAATTTTATCAAAGCCATCTGTTCCCAGTAACACTACTGAAATGGAAACGACAGCATATCCAGCAGCAAAAATCCACAAGGAAATATTCGGAAACCAGAATTGCGAAAGGATTGAAAGGGCTATTAGTTGACTGCCCATAATTAGAACGTTCGAACACCAGTAATTCCAACCACTGCTAAAGCCTGCCCAGCGACCATAAGCCTTTTCAGCATAGTAACAAAAAGATCCCTCTTGTGGATCTTTGGCTGTCATCCTTGCCAGTAAGTTAAACACAATATAGGTTCCTAGTGAGGCAAGTAAAAATGAAAAAACAATTGAAGGCCCTGTAATACTAATCCCTATACTAGAGCCGAGAAAGTAGCCAGTCCCAATTGTGCACCCTAACCCTACTAAAGAAAGCTGCCACCACTTCATGCCGGATTCTTTTGACCCTGTCCCCTTACGATCAGCGCCTGATTCTGTTCCACTCATTCATACTCTCCTTTAGCAATTAGTACATAAGTGTATATTGTCCAAATAAGAGAGCAATTATCGATTTAAAGGAAAAATCAAATAGTTAAAAAAGCCCATAGAATCCATTATTGTCATATGGATCCTGTGGACTGGGCTACTAGTAATATTCAAATATGGAAAAGTATTTTAATTGCTTGAATACCGAAATATAAACCGAATCCACACAGCACAAGTCCTGTGAAAACGGAGATACCCTTTAAAGTGCGCTGGTTAAGGAACCTTCTAAAGCTACTGGAAACCCCAGCCATTGTTAAGTCCCATAACATTAAACCGACTAACATTGCCACGCCATATAGGATTAGATGGAAGTTATCATATCGGTTGATTGTATTTGCTAATACAGAACCATAGATACCAAGCCAAAATAAAATAGACAGTGGGTTACTGATAGATATTAAAAAGCCAGTAGTAAATGTCTTTTTTAAGGATTCCTTTTTTCTGTTTTGATTAATTTGTAATTTTTCTGAGCTGACGATACTCTCAATGCCAGTATAAAATAAAACAAAAGCACCAAATGACCATAAAAATGTTTTCATGAATGGAATCTCTAAAAAATGCACAACTCCAAAGAAGACAGCGATAATAAAGAAAAGCTCCGCTACGATGGAACCTAGCCCTATTAGCCATGAATGGAAAAATCCATTTTTAATACCTTGATTAATCTGAGCAGCATTGATTGGGCCAAGAGGTGCTGCTAATGATAACCCAAGAAATATATAACTGATGAATACACCCAAAGTTTTCACTCCTTAAGGATAAATATGGCTCGTACCATTACTATTCATCAGAAGGAGGATATATAACTTTAAACGTTGATAAAAATGGCATACTGCATGTTTCGCAGTATGCCTTCATGTTTGGCGATTGATGGCCTGGTTTGTCTCCTCAATCAGCCGTAACAGGTCAGTGGCCCGTTGCATTTCTTGCGCATTAACTTTAGTATTAATCGTTGGATTATGTTTGGCTTCATTTAATATTTCTTCTGCCAGCTTCACCTGTTGTTGTGCCTCGCTGAATCCTGTTTGATCTTCTTGAGCCTTTTCCACAGCTAGCTTCGCATTATTCATATATCCCATAACAGTTTCCATTTCCTTGTTGTTTGAATGCATAGCTGTCCTCCTGTCTTGTTAACTAATTTTCCATTTCTAAAGCTAATTATTCATCAAGGACATTCCATCCAAATTTAATCTAAGCTAATCACCTTAAGAAGTAAAAGACAGAAAAGATCAGGTACCCGCCCACAACAATTAATGAGGGTGTAATATATGTGAGTGTATTCTTTATATTATTACGCTTTAAAATACTAATAACAATTAATGTCAGCATAAATCCTGCGGCTGCAGTGGAGATATGTTGATTCGACGCATCAGCCCAAATGCTTCCATTCCGGTAAAAAATATCAGCAATTGGAATGACAAAAACGTTGAAAATGTTGCTCCCAAGAATAGTACCAATTGCCAGATTGACATTTGCGACCCGAAGTGCGACTAATACGCTAACGGCATCTGGTAGTGAAGTTGTAGCTGCTATTAGCAGGCTTCCTACAGCACTTGCACTTATCCCGCTTGATTGAGCGATCACGTCACCTGATATCGACAGGGAACTCCCTGCGACGAAAACGATAAGTGAAAATAAAATGAATCGAGTAATAGCTGTTTTTACAGGAAAATCTGTTTTACTTGTACTCTGTTGAGCAACTTCCTCCCCGCTTATCTCTTGCTGATGCTTTAATGATATAAGCCAAAGCCCGCCTAAATAGACAACAGCAATTGCGATACTTGGAAGTCCAATACGTAAAAGTTCCTGATTAAAGTTTAGAAAAAGTGACAGGATAACTATTGCGCATAAAGTTAATCCTAAAATTCCTGTGTAAAAGTGGTTAGCTGACACCTTCAAAAATAAACGCTTTTTACGAAAATATAAATCAAAAAGAAATAATGCAAAAATATTAAATGTGATGCTTCCCAAACCGTTACCCACTGCAATATCGGCATTGTCAATGACGGCGGCTGAAATTGTGGCTGTTAATTCAGGTAGTGAAGTTGCGACAGCGAGCAGTACTGTACCGACAACAAGTCCTCCAGCTTTTGTTTTATTACTAATAATATCAGCGTAAGTCGCCAGCCGAATTGCAGAAAGTACGGATATCGCAGCTGCAACAATAAATATAATGAATGATGTGAGTAGCAAAAAGTGTCTCCTTTCATACTGCTTAGACATATATACCCAATAACGATAGCGCATAATCATAACATGAAATATGGGGGAAGGAGAACACGTACGTAAGGTACTGCTGTATAAACAAGAAGAGCCCTTTCGATTGAGAAGGGCTTTAAAAACTACTGAAAACTGAAAAAATCCCGTTGAAGCCTGAATAATCCCGAATGAATACTGAATAGGCTTGGCTGAAGACTGAATAAACGTCCAAAGTGACCGATTAAGCCTGAATAATCGCTGGGAAGACTGAATTCAAGCTTCGAGCCTTCCTCAGCTAATATGGCCAGCGCACCCTCACAGACCCCAATTAATACGGATCAGCATCATGTGATTTTTTCACAGCTTCTTCAGGTGCTTTCTCACTATCTTTATTTCCAAGCGGGTTTTCACTTGTACCCCCTGTCGTCATTTTGCTTGTCTCGGCTAATCCTTCTCGAAGACGGCGGCCGTATTCTTCATCTGCATCTTCAGCAAGTGCTACCATTTTATCCTGGATTCGCTGGTCACATTCTGAAACATCGCCGACAAGGTTAGCTATTAGCTCATCTCTTTCCCAATCTTTGAACATACGATATGTTTCACCAGCTTGTTTTGTATTACTTTGGCGATCAATCGGTTCTCGAACGAGGTTCCCTTCAACTTTTGGTGTATATTCTTTCCCAATCTGCTTTGCTTCTTTTAACCCACCAAGCGTTGATGGTTCATAATTAACGTGCGGATTTTTTCCTGATGAATTTTCTGGTTCATAGCGCATTTGTCCGCCTTCGTGGTTTGTTGCCACTCTTTTTTTAGCAGCATTAATCGGTAACTGTAAATAGTTTGCTCCGACACGGTAGCGCTGTGTATCTGAATAAGAGAATGTCCGGCCTTGCAGCATTTTATCATCCGAGAAATCCAGGCCATCTACAAGAACACCTGTACCGAATGCAGCTTGTTCCACTTCAGTAAAGTAATTTTCTGGGTTTTTATTTAATACCATTTTCCCTACTGATAACCATGGAAATTGGTCTTCAGGCCAGATTTTTGTGTCATCAAGCGGGTCAAAGTCTAATTCTGGATGCTCGTCGTCGCTCATAATTTGTACGTAAAGCTCCCATTCAGGGTAATCACCTTTTTCAATTGCATCATATAAATCTTGTGTTGCATGGTTAAAATTTGTAGCCTGGATCTCGTTAGCTTCTTTAACTGTCAGGTTTTTGATGCCCTGTGTTGGTTCCCAATGATACTTAACAAGTACAGCTTCACCATCGTTGTTCACCCATTTATACGTATTGACGCCAGAACCTTGCATTAACCGATAATTAGCTGGAATACCCCATGGTGAATATACAAACGTAACCATATGGAATGATTCTGGAGAGTTTGAGCAAAAATCGAAAAAACGTTCGCTATCCTGAATGTTTGTGACTGGGTCTGGCTTAAATGCATGGATCATATCTGGAAACTTGACTGCATCACGAATAAAGAAGATCTTCAGGTTATTTCCTACGAGATCCCAGTTGCCATCTTCCGTATAAAATTTAACAGCAAAACCGCGTGGGTCGCGTAACGTTTCTGGAGAATGTCCGCCATGAATAACAGAGGAAAACCGCACAAATACGGGTGTCTGTTTGCCTTTTTCCTGAAATAATCTGGCCCTTGTATATTTCGATACGGGATCATCTCCAGCTGTTCCATATGTCTCAAAATAACCATGAGCACCTGCACCGCGTGCGTGAACAATACGCTCTGGTACTTCCTCTCTATCGAAGTGGCTTATTTTTTCAATGTAATCATAGTTTTCCAATGTAGAAGGTCCGCGGTTTCCTACTGTTCTTATGTCCTGGTTGTTTGTAACAGGGTGTCCTTGTCTGTTTGTTAATGTGTCTTCATTTTCAATATTTGTTTGATTTTTATGGTCTTCTGCCATTTCCTATCATCCTCCATTCAAATTCACTACTGTTACATTGTCCAAATTTATCCTATTTATGAGTTTTTTATTAAAATTGATTTGTATCAAGGTAACAGACGGCATAACAGCTTAAAGTGAAGATAGAAACAAGGAGGGAGTAATTAAAATGGAAACAATTAAATTTCAATTAGAACCATTAACATGTCCATCATGTATCAAAAAGATAGAAGGTAAAGTTGGAAAAATGGAGGGAGTTGAAGCAGCAAAAGTCATGTTCAACTCCAGTAAAGTCAAAACAACATTTGATCAGAATAAGGTGACCTCAGAGGAATTGAAAACAACTATAGAGAAATTAGGCTATCCGGTAGTATCTTAATAATTCAGGACTGCTCTTTAGTTAACGTCTTCTGTTATAATTATAGATAGAGAAATTACTTTGAATAATTGTGGAGGCTGGAAAATGAAGAGTGATAGTCTTGAACATAATGAGTCTGCTAAAAAACTTTGCGTTTCATTGGTTCCAATTTTTAATCACCTTGATCACGCAGAGCAGGTTGATGTCGCAAAAACAAGTAGAAGTAAAACATATAATAAAAAGGAAATTATTTTTCAGGCTGGCGATCCGTCTGAATACTTGTATATCGTGCACCGTGGAAAAGTTAAAATTTATAACCTATCCGAGTCCGGTAAAGAACAGTTGATTCGAATATTAAATCCAGGAGATTTTATGGGAGAACTGTCTATCTTTACAGATGAATTGCTGACTAGTTACGCTGAAACTGTCGAACGGACAGAAATTTGTGCTATTCATAAGAATGACTTACAGGAATTCCTTGTCGAAAAGCCGACAATTTCCTTTAAGATTCTAGCAGAAAGCAGTAAGCGGCTGAAGGAAGCTGAAAAATCAATTGAACGGTTGAGCTCGCAGGATGTTGAGAAGCGGCTGGCATCTTATTTGATGGAGCAGGTAGAGAAGAAAACGAATTCAGAGCATGCTTTGGAAATTATTTTACCGATGAGTAAGAAAGACCTTGCTTCTTATATAGGTAGCACACAGGAAACGCTTAGTCGCCGGCTAACCAGCTTTGAAGAAAAAGGCTGGATTAAGCAAACAGGTCAGCGAAAAATTAAAATCGTTAATAAACAGGCGTTAAAGGATATTGTTGAATAATGACTAGCTTGCCACATCAGCTGAATTACAGAATGAAAATGAGACAGTGATATAAATAAAAATTTCTACTTTAAAGACGAATAATAACAGGATAAGATGTTTAGAAGGTTTATTTTCAATGGTTGGCTCTAATACGTAGTTGATATAAAATGCGATGTACTGTGGAAAAATAATTTCAGTGCTATGATCTCGCTACGGAAATACACTTCGCTTTCCGTGGGCGGCTGATGAGCCTCCTTGCTCCTACGTCGCTGCGTAGTCTCATCTAGGCCTCAGCTCGACGAACACGACGTTCTAGTGTCGGCGTTGGCCACAGGACGTGGCCGTCTTTAGCCGACCCACAGGAGTCTCCGTGTATATAGCCATGCCTTTCGCCCTGCTCAAGGCACAAAACGACATGAAATAAATCTTGCGCTTTTCATTTTTTTGATTATTCTAGAATTATAGAGATATTTTGCACACTACAAATCACGTGGAGGTGAGTGGGTTGTCCCGATAGCGGGATGACCGCGTGTATATATGTGTAGATTACCTTTTCAAGCACAAATAAGTGTGCCTTTGAGCACGAAGACTTATCTTTGTATAAACAACTACTCGTTTATAGCTGGGTAATCAGTCACTGCGCTCTATCTCTATACATTCTAGAAGGGAGATTTTATCATGGGTTTAAAAATTGTTCATCCCATTTGTTGTGGCATTGATGTACACAAAACCTTTGTGGTTGCCTGCATTGCCTCAACGAACAATCAAGGAGTGACATCCTACAAACGCCATCGCTTTTCCACCTATACCAATGGGTTGAGAGAGCTGTCAAAGTGGCTTTGGGAAAACAAATGTCAAGATGTTTGTATGGAATCTACCGGGAAATACTGGATTCCCGTGTTCAATATCTTAGAGG
This sequence comes from Virgibacillus sp., assembly GCA_041689365.1. GTDB lineage: Bacteria > Bacillota > Bacilli > Bacillales > Amphibacillaceae > Lentibacillus. Next base: position 63,252 of record JBDNGJ010000060.1, read on the forward strand.
ATTCCTGTAACATCACACTTGCACACCCTAAATACGTAAAAGCGATTCGTGGCAAAAAGACGGATAAGAAAGACGCTAAATGGATTGCCGATTTGTTCAAACATGATCTGGTAGCCGGGAGTTTTATGCCTCCAGCTAGAATCAGGCAGCTCCGTGACCTGATGCGTTATCGTTCGAAACTAACGAATTTTACATCTAGCGAAAAGAATCGACTCCAAAACAGCCTGACCGTTTCGAACATCCAGCTTGCGAGTGCGGTATCCGACACCTTTGGAAAAAGCTCGATGAATATTATCGAGAAACTGTTACAAAATCCAGCAGACACCGATTTTGATATCGAACCGCTTGTTTACGGATCTCTGCGAAATAAGATTCCAGAACTAGAGCTTGCCATAGATGGTTTTATCACACCAGAACAAGCGGGGAAAATAGCGGTAATTAAACAACATTATGAGGACCTTCAAGCACGTAAAGCAGATCTTGAAAAACTGATTCTTTCCCTTGCCGAGCCCTACATGGAAGAAATTAATTTGCTCTTAACTGTTCCGTCCATAAAAGACATCTTCACAGCGATTGCCATCATCTCAGAAATAGGAGTCAATATGGACGTGTTCCCGACAGCGAAGCATAGTTGTTCCTGGGCAGGACTTACACCTACAAATGATGAAAGTGCCGGCAAGAAAAAGTCAGTTAAGATTTCGAGAGCGGGGGTCTACATTAAACCCCTTTTGGTACAATGTGCTACTGGTGTCGTCAAAAGCGATAAGCATCCCGAAATCCGGAACCGCTACTTAAGAATTAAAAAACGTCGCGGTCACAAACGTGCAATTATCGCCATCGCACGAATGCTGTTAACTGCAATATACCATATTTTAAAGAAAAAGGAACCTTATAATCCAGTGTTATACCAAAA
>JBDNGJ010000061.1:0-6377 GCA_041689365.1 Virgibacillus sp.
CGTGGAGCTGACGGATACTAATAGATCGAGGACTTAACTAATTAATACTGATGGAATGTTGATGTAGAGCTCTTATTTAGTTTTTAGGGTATAAAATTACAAAAAACCCTTGCATTTTTTCTTGAAAATGCATATAATATAACTTGTCTCGCAAATTAAGATAGAGAATTTCTGACATAGTTATTCACATCTTGTGAACAATAAAGAATGAAACTCTTTAGGTCTGGTAGCATTAGCGGAGAGGACACACCTGTTTCCATGCCGAACACAGTAGTTAAGCTCTCCAGCGCCGATGGTAGTTGGGGCTTTGCCCCTGCAAGAGTAGGACGCCGCCGGGCATTATAAAAAGCTAAGGTACAACACTGTATCTTAGCTTTTTTTATATAGGAGACGTTTTTAACTTGTCTTCCAACTGGCAGTGATAGTTCATACCTTCATACGCTCGGCCATCCAGGGTTGTTCACGCAATTTCCTTTAGAACTTTCATGGCCAAAGCAACTTCGTAAAACATAAACGGCCACATATTAAAAATGATGGGCTTTCTCGTTCGTGAAAATCTGTAATTTAGTTTAAAATATAAGGATATATATAATAATGAGGAGGGTAGTGGATGATTGAATATATAAATCAATTTTTTGGCGATAATTTTTTTATTATTATGGTTCGCGTACTAATTGCATTATTACTTTCAGGCTTAATCGGGTTTGAACGGGAACTAAAAAATCACTCAGCAGGATTTCGCACCCATATATTGGTAGGGGTTGGCTCCTGTTTAATGATGCTATTATCTTTATACGGCTTTGAAGAATTTATTGGCGAATACGATAACATTAGGTTTGATCCTGCACGTATACCTTCTTATGTTATAAGCGGAATCGGTTTTCTTGGGGCAGGTACTATTATTGTTAATGGAATGACTATCCGCGGGCTAACTACTGCAGCATCTATATGGGCAGTAGCTGGATTAGGATTAGTAGTAGGTGCTGGAATGTATGCTCCTGCAATGTTTACAACACTAATAATTTTGTTAAGTTTAGTGTTCCTAAACAATTTTGAAAAGCTATTTACGAAAGGACGATCATCGTACCTAATTGAAATTGTTGCATTGCCTGATTTAAAAATTAATAATATTGTATCAATCTTTGAAGCGTACAATTTATCTATTAAGCAAGTCGAAATTGAACGAGTGGATAACGACCTTCGTAATATCTTTATTAAGATTGACCGGGATCAGGATTTAGATCGGGTATCATTGTTCGAGGAAGTATCAAAAATAAAACATGTCAAAAATATTATCGAACGAAAATGATTTTGAGAACCTTACGATTAATTTTGTAAGGTTTTTTTAACGTTTGGCAGATATATTGGTAAGTATAACGAAGGCTTTTGTCTTTAAAGCCAACATTCCATAGATACTGATTGTTAAGAGATAGAATTACGCTTACATAAGAATTATTTTAACGATAAGCCAAGTTTTCTAATGTTTCATTTAGCTTCAACTTGTCTAAAATAGATATAGAACATTGTATTTGCATATGAATTAATTTAAAGTATAATTGAAATATAGTCAAAGTTAGTCAAAGTCAAAACTTAATGTTAAAAAGTGCATGAAAGACATATAAATGTAATTCATAAGATGAAAGAGGGGGAGGGTATATGAGCAATATTTCGGATATAATTGAACAACACTTAAAGAAAATTCTGGAGGCTGCCAGGCAGGATGCGATTGAGATCAAGCGAAGTGAGATTGCTGACCAATTTCATTGTGTGCCATCACAAATTAATTATGTGATTAATACACGCTTTACTGTGGAAAAAGGATATATAGTTGAAAGTAAGCGTGGTGGTGGAGGATATATTCGGATTATCCGGATTCAGCATCAGGACAAGTCTGAATTAGTAGATGATATTATAGAAATGATAAATCCCCAAGTAACACAGCAGGCTGCGATTGATATACTGGAAAGGTTGCTGGAAGAAGAAATTGTTACAGAACGTGAAGCAAAAATTATTTTAAGTGCTATTGGCAGAAATACGTTAGCATTTCAATTGCCGTTGCGCGATGAGGTTCGTGCTCGTGTATTAACCTCGATGCTGTCGACTTTAAAATATTTAAACAAATAAAGGGGGAGATAAAAATGGAATGCCAAGAGTGCCATAAACGGCAGGCTACCCTCCATTTTTCACAAGTTGTAAATGGAAATAAAACAGAAGTACACGTTTGTGAAGTCTGTGCAAAGGAAAAAGGATATATGTCCTACCCTGAGGAAGCGTATTCTCTTCATAATTTATTATCCGGTTTATTCAACTTTGACTCTTCATCTGTAGACAGTCCAAAAGGCAAAGGCTCATCATATAAACAGGCCGAAGATTTACAATGCCCACAATGTGAAATGACGTTTTCTGAATTTAAACGTGTCGGTAAGTTTGGCTGTGCCAAATGCTATCAGACTTTTTCAGAGCGTCTGGATCCAATTCTTCGTCGTGTGCATAGTGGTAATACGAAGCACCATGGCAAGATTCCTACCCGTAAAGGTGGAGATTTGCATTTGAAGAAGGAAATAGAGTCACATAAGGCAGAGCTGCACCATTTAATTGAAAAAGAGGCTTTTGAGGATGCAGCAAAGGTCCGGGATGAAATTAAGGAATTGGAAAAACAAATGCGAGGTGATAAAACATGACCTTACAACAATTTATGAATGAGGCTATTAGTCCATGGATGAGAGAAGATGGCCCTGACAGTGATATTGTTTTAAGTAGCCGGATTCGATTAGCTCGTAATTTTGCAGATTATTCCTATCCAATATTAGCTAACCAGAAGGACCTTCAAAGTATTAGTAAGTTTATCCAAGATGAATATGAACAGAAGTCTTTTCAGGATTATCAGAATTTCGAATTTATACCTCTCAGTGAATTAAAACCGGTGGAAAAACGTGTTTTGGTCGAAAAACATTTAATTAGCCCGCATTTAGTGGAGCACGGAAATTTTGCAGCAACACTCATTTCAAGAAATGAGCAAGTATCTGTTATGATAAATGAAGAGGACCACATCCGTGCCCAGCTTTATTTTCCCGGGTTTCAATTAAAAAAGGCGCTTGAAAAGGCGTTTGAATTTGATGATTGGCTGGAAGAAAAAATCGATTATGCATTTGATGAAAAACATGGTTATTTAACTACTTGCCCGACAAATGTTGGAACGGGAATGCGTGCTTCTGTTATGATGCATCTCCCGGCATTAGCCTGGACTCAGCAAATCAATCGGATGATACCGTCAATAAATCAGCTGGGGCTAGTCGTTCGTGGTATCTATGGTGAGGGAAGTGAAGCTATTGGAAATATCTTTCAAATATCCAATCAGATTACACTTGGCAAGTCTGAGGAAGATATTGTTGAGGATTTACAAAGTGTTGTCCAACAGTTAATTGAACATGAACGTAATGCTCGCAATAGAATAATGGACCAGTCGAGTACTAAATTAGAGAACAGAATCCATCGCTCATACGGAGTATTGGAATATAGCAGGATTTTGGAATCAAAAGAAGCCGCAAAATGTCTATCAAATGTTCGGCTGGGAATTGATTTGGGAATTATAGAAAAAGTACCGCGTAATATACTTAGTGAGTTAATGGTTCTCACACAGCCTGGTTTTTTACAGCAGTATGCAAAAAAGACTTTAACAGCGGGTGAGCGAGATGTATTTAGAGCATCATTAGTTCGTGAACGGCTGCAATTAGAGAAATAGGTAGGAGGAAATCGATATGATGTTTGGACTATTTACGGAAAGAGCTCAAAAAGTGTTGGCATTATCCCAGGAAGAAGCAGTACGGCTGGGCCACAATAATATTGGTACAGAGCATGTGCTGTTAGGACTTGTTCGTGAAGGGGAAGGTATCGCCGCAAAGGCATTGCAATCATTAGGATTAGAGGTTCCAAAAATACAGGAAGAAGTGGAGAAGCTAATTGGTGTAGGCAAACAGCCGATGCAAACGATTCATTATACCCCCCGTGCCAAAAAAGTAGTTGAGTTATCTCAGGATGAGGCACGTAAGCTAGGTCATTCCTATGTAGGAACAGAACATATTCTATTAGGTTTAATTCGTGAAGGTGAAGGTGTTGCAGCACGCGTTCTAAATAACCTTGGTGTTAGTCTGAATAAGGCACGGCAACAAGTGCTCCAGCTATTAGGCAGTAACGAATCGCAGGCAGGTCGCCAGGGACGTGGTAATGCACAGGCATCAAGTGCAAACACTCCAACATTGGACTCTCTGGCACGAGACTTAACTGTTAGTGCAAAAGAAGGAAATGTAGATCCGGTTATTGGCCGTGGAAAAGAAATTGAAAGAGTAATTCAAGTACTTAGTCGACGAACTAAAAACAATCCTGTCCTAATCGGGGAGCCAGGTGTCGGTAAAACCGCTGTTGCGGAAGGATTGGCCCAGCAAATAGTCGATAATGAGATTCCAGAAACATTACGTGATAAACGTGTTATGACACTGGATATGGGAACTGTTGTTGCAGGAACCAAATATCGTGGTGAATTTGAAGACCGCCTTAAAAAGGTGATGGAGGAAATTCGCCAGGCAGGCAACATTATCCTGTTTATTGATGAATTGCATACGTTAATTGGAGCTGGTGGAGCTGAAGGTGCTATTGATGCATCCAATATTCTTAAACCAGCATTATCCCGTGGCGAACTGCAATGTATTGGTGCCACTACACTTGATGAGTATCGTAAATATATTGAAAAAGATGCTGCGTTAGAACGGAGATTCCAGCCAATTCAAGTAGATGAGCCAACTTTAGAAGAAACGGTTCAGATCTTGAAGGGATTACGTGATCGCTATGAGGCCCATCATCGGGTGACAATTCCGGATGAGGCTGTAGAGGCAGCAGCAAATCTGTCAAACCGTTATATTACAGACCGGTTTTTACCAGATAAGGCAATTGATTTAATCGATGAGGCCGGATCTAAAGTTCGACTGCGCTCGTATACAATTCCGCCAAACTTAAAGGAACTGGAACAGAAACTGGAAGAAGTTCGTAAAGAGAAAGACTCCGCAGTACAAAGTCAGGAATTTGAAAAAGCAGCATCGTTACGCGACTCAGAACAACGTCTGCGTGAAGAATTAGAAGAAACCAAGAGTAAGTGGAAAGAAAAGCAAGGTCAAGAAACTTCAGAGGTGTCGGTAGAAGATATTGCTAAGGTTGTTTCTACATGGACCGGTGTGCCTGTTTCTAATCTCACTAAAGATGAAAGTGACCGTCTGTTAAATTTAGAACAAACGTTACATGGCCGTGTTATTGGTCAGGAAGAGTCCGTGAACGCAGTATCAAAAGCAATTCGCCGTGCTCGAGCCGGGTTAAAAGATCCTAAACGCCCGATTGGTTCATTCATTTTCCTAGGTCCAACAGGGGTTGGTAAAACTGAGCTTGCACGTGCGTTAGCTGAGGCAATGTTTGCTGATGAGGAAGCGATGATTCGAATTGATATGTCTGAATACATGGAAAAACATTCAACTTCCCGTCTCGTAGGTTCCCCACCCGGATATGTAGGTTATGAAGAAGGTGGCCAGCTTACGGAGAAAGTACGAAGAAAACCTTATTCCGTTGTATTATTAGATGAAGTTGAGAAGGCCCACCCTGAAGTATTCAACATCTTACTACAGGTGCTTGAGGATGGTCGCTTAACCGATTCGAAAGGCCGTGTCATTGATTTTCGTAACACTGTTCTCATCATGACTTCCAACGTAGGTGCAGACGAGTTAAGGCGAAATAAATACGTTGGTTTTAACTTGGAAGAAGAGAATCAGGATTACAATAATATGAAAACCAAAGTAACCGAAGAGTTGAAAAAAGCATTTAGACCAGAGTTCTTAAATCGAATCGATGAAACAATTGTATTCCATTCATTAGAACGTAAACACATGAAGGATATTGTGACATTAATGGTTAAACAATTGCAGCAACGCTTAAAACAACAGGAAATAGATTTTACGCTCACCGATAAAGCGATTGAAAAGATTGCTAATGAAGGTTTTAATCCAGAATATGGGGCACGCCCATTACGCAGATCCATTCAAAAGAATATAGAGGATTTACTGTCTGAAGAATTACTGAAAGAAACTATCTCAAAAGGTGAAAAAGTAAAAATAGGGTTAAATAACAAGGGAGAATTTATTGTCTTGTCCTAAAATGATTTAAATATCCTGCAAAAAGCTGAAAGGGAACTCCCTTTCAGCTTTTTTCGCGAGTGGCAGCACATACGCTATAGGGTGCAAGTCCCGAATGCGCCGTACAGCCGGTAAGCAGTAGCTGACAGGTAGTGCGCTGACCGTGAGGTAGCGTGCGGAGGACTTGAAGGCAAACCTCTGAACAGA
>JBDNGJ010000062.1:0-91423 GCA_041689365.1 Virgibacillus sp.
CTGAAATTATTTTTCCACAGCACGTCACAGTTTAAATCAACTACGTACAGTTAATCCAAAGTCAACTCAAGTAGTGTATCTTCAATTTTTCTTACTCCTTCAAGGTTTATGCATTCATTTTAAGCTGCGAAAGTTGAGTTATTGCTAAGATAAACTTTTTAAAACAACATATGAGCAATCAAGGTGATGATCGGCAATGTTATCAGTGTTCTCAATAGGAAGATGATAAATAAATCTTTAAATGAGACAGGTATTTTGGAGCCAAGTAAAAGCCCACCAACCTCTGACATGTAAATTAACTGTGTAACCGATAACGCTGCAATAATAAATCGGGTTATTTCCGCTTCAATGGAGGATCCGATGATGGCAGGCAGGAACATATCAGCAAAACCAATTAGAATGGTCTCGGATGCTGCCTCAGCATATGGAACCTGCATCAGCTCCAATAATGGAATAAACGGAAGTCCAAGCCATGTAAATACCGGCGTGAATTCTGCGATAATCAATGCAATTAACCCGAAAGCCATTACGATTGGTGCAACACCCATCCACATATCGAGGATGTTTTGACCACCTTCTTTAAAAAATTTAGTGACACTTGTTTCTTTCCGACTGCGATCCAATGCTTTTTTATAGCCAAATGTCACCGTATTATAACCCTCTGGAATCTCTTCTTCAATACCACCCTCAGCTTCAGTAATATACGTATTAGCCTTTGTGGAAAGCGGTGGTATTCGTGGCATAATAAGTGCCGCAACAAACCCTGCCGCAAGTACTGTTAAATAAAACGGAATAAACATATGCATTAGGCCTACTTCACTAATAACCACCAAGGTGAAAGTAATCGAAACAACCGAAAATGTTGTACCAATAACGGATGCTTCACGCTTGGTGTAATAGCCTTCCTCATACTGTTTACTCGTCAGCAGGACACCAATTGTGCCATCTCCAATCCATGACGCAAGGGAGTCAATTGACCCACGTCCTGGAAGTTTAAATAATGGGCGCATTATTTTGGTCATCAATGTACCAAATAAATCAAGCAAACCGTAATTCATTAAAAGTGGTAAAAATAGGCCAGCAAATAAAAATACGGCGAAAAGCACATGCAGCAGATCACCTAACAACAGCTGTCCTGTAGCCGGGCCATGTATTGCTTCAGGTCCTAAGCGAAAATAAACCATGATTGCAAAAATAGCCGCAAGTACACGCGTGATTGTCCAAAATATACTTACATGGAATAATTGTTGAAAAAAAGGAGTCTTACTAAATGCTTCCATACCAAGAACTCTGGCAATAATGGTCATAACTGCTGTTATTATAATGATGACCATCATGATTGCCGACAGCTGATTGGCAAGCAGTTCTTGCACCCAGCCGGCTAAAACAGCAATTGGAATTGTCATGCCACCATCAGTATTAACGGGAGTCATAAACAGGAATATTCCGAGTATTGATGGAATAATAAATTTTAAATGATTGCTCATATCGTATGAATTATTTTTCATAAGTTCCCCCTGTGAAGTGAATACGCTTTCTTTCTATTATAGTAGAATTTAATGATTATTACTAGAAAAAACAGGCTAATCATCGAATGGATGGTCAGCCTGTTCTGAAATTGATAAATATTACCTATTACCTTTGACTTTCTCATTTCCGTTATTTGATTTTAGCTCAATCTCATATTCAAATGGAACTGGGTCTATTTGGTCAGATGGTGCTGAATACCAGGTTGTCATATAGTTGGTTCCTTTTTTGAACAGCTGTCTTAATTGTAGTGCGTCTTCATCCGTAACATTAAATGGATCAACATGTTTTACTTTATATTTTCCATGCTTATCTTTATTAACAAATGTAACGGAGTAATTAACGTAATCTTCTGCTAGCTCTGCTTTCGACAGGAAGTCATCCGAATTAGAGCCATCAAAGCTTAAACCAATTTCCGGTATAGCGATATTGTCAACAAACCATCCAGTGTCATTGTATCCCCAATCTGTTAAATAGCGGAAGGAGATGTGAACCTGCTGTCCAGCATATTCGGAAAGGTCAAAGGTTTCCTGCTCCCAGTCTTCAGAATGTCCAGTGAACCCTGGCAGGTTTTCCTTGATTTTTGGATAGCCCTCAGGAACTACGTCTGAGCGGGTGTTTTCATTAGCCAGACTAGTCCATGTTTGGCCATTGTCAGTGGAGACCTGAACAACACCAAAATCCCACTGTTCTTCAATATCCATAAAGTGATCAAAATTAAGTGTTGCCTCAGATACATTGGATAAGTCAGCCTCAAATATTAGATTGTGATCAGCTTCATCTCCCTCACTGCCCCAGAACACATCGTTTGCTGAACCAAGAGGATCTGCAACAGTCTCCCACTTCATTGGTAAGAAGTCAATGCCATTAAAAGTGATATCCTTAATTTTACTGTCAAAGTCTAATACTTTGTAATCAGCGCCCCATGCCGGAACACCATCTTTTTCATATAGCTGGGCTTTTTCAAAATTGACCGTTGTACCACGTTCAGTTCCTTCGTCATCAACAGGAAGTTCACGTAAGTCAATTAGATCGAAGCCGTAAATACCTTTTTTACCTTTCACATTATCAGGTTCGTCCATCAAAACAGCAGTAACGAATTTTTCGTAAACACTCTGGAACGTTTCGTCAATTCCGTTGTCCTGATATGCCTGATTGTAGCTTTCAATTGAAGTCAATGGACTTTTGGCAACTTCTAAAATGAAGTCCTGTCCAAATTGTTCATAGTTGTAAAGGGTAAACAGGTAAACCAATCCATAGTCAGCAATCGTTTCTGGACCTGTTTCAGCATTTACATGATCATCCCAATTTGTTAATGAATTCTCAGGATGGTCTAGCAGAAAGTTGATTGATCCCGCATCATGGCCATAACCGCCTAGGTATTCGGAAAATGTTGAGAACCCTTCGTTTAGCCAAGATGTTTCAGCTGCATCATTGTCTGCGTGGATCAAGTGTTGCATTTCATGAATAGTAGTGGAGAAGAATGTACCTTCTAATCGTTCTTCCCAATTATTCGCATCAATTGTAATTATGTTACGATCCATATAGTTTTCCAAGGTTTGCCAAAAAAATCCTGCAACAAAGAATGGATAATCTGGATCATTGTAATTATCATCCTGAATATTATCGACTAACATGATAACTTTATCGCTGCTATCTTCTGATTGGTAATATCCCTCGGGTACTATGCCTAGGTCTTCTAGAGCAGCTTCATTACCGTCGAGCGAATCTGGTGTACCAAAGAAATTCGTTACGGTCGGATAAATATTAGATTCAAATTCATCACGTAGCTTGTCCACTTGCTCTTGTGTGACAACTTGCGGGTCACGGGGATCACCTTCAGGGAAGCTAAGGTCATTGGCAACCCAAATCTCCACATTTTCACCAACACTCCGTAAAGTGAATTGTTTAAATGCAAGACCACGGTTAAGGAAAGACTTGGTTCCGCCATCATAGGTGAAATTTTCATCAGCATCCTGAGATGAACCATCTAAGTCACCGTCATTTAACTCTTCCGCTGACTCCTTAATAGTTTCCCTCGCTTGTTTTTGGAACTCCTCATCCTCGGATAATTTGTTCAGTTGAGACGTAATGTCAACTGTATCCCCATAACGTTCTGCATCCCAATTGGAAACATCGTCCTGCAGTTCTTGCGCGTCGTTAGCTGCTACTGGAATTGCTAACGATAAGACTAATGCACTAGCTGAAAAAAATGCTACTAACTTCTTCATAAAAAACCTCCCTAGATTCATAGAATTATATAGCAAAGTTCCGCTATATAGTTCTATTATAAACAAGCCAGTAGTAATATTCAAAATATTGGGAATAATTATTTGTAACTATCTTTACGACTATTTTCTCACTTTGGTAGGTATAAAGAATTATTTTTTGCGCAGAAAATTTAATTTATCGACAGAACTGTACATGTTTAGTGTTTTAAATGTTATGGGTAAGGGTTATTTAAAAGAATGGGGAACTGACATTAATACTCATACAAATTCCGTAAATGAACCCTCAATTGATTCTGATTCAAGTGGGCTTCTGGTTATTCCAGTATTCACATCATATTAAAAAAGGCTGATTTTGAATGCTTTGTATAATGGTACATGATGTTGGAAATCAGGATACACATTTAAAGGTTAATTATGAATAATTATGATACAATTATTGAATCAATGGATTTTAACTAACTTAGCTAACAAAGGCGATTCTTTCTATTTCCCATAGCTATGTTAGACTGGCTCGAATATGGGGAAAGACATTAACAATGGGAGAAGGAGCAGCATATAAAGCTGATATACCATTTCAATTTATTGCTAGAGGGAATTATTTTTGCGATGATTGAGGCAGGTGCTTTTACAGTTATATATCTGCAATCTGCAAATAATTGGCAACACCTTTACAGGATTATTTTTAGTAACGCTTTTAGTTGTTTTTAAAAAACACTATTAATTTATAATCAAAAGCCAGTAGGGGGTGTAGAGAATGAGTGATATTTTAAGAAAAGGATTTTTATTAGGCCTTGGAGCAGCAGTAAGCGGGAAGGAAAAGCTTGATAGAAAACTGCAAGAGCTCGTTGACAAAAATGAGCTGTCACAGGAGCAAGCAAGGACTGTCATGCGTAATTTCGTTGAAAAAGGCGAAATGAAAACAGACGAGTGGAGTACCAAACAATTTGAACAAACACAGGATATGGCAAAGGATCTTGGTATAGCTACTAAAGAAGAGATCAACGAATTACGTGCACGCATCTCAGTCTTAGAAGAAAAATTGGATGAAGAATAGAATGAAAGTAAATTTCTAAAGGGTAAGTGGTTCAGTTTCGGAGTACGAGGTTAAAATTCGTGCCCTTAATTGAACTGCTTTTTTATCCGATACGAAATATAGTAGAAAGGGCATTTCCAAATAGGAATTTGCTCTTTTTTTTATAGATAACTCAACTTTCGAATCTATAGAATAGCTACCTTGATAATCTCAGAATCTTTTTAAATGTTGCCTTGTCAACATTGATAAAAGTTTTTTTGTTCACATAAGATATAAAATGCGAATAACTTTGAAAAGAATTTGAGTGCTATTAAGCCGCTCCGGAAATACACTTCGCGCACCGAGGGCGGCTGATGAGCCTCCTTGCTCCTACGTCGCTGCGTAGTCTCATCTAGGCCTCAGCTCCCACAGGAGTCTCCGTGTATTTCCTACGCTATTGATTGGAGTAGAAATCCCTATAGAAGAAATGTGTGACAGCACTACACTAGTCCGGGTGAGCGTTGCCCGCGGAAAGCATCCGCCCGTAGCGACCCCGGACGGCGGGACAAGTTATAGAGATTATTCCAGCAGTTACTTCGCGGTTTATTAACTACGTACCGTTAATCCAAAGTCAACCCAAGTAGTGTATCTTCAACCTTTCTTATTACTTCAAGGTTTATGGTTCATTTTAGGCTGCGAAAGTTGAATAGATAAGAATAATGTTGACGGAATTTGAGGTTTGCGAACGCCAGGGAACTTATTTGGCTACAAATGCCCTATGATTTAAGTGAAATAGTGGCTCCTGTGTCCGCTCAAATAAAAAGCATAGTAAACAACCAAGTTTTCTATGTCTGTGGTAGATAAAAGCAGATGATGTTTAATACCACAAAAGAAAGGATAATAGTCCATTAAAATGACAACTTGTAAGAAGGCTGATGATTCCAATGAGAAAATTAGTGTTAGTACCTATATTTCTATTATTAACAGGCTGTGAGATTACTGTACTCAACCCAAATAGTGAGACAGGAAATGATCAGGCGTTCTTAATCGTGTTCAGTTTTGCACTAATGATGATTGTTATGACTGTTGTCGTTTTATTGTTTGCAAGGTTTGTCTGGAAGTATCGTGAAACAGATGAAAATAGAGATACCATTCCAGCTGATGTCAAAGGCAATAAAAAGCTGGAAATCACATGGACCATACTGCCAGTTTTGTTACTTGCGGTACTTGCTGTTCCTACAGTGGCTATTACATATGAACAATCGCCTGACAAAACAGCGGCAACGCAAGAGGAAGCAACACATGTTGACGTTACCGCACAGCAATTTGCTTGGACCTTCACGTATGAAAACGGAAAGGAAACGATTAATAAATTGGTTATTCCAGAAGGAGAGACGATTGTTTTCCATTTAAAATCAAAGGATGTTATCCATTCTTTCTGGATTCCAGAGTTGGCAGGGAAGACCGATGTTCTGCCAAATAAAGAGCTTATTTATGAAATCAAAGATGCAGAAATCGGAACATATGCAGGGAAGTGTGCTGAGTTTTGTGGGACACAACACGCTAAAATGCGATTTACCACAAAGGTGCTTTCCGAAAAATCTTATAATCAATGGCTGAAAAAATAAATGAATGAAAAAACAGCACGGAATTTGGAATAGAGGTGTAACAAATGTCCATACCATTTTTGGATCAACTATATTCTATGCCATCAGACGTTATATCGGCATGGATTCTGACGATTATTATGGGAGTATTTTTAACGATATATGTTTTAAGAAAAAAGAAGCTGCCAATTATTTGGGATTATATGCGCACAACAAATCATCGTAAAATAGGGACACTCTATATCCTGTTTGGTATTTTATTTTTTCTTCGAGCTGGAATAGATTCATTGTTAATTCGTACCCAGCTAGCAGTTCCAAATAATGATTTCTGGGTATTTCAAGGCGATAAATATAATGAACTCTTTACAACCCACGGCACGATGATGATTTTCTTTGTGGCAATGCCATTATTAATCGGGCTTATGAATGTCGCTGTACCATTACAAATAGGTGCCAGAGACTTGGCATTTCCATTTTTGAACGCGGTTAGCTTCTGGCTGTTTTTAGCTGGTGCTATTTTATTTAACATGTCATTTTTCTTTAATACAGCTCCAAATGCTGGCTGGACTGGCTATGCACCACTTTCGACAGCGGTTTTCACTCCGGACGTTGGAAATGATTACTATGTATTTGCCTTGCAGGTTTCGGGCCTTGGAACGATTTTTTTTGCAATTAATATGATCGTTACCATTATTCGAAACCGTGCCCCTGGTATGAAGCTGACTCGTATGCCACTTTTCCCGTGGGCAAGTTTAATCACATCATTTTTAATGCTAATCGCCTTTGGTGTACTGTCGATTGCTTTGTACTTATTAATGTTTGATCGAATGTTTGGTACAGCATTTTTCTCTGGTAATGGGGGTTCACCTGTCTATTGGCAGCATCTGTTTTGGATATTTGGCCATCCGGAAGTCTATATCCTTGTCCTGCCTGCCTTTGGTATTTTCTCAGACGTCATTTCAACGTTTTCGAAAAAAAGGATATTTGGTTATCCGGCGATGGTCGTTTCGATTGCTTTAATAGGGTTTCTTGGCTTTATGGTTTGGGCACATCATATGTTTACCGTAGGGTTAGGACCAATGGCAAACACTTTTTTTGCCATCACGACAATGCTTATTGCTGTTCCGACTGGAATTAAAATATTTAATTGGCTGTTTACGATTCGAGGTGGCGTTGTCAGAGTAACTACACCAATGCTTTTTGCGCTTGGCTTTATTCCTACTTTTGTTATGGGTGGCGTAACAGGGGTTATGCTCTCAGTTGCAGCAGCAAATTTTCAGTACCATGACAGCCATTTTGTTGTGGCACACTTTCACTATACGATAATTGGAGGTACTATTTTAGGGATTTTTGCTGGACTATACTATTGGTATCCAAAAATTACTGGCAAAGTACTAGATGACAAACTGGGTAAATGGCATTTCTGGCTATTTGTGATTGGATTTCATTTAACCTTTTTGCCGATGCATATCACTGGTCTGGAAGGGATGCCGCGCCGCGTTTTCACATACCAATGGAGTGACGGAATTTTCCTTCTCAACCTTACAAGTACAGTAGGCGCCTTTTTAATGGGGAGCAGTATGTTATTTCTCGGATGGAATATTTATAAAACCCATAAGTATGGAGAAAATGCTGGGAATGACCCATGGAACGGACGTACGCTGGAATGGACTGTCAAATCACCTTCACCGGAACATCCATTTGATCCTATGCCGGTAGTGAAAGAAATTGATCCATACTGGTATGCAAAGGTTAACAATAACAGCATGCAAACAACTGAAGATACGCGCCCTGCCCCAATTTCGGTAACTACTATATTGCCAATACTGTTTGCGTTTTCGTTATTTGTTATTAGTATCGGCATGATCTATACCTGGTATTGGATGTCGATTATTGGGGGCACTCTCACTTTCCTTTTATTTATTGTTCGCATGTTAACGGATGAACGGAAAGCGTTATACAGGGAGGAGCATTCACATGAATAAGCAGCAATCAGCCATTTTTAAGGATAAACAATTTGGATTTTACATTTATTTATTTGTCGAGAGTATTATGTTCGCGACATTATTTGCCACATATCTGATTTTCACACCGTCATCTGCGGGTCCTAGTCCGACTGAGGTATTTGAAGCCAAAAGCGTCATTTTGTCATCGATTTGTCTGTTGTCCAGCAGTGGAACTTTGATAATTGCCGAGAAGGGGTTGGAAAAACGGCAAACTGCTAAGGTTGTATTTGGCATTGGCGTAACATTATTACTCGGGCTGCTATTCTTAAGTCTGGAAGTTCATGAGTTTTATAAATATGCTCAGGAAGGTTACAGCATTGGTGTAAATAATTTTCTTTCATCATTTTATGTACTGGTTGGTCTCCATGCAGTACACGTTATGTTCGGTCTGTTCTGGATGATTCTACTGCTCATTCAATATACGATGAAAATATCAAATGGGCTATATAGAGAAAAACAGTCGATATTTGCATACTATTGGCATTTCGTTGATATTATATGGGTATTTATTGTCATTCTGGTTTATCTCCCTTATTTAGTTTAAGATTTGAAAATTAGGAAATTATTACCATATAAAAGTAAATATTCACGAAAATGTAGGGATAATTTATCAGTAAATTTAATAATTTGGCAAATTTTCTGTTGATTACCATTATAAATAACGATACAATTAACAAAGGGGAAATTACGGGCGTATCACAATAGGGGGGATATAGCGTTATGCAAAGCTTTTTGCATCTATTGGAAGACACGGAAAAAAAGCTTGGAAGGCAGCTATACGAGAACGAAGTAGAGTTTTTACAATGGGTTTATGAGCGCTATACAAGGGAGCAGCAGGTAAACGTATAAATCATTTTTAAATTTGTTTACTTACATAATGAACAAGAAATAATATAATAGAGTAATCTGAAAAGTCTTGAAGGTAACTTCCAAGGCTTTTTGTAATTCCGTTTATAGTGTTATACTTAATTGAGTTTAGGATTGATACAAGGAGTGGTCATCATGGCAGTGGAGACAGATACAATCATACGAAAAATGATGAAAGAGCTAACACAAGCACAGCAAATAAGCGATGATAATGGCGCAGTACAAAAACATATTGCGAATGTACAGCTTCTTTGTGAACTAATAATGGAAGAAAGGCCAAAAACTGACAGCAGAGAAATTTCAATGGAAGAAAAGCCAAAAACTGATAGCAGTGAAATTTCAACAGAAGAAATGAAAGCAATGATCGGAGAGAGCAATACTAATCGAAAACAAAACATAACACGCCATAGTCAAGAAGAAGATGACGATGCAAATGGCAGTTCCTTATTTGACTTTTAACAGCATGAAAAAGAGAGGTGCATTAAAATGAAATTATTTTTAATTCTTGGAGCAATTAACGGATTTTTGGCAGTTGCCCTTGGAGCATTCGGAGCACATGGACTTGAGGGAAAGTTGTCCGAAAAAGCCCTGAAAACGTGGGATAAAGCAGTTAACTATCAAATGTTTCATACAATGGCATTACTTGTAACCGGACTATTACTGGCCAAATTACAAAGCGGTGGCATGGTCTGGGCAGGATGGATGTTCCTGGTTGGAATTCTATTATTCTCAGGGACACTATATATCTATTCAACTACCGGAATAAAAACATTTGCGATGATCACGCCAATCGGCGGCATTGCATTTTTGGCTGGCTGGGTGCTGCTTGGGTATGCCGTTATGAAATATCTATAGATGGAAAAGAAGGATAGTTGTGACGAGCATAAGCATAGCAGCTTTAACAAACTGTTTAGCACCTTCTGCTGTATTATGCGTGTTAAATGCGATAAGAGCTTCGAAGAAAATACTGATAGACAATAAATATAAACTAAATAACATAATGATGAGAATACCCTGAAAAACTGAAATAAGCCCAATGATCACAACTAAAACAAGGGTTATTAATTCAAGGCGAATAAATTTTTCATAAGGATGTCTCATTTTTAGTTCCCCCTGTTGTTGATATTAGAAAAACTTGGTTTTGAACCAAGTTTTTCTAACATTCAATAGTTGTTTATCGTGGTGGACCTTGGGGCATTTGTCCTTCATTGCCATATGGATATGAATAATTGATTTCCCCTTCAAACGTTATATAGTCGAGATAAATCATTAGCAGTAAATACCTTTTTCCTGATTGAGGGTCACTTAAAATGATATGATCTCTTCCAGCCGCTTCAATAACTCCTCTGAAAATTTTTGCATTCCACTCGCTATTACTTTCAAAAGTCATATACACTGTAGCAACTTTCCCCTCATTAAGCCGGAGAATATTTTCAATGTACGACTGCTCCATTGGAAGCTGCTCATTACCAGTCTGCAATTGTCCCATGCCATCAGCCTGTTGTTGCTGTTGTAACTGCTGGTTCTGCGGACTCTGAGGCACTTGTCTCGGGTCATAAGCTGGATAATAAGCTGGAGAAAATTGTGGATAGTAATAGTAGGGATATTGCTGGTAAGAATTTGGAAATCCCTGATTTACATTCTTCTCATGTTCACTCATAAAAAAACCTCCTATTAGTATGCTATTGGACATTCAGATGCTGTTGGTGCCTGAAACAATGTGCTTTGTACCTATCAACGGTCCATTGACCAAACCACTGGGCTGGACATGCGCCCTCACGCCCCTGAAAACCATGAAGCAATTGATGCTGGATGAACCTTTCCGTTAATTACCTTACGTGCTAAATTTATATCCATCTGACAGGCTCCCTAATAAATTGTTTTGCTTCAAACCCACCAGGATTTTGAAAAATCATCTTATTTAATTTAGTTATTTCTGTGAATTTGAAATGGCTAACACGGATTCGATCCACACCAGTATTTCCAGCCATAAGCATTCCAAGTTTGCCGTCACTTTCATCCTCTGCCCGCATTAACCATGCTAAAAACCTTACTCCTTTTTGATTGTATCTAATTGCAGCCACATCAAATACACCTCACTTCTATAGCTCATGCTGGTCGGGTCTACTAAATATGTGTATGTAAGTATGGGCGGAATAATGACTGTCCTGAAAAGGAATTTTTATTGTTTGCTGGGGCTGAAGTTTCTCCGTATGGGGTTGAAGATTCCTAAATCCGGCTGAAGTTGCTCGTATGAGGTTGAAGATCCCGAAATGGGGTTGAAGTTGCTTATATGAGGTTGAAGATCCCAAAATCCTGCTGAAACCTCACCTCAATTTAAACAAAAAATTGCCTCGACTATCTCGAGACAATTTTCCGTCTGGCTTATACGTGTAAATAAGCGGCAATATCATCTTTTGCCAAGTGATTTCCAACGAAAAACTCGCCGAACTCACCAAAACGTGCACTTACTTCATCAAAGCGCATTTCGTAAACAATTTTTTTCAGCTGTAATGGATCATGAGCAAACAGGGTCACGCCCCATTCCCAGTCATCAAAACCGAATGAGCCGGTGATAATTTGCTTAATATTACCTGCGTACTTACGGCCTGTTTTACTATGTTCATAAAGTAATTTTGCTCGATCTTTAAAATCGACTGCATACCAGTTATCTTCACCTTCGCGACTTTTGTTCATCGGATAGAAACTGATGTGATCCCATTTAGGAAGAATTGGTTTCAGGCGTTCCTGTGTTCTGGGGTCATCCTCCGCATGCTGAGGGCCATATTTCGAAAGCTCTACAACAGATACATATGAATGGGCAGGAAGTAGAAACTCGGCAAATTTAGATTTATTAAATTCCGTTTCAATATCAGTCAGCTCATTCATAGTTGGACGTAAAAACATAAACATTAAGTCAGCTTTTTGGCCAACAACTTTATATAGAACATGACTTCCTTTTTCTTCATTTTCAACTGCTTCCCATTTGGTAAGCAGGTTTTTAAATTCATGGATTGCTGATTCGCGCTCTTCACTTGAGGCATATTTCCAGGATGTCCAGTCAATCGTACGTAAATCATGCAAACAATACCAGCCATCCAAGGTTTCAACTGCTTCAGCTGCCATTCTATATCTCTCCTTCATCAATTTGGGATTATTCATCATATGTTTTTACTATATCATAATTAGGGAACGATAATCATGGAATAAGGTTTTGTCACCACTCCGTCAAAATTACTGAAAAAATCAAGGGTGATTTCTTTTAATAGGCTTGATAATCAATTATCATTTTAACTAGAACATAACGCTAATAGGAGGTGCTCAATCATGAGTAATCTTTTTGATCAATTAAGTGATAAAATAAAAACAACTGATAAGTCGATCGTTTTTCCAGAGGGGATGGATGAAAGAATCTTGACTGCAGCAAGTCAGCTTGGTGCTGCTGGTGTTCTAACCCCTGTTTTATTAGGCGACCGGAGTAAGATGAAAAAGAAAGCAGAAGAA
Source organism: Virgibacillus sp. (assembly GCA_041689365.1). Classification (GTDB taxonomy): domain Bacteria; phylum Bacillota; class Bacilli; order Bacillales; family Amphibacillaceae; genus Lentibacillus. Next base: position 12,755 of record JBDNGJ010000062.1, read on the forward strand.
ATTGGTGTCGATATTGCCACATGCAAATTAATGGATCCCAAAGACTTTGCTGAGTTTGATTTAATGGTGGAAACATTTGTTGAACGCCGTAAAGGGAAGGTTTCAGCTGAACAAGCACGAGAAATCTTACTTGATGAGAACTATTTTGGAACGATGCTTGTATACATGAACCAGGCAGATGGGCTTGTAAGTGGTGCGACACATTCAACGGCAGACACCGTTAGACCCGCATTACAGATTATTAAAACAAAGGATGGGATTAAAAAGACCTCCGGCGTATTTATCATGGTTCGTAACGATGAAAAGTATGTGTTTGCTGATTGTGCAATCAACATTAACCCTGACAGTCAGGATCTGGCGGAAATAGCTGTAGAGAGCGCTGTTACTGCTAAAATGTTTAATGTAGATCCGCGTATTGCTATGCTCAGTTTTTCGACAAAAGGATCGGCCAAGTCGGAAGAAACAGACAAAGTTGTTAACGCATTAGATTTGGCAAAAGAAAAAAATCCTTCACTCGTAATCGACGGTGAGTTTCAGTTTGACGCAGCGTTTGTGCCAAGTGTCGCCGAAAAAAAGGCTCCGGATTCCGTGCTGAAAGGCGATGCAAATGTGTTTATTTTCCCAAGTCTTGAAGCGGGAAACATCGGATATAAAATAGCCCAGCGATTAGGCGAGTATGAAGCGGTTGGTCCTGTTCTGCAAGGGCTCAACAAACCAGTGAATGATTTATCACGAGGGTGCAGCGCTGACGATGTTTATAAACTGGCAATCATTACAGCGGCACAAGCATAATTGGAAGAGAAAGGCTTACAGCGGATTAAATTTCTGCTGTAAGCCTTTTTTAAGTTGATATCGTATGCTAGCTGGTTGATAAATGAGTTTTCAGGTTGATATATGGATATACAGGTTGATAAACGAGATTCCAGGTTGATATATGAATTCCCAGGTTGATATCCAGTTTTTTCAGTCGATAAATCAAATCCCCGGGTCGATAAACCGTATATCAGGTCGATAAACGAGATTACAGGTTGATAAACGATGTACCAGGTTGATATCCAGTTATTGCGGTCGATAAATCAAATCTCGGGTCGATAAACCGCATATCAGGTTGATAAATGAGATTACAGGTTGATAAACGATGTACCGGGTTGATATCCAGTTATTGCGGTCGATAAACCAAATCCCCGGTCGATAAACCATCTTTTCCAGTCGATAAATCACTGCATCCCAGCAATCCTCTCATTCCGCTTAACCATTTGCTCATATCTAGTTTTAAAAGCCTCCAGTTCGTCAGCGGAAAAGTCATCCGTTACAATCGTGTCACTAAAGTGCTCAAGTGATTCTAGAACACGGTCCTTCATCCCATCAACAGTTATTTTTTTTCCTAAAAGTTCAGTTAGCGAAGCCATTGTTGATGGATCAACATCTGGATAGGAAAACTTGGTTTCAGCGTCATTAATTCCCACACTATAAAAATCACGAATTAATGCTGCTCGCTCAACACCTTTTCCTTCCACATCCAAGTAAATTTGAATGGCTGCTCCATCTTTCACACGACGCTGTGAAATTCCGGCAAATTTTCGCCCATCGATACTTAAATCATAGTCTCCAGGGCAATAGGAACCGACAATTTCATATGCTTCTATATCATTCGTCAAATCACGTAGCATGTACTGGATAAAGCTGACCATTGCCTCATAACAATCATGAATGGAAATATGCTTTACATCAGGCAGGACAAGCGAAATATTCAAAACACCTGCATCCAGTGCGACTGCTAACCCACCGGAATTCCTGACAATAACATGATATCCCTGTTCGTTTAGCAACTCTACGCCTTCTTCAATAAAAGGCATTCGTGCATCGGGGATGCCTAATACTACAGTATCAGGGTGTACCCACAACCTTATTGCCGGAGCAGTATTTTTTCCACCGACAGATAGCGCCAGTACATCATCGATTGCAAACGACGTTAAAGCTGTATAGAAATTTTTATCAAAAAAATTTTCTTTTGAATGATCGAGATAGCGAAACTGCTTGTGCCTGATGATTTCCTTCCAGTTTTTCATAGTTTTCTCCTTCTGCTTAAAAAGATTGTCTCTTTTATCCTTTGGTTATTCATTATATAATAAAATAAATAATGTCGAAAAGAAACGGGTTGGAAAAATGGCGTACAGAGATGAACAATTAAATGAAGAAAAAGTATTTAAAGATCCCGTCCATAGATATGTTCACGTAAAGGATCGTGTTATCTGGGATTTGATTGCAGCACCGGAATTCCAGCGATTACGCCGGATCAAACAGCTTGGAACAACTAATTTAACGTTTCATGGAGCAGAACATAGCCGCTTCAACCATTCATTGGGCGTTTATGAAATTGTCCGCCGGATTCTTTACAATTTTGAAAACCGCCCGCATTGGAATGATGATGAGCGCCTGCTGTGCTTATGCGCTGCTTTACTGCACGACCTGGGCCATGGACCATTTTCTCATTCGTTTGAAAAAGTATTTAAGCTTGATCATGAGTATTTCACCCAGCAAATTATAATGGGTGACACACATATACATACAATTTTAGAGCGCGTTTCACCTGGTTTTTCTAAAAAGGTTGCCGACGTGATTGATAAAACATACGAGGACAAGCTAGTTGTCAGTCTTATTTCAAGCCAGATTGATGCTGATCGGATGGATTATTTGCAGCGTGACGCTTATTTCACGGGTGTTAGCTACGGTCATTTTGATATGGAACGAATTTTACGTGTGATGCGTCCGATTGATGATCAGGTTGTCATTAAATCAAGTGGAATGCACGCGGTGGAAGATTATATCATGAGTCGCTATCAAATGTACTGGCAGGTTTATTTTCATCCTGTAACCAGAAGTGCAGAAGTCATTCTGTCAAAAATACTCCATCGTGCCAAATATTTATTTGAATCAGATTACATCTTTAAACTGAAGCCAATGCATTTTATTTCATTTTTTAAGGAGAAGGTTGATCTGGCTGATTATTTGAAGCTGGATGAATCGATTGTCTCGTACTATTTTCAGCTATGGCAGGAGGAAGATGACGAGATTTTGCGTGATTTGTGTGAACGGTTTATGAATCGCCGGCTGTTTAAATATATTGAATTTAACCCGAACCAGCAAATGAATGAGTGGATGGAGCTTTACCAGTTGTTTCAGGAAGCCGGAATTGACCCGGAATATTACCTTGTGGTCGATTCATCATCTGACCTGCCATATGATTTTTACCGACCTGGTGAAGAGGAAGAACGACTTCCAATTCATTTGATGATGCCCAACAATGAGTTGAAAGAGCTTTCCCGTCATTCGGATATTGTTGAAGCTATCTCAGGGAAAAAACGTACGGACCATAAGCTGTATTTTCCTAAAGATTCGTTGGATGACCTTCGTGATGATTGCCCAGCCAAACGAAGAATTTTTGAGTTATTATATGGTGAAGGAGCGGAAAAATAATGTTAACTAATCATGCGAAATTAATGCAATTTTTTTCAGTAGCAAATGAGGTTACTGGTCGGAAAAAGCTGCAGAAGATGATTTATATTTTACAAAAATGTGATATACCTTTTGAGGAAAAATATCAATTCCATTTCTACGGACCGTACTCTGAAGAACTTTCACTCCGCACAGAGGAACTATGTAATCTGGGCTTTATTGCTGAGGAAAAAGAGGATAAGAGTAACTATTTTCAATATAATTACAGTATTACTGTGGATGGTCAGGAATTTCTGAATCAATTTAAATTGGACATGCCTGATATGACAAAGCAAGTTCAGCTATTGCAAGGGAAGAGCTCGCGCTTTCTTGAACTTGTATCGACCATGCTTTATTTTGATGATTTAACGGAGGCGGACATGATTGAAAAAATACATACCGTCAAGCCGAAGCAAAAGTATACGAATGATGATATAACAGAAGCAAGCCAATTTATTAAATCAATTAACCCACCTCATTAATGGTGGGTTTTTATTTTTGGCTTTGCTCGCAAATAGGCTGAAGCGCTCCCCCATGGAACGTTTCTATCCAAATAGCGTGAAGCACTCACTTCAAGGCGTATGAGAACCCAAACTTTCTTCAGATAGCGAGAAAAGTGTCTTCATCAGGGTCATGAGGACGCGAACGCTGCTTAATTTGTATGGAAAGTGTCTTCATCGGAGTTATGAGGACGTGAACTCTGCTTAATTTGTATAAAACGTGTCTTCATCAGTGTCATGAGAACCCGAAGGCTGTTCAAATACTATCACTCATCGGAGTTATGAGACAAGTCAAGTATTTCACCGCATTGTGTCGCAGTCTTTCGATCATGAATTGTAATGGATGAAATGGAGCCTGCAGTTATGCTAGAATAGTAATTAAAACCTATGTAGGAGGGTTCCGAAAGTGAGTTCAGAAGGTAAAAATAAAAAGACGACTAATCAATTTACAATACTTAAAGATGATTCAACGGACGGTCATGGAGGCTATGGTGCCGGTACAGTTAGTTTGGAAAATATGTCGCCGGTTATTATAGATCCAAATGAAGATCGTGCGTTTGTAGATATGGGAGCAATGCATGCCCGAAGTGAAATAGAGCGGCGTGTGAAATTTTTACCTAGCAAAGAAGAAGTACCAAATGGAAAATTATATTGGATTGTTTGGGTAAATGTTGAAAAAAATGAAAATGGTGCCTATTTCTCTGGTGTTTGCGGAAGTGAAGTTCGTGTTGACCGTTCCATAAAACGAGCATATAAATCAATGCCTCAGCATGTTACGCACATGGAAAAATCATTAAAAGGCAAGATTATGCTTGAACACATGGATGATCATTCGAAAAAGCTATTAAAGGATTTCCTTGCTGACTTTGAAGGCGGAGATATGTGGGAAAATTCTACTGATGAACTAAAAGAAGTTCTTCCAAAATAATGAACATTTTGTGACCGTATTATGAACAATTGAATTACAACTTGTACTTTAATCAAGAAATTTGTAAAATGTATATACATGGGCTAACTCATGTATTGCTAGGACAAAAAAGAAGCTGACTCTTACAGGAGTCAGCTTCTTTTATTTGGAATTTAAGGAAAAAATTAGCAATTTTCTCGTTGCTCATCTAAACAGTTTATCGAACCATTCCTGGAGCATTCCTTTTTGTTTTTTATCTTCTTCTGATTTGCCATCGGGTAGGTGGACTGAGCAATATTTCGCTGGTTCTGTTCCTTTTTCAAAGTACATGACACGGCTTGTGTCACAGTATGTTGTTGCCCGCTCGCCTGAAGCAGGATCAATTGGTATGCCTACAACACCTGAAGGAGCAGTGAATCGTTGTAATGGTTTTTCCTCGTGTGCAGCTTCCATAAAGCTTGCCCAAACATTTTTGGCATAGCGGACTTCTTCGGTTTTTACCATAGGGTCGTTATTGTCGTAACCTGTCCAGATTCCTGCAACAAGTGAAGGGCTGTACCCGATCATCCAGCTATCCGTGTTCGTTGTTCCGGATTTCCCTGCATACGTACGGCTTAATTGATTGGCAATCGATGACCCCGTTACCGCCATATAGCCATCCAACGATCGGTCAAACATCCCAGTCATCAAATGGGTTAATATAAAGGCGGATTTAGGGTCAAGCACTTGTTTACCTTCTTTTTGATTTCTTTTAAATACTGTGTTTCCATGACGATCAATAATCTTTGTGATGGTATGCCCTTCAATCTGATTGCCGCCATTAGCTATCGTGCTATATCCGGTCACCATATCCTCAACAGATACCGCAGCAGTTCCAAGCGCCAGGGACGGTACAGCAGGTAAGTCACCATCGATTCCAACTTTTTTTGCCGTTTCAACTAGAGTTTCAGCACCAAGGAACAGATTCGTTCTTACGGCATAAACGTTATCGGATAAAGCTATTGCCTGAGCCAACGGTATTTCCTGATTGGCATAATATCCATTATAGTTACTCGGCTGATATACCTTTCCATCCTCAAGCTCGAATGCTGTAGGTTTACTCATTAACATAGTGTTTGATTTATAGCCATTGTTTAACGCGGCGTAATACAAGAATGGTTTGAAGGCTGATCCTGGCATTCGTTTTGCACTAACTGCACGGTTAAACTGGCTTTTTTGATAATTCCTACCGCCTACTAGAGCACGAATTCCGCCTGAATCTGGATCCATTGCCATAGCACCGATATTTATTTCGCTTTCAGGCTGAATAACTTTTTTAGTGCTGCGTTCCAGCTTTTGCTGCAGGTCAACATCCAATGTCGTATGAATTTCATACCCGCCAGACCGCACCAAGTCAGATTCAACGTTTAGAATATTAGCGGCCGCTATTAAAACAGTATCCTGAAAATAAGGAGCTGCTGCAATCTTTTCCCGTTCCTCTTGTTCTGAGAATGCAAGGTTTTCCCGGCTTGCTAAAAAATACTCCTGTTCTGTTATGTCACCATCATCCTGCATTAGCCTTAAGATTCGTTCTTGCCGTTGTTCAGCATTATCCCGGTCATTAAGCGGAGAATAGTAGGTAGGGCCTTTTGGAATTGCGGCCAGCATCGAAGCTTCAGCTAATGATAAATCCTCAGCAGATTTGTTGAAAAAATACCTGCTGGCTGCTTCAATACCGTGTGCACCATGCCCATAGTAAATCGTATTTAAATAGCCCTCCAGAATTTCATTTTTGGAGTAGTACATTTCGATTCTTACTGTATGAAAGGCTTCCTTTAATTTACGAGACCACGTTTTTTCGTGGGTCAAATATAAATTCCTGGCATATTGCTGTGTGAGTGTACTTGCACCTTCTTTTAATGAAAAGCTTTTTAAGTCTGATAATACCGCACCGGCAATCCGTTTTAAATCAAATCCATTATGGTCATAGAAATGCTGATCCTCTATTGCTAAGGTTGCGTTAATTAATTGGGGAGACATTTCTTCCAAATCCACCCAGTACCGATTTTCGGCACCACGTTCCTCGCCAATTACTTCCTCATTTATGCTATAATAAATTGTATTTTGATCGGTTGTAAGTTCTGGGGGACCAAGCAAAAAACTTGCCAGATAAACCCCTGCAAGGCACACGACCCCAAGGATGAACATACTAATAGGAATTAATAGAATAAGCTTGCTTTTTTTCAATTGGAAAAGTTTTCTCATAGGCTTTTGTCTCCAGTAAGATTTCATTACTTCCATTATGGGAAAAGATAGGCAGAAATAAACGTAGAATCATGAGGGATATATAGCAGTAATGGTTAAATAACTGCTTTATGTTGATAAATGCATACGATTATCGCTATAATAGGAAATTATATAAAGCAGGAGCGATTTGATGAATTCAGAAGCAAAAGAGGTTTCGATTGAACTTCAGACAGTAATTACCGATGATGGACAAACGGAGTACAATACTGTTAAGGAGAATGGGAATTTTTATAAAAAAGATAATATAGATGTACTTACCTTTAAGGAGAAAGCGGACGACGGGTCGTTAATAAACAATCTGATAACCATCCATGCTGATAAGGTTAGTATAAAAAGAGTAGGAACCATTAAAATGCATCAGCAATTTCGTTTAAAGCAAACATCAGAAAATGTTTTCCAGCATGCTTATGGTCACTTACATATGGAAACTTTCACAAACTCAATGCAATATCAGGAGCTTTCCAATCAGCAAAATGGCCTGTTGAAACTTGACTATACCGTAAAGCTAAATGGGCAGGAAGAGCGAAAACAAAAAATCACACTATCGATTAAAGAGGAGGACTCCCAATGAACGTCTTGGCGCAAACAGAGGATATATTGAAGCAGGAAATTGCCGCTTCTGTCCTGAAGGCGAATCTCGCAACGGAAGATGAGCTGCCATCCGTTATTTTAGAAAAACCAAAGGACAAGGCCCATGGTGATTTCGCAACCAACATCGCGATGCAGCTGGCCCGGATTGCCAAAAAAGCACCACGTCAGATAGCTGATGATATCGTGGCAAATATCGATCAATCAAAAGCAACAATTGAAAAAGTGGAAATTGCCGGCCCTGGGTTTATTAATTTTTTTATGAAGAACGATTATCTTGGTGAACTTGTCCCAACAATATTGAAAGCTGATAAAACATACGGTCAGACGGAAGCAGGGCAGGGAAAGAAGGTTCAGGTCGAGTTTGTTTCCGTAAACCCAACTGGTGATTTGCACCTTGGACATGCCCGTGGCGCAGCATTCGGTGATGTATTCTGCAATGTCATGGATGCAGCAGGCTATAATGTTGAACGGGAATATTACATTAACGATGCCGGAAATCAGATTGATAACATGGCATTATCTATTCAGGCACGGTATCTGCAGGCCCTGGGTCACGATGCAGAAATGCCTGAGGGCGGGTATCATGGTGAAGATCTTGTTGGTATCGGCAAGCAATTAGCCACCGAATATGGCGATAGATGGGTCGATGCAGACGAAGCGGAACGCGTGAAGTTTTTTAAAGAATATGGTTTAACATATGAACTCGATAAACTAAAAAGAGACTTGAATGACTTTGGCGTCTATTTTGACAACTGGTTTTCCGAGCAATCATTATATGATAACAACAAAGTAACGGAAGCAGTCCAGACCTTAAAGGATGGCAACTATGTTTATGAGCAGGATGGAGCGACATGGTTCCGTTCAACCGACTTCGGTGACGATAAGGATCGTGTGTTAATTAAACAGGATGGCAGCTACACGTATCTGACACCTGATATTGCATACCACAAAAATAAGATTGAACGTGGCTTTGACCAAATTATCAATGTTTGGGGATCTGATCACCATGGCTATATCGCCCGGATGCGCTCAGCAATTGAAGCACTTGGCTATCCGGTTGAAAAGTTCGATGTAAAAGTCATTCAAATGGTAAGCCTGTTTGAAGGCGGCGAAAAGATTCGCATGAGTAAGCGGACAGGTAAAGCTGTTGCGTTGCGTGAATTAATGGAAGAAGTTGGCGTTGATGCCGTACGTTATTATTTCGTGATGCGTTCAAACGATTCACAGCTTGACTTTGATATGGACCTTGCACGTTCCGAATCAAATGATAACCCTGTCTACTATGTTCAGTATGCCCACGCAAGAATCTGTACCATGCTGAAGCAGGCAGAAGAAAAAGGACTCGCAAATGATGATAATTTTAATGCAGAACTGTTAACTGCTGAAAAAGAAATTGACCTACTCAAAAAACTTGGTGAGTTTCCAAAAATGATTGCAGAAGCTGCCGAAAAGCACACACCACACAAAGTAACGCAATATGTGTTTGACCTGGCAACACTGCTGCACAGTTTTTACAATGCAGAAAAAGTCCTGAACCAGGATGAACCAGAAATGACAAAAGCACGTATTGCATTAATGAAAGCAGTCCGGATTACCATCGCAAACGGACTTCAAATCCTAGGTGTATCATCACCGGAAAAAATGTAAGCAGCTTGCAGGGGGAATGGCCTCTGCAAGTTTTTTAATTAGGCTACTAGTGCTTGGTGGAGATTTTTAATTGGAGATGAACTTCAACCGGATTTCGGGATCTTCAACCGGATATGTGCGAGCTTCAACCGGATACGAGCAACTTCAACCCTTGGCGAGTTTCCAAATTGATTGCTGAAGCTGCCGAAGTAATGAAGCAAGATTATAAAACAACTATTTTAGCGGACACAGAAGCTCTTATTTCGATGAAAATATGCTATTAGATAAGTTTGTCGGACATAGGAGACCTTATTTACTTAAAATCATCCAAAAATTGCAATAGATTACCTCAATAAGGGCTCTGGTGTCCGTCTAAACCTTAAATCACCTCATTTTGTCACAGATAGAGGCCGTGGTGTCCTCTAACATCCTAAGAAAGAAGTTCCTTGGCAATGAATTTTGCGTGACATAAGGAGGAATGCATATTTTCATAATTACAATCGTTTCTGAACCTAAAAAAGTGGCATTGCTGCCAGACTTTTTTAGCAGCAAGTTAATTATGACAATTATCACATCTTCCTAAAAATCAGTTGACTGAATGATCATTCACATATAAAGTATTAGTATATTAAACATAAAAAATAGTGGCGGTACGCATCTATAATTTTTTATAATTAATGCAATCGCTATCATTTTTCGTTATACTAAGACAAAAGGGGGAGCGGATGATGGACACATTTTTATTGATAAACTTGCTGGCGTTTATAGCAATCTTCATCTATGGTTTATATTTATTCGCTAGAGTAGTAGCTACACGAATATCATATATTAAGCTCGGTAAGAAATCCGATTTTGATCGTGATTTTAAGGAACGATTCCGTCGTATAGGAAAAATCGTTTTTGGTCAATCGAAATTATTGAAGGATAAAAAATCCGGGACAATTCATGTAATGATGTTCTATGGTTTCCTGCTCGTGCAATTTGGTGCGATTGATATGTTTATCAGAGGTTTGGCACCAGGCAGTCATTTGCCATTTGGGCCGTTTTATGAAGGGTTCACATTTTTCCAGGAACTTGTGACATTGATGATACTTGTTGCTGTGGTATGGGCATTCTACCGTCGTTACGTCGAAAAACTTGTTCGCCTAAAGCGTGGCTTTAAAGCAGGACTTGTTCTTATATTCATTGGAACGTTAATGGTATCTGTTTTAGCAGGGAATGGTATGGCCTTAATCTGGCATGGTGAAGGACTAACATGGACCGAGCCTATTGCCAGTTTAGTAGCAGCAGCATTTGGCTGGTTGCCGCAAACGGCTGCAATGGTATTATTCTACGTATTTTGGTGGATTCATACGATCACGATATTATCATTCCTTGTTTACGTACCACAGTCTAAACACGCACACTTAATTGCAGCACCAATTAACGTATTTTTAAGCCAGCGTGTTCCGGGGAAGTTGAAAAAAATAGACTTCGACCTGGATGAAGAAGAAAATGAAGATGAGATTTCATTCGGTGTTGGGAAAGTAGAAGATTTTGAACAGCATCAGATGATAGACTTTTATGCATGTGTTGAGTGCGGACGTTGTACGGATGTATGTCCGGCATCTGGAACAGGTAAAATGCTGTCACCGATGGATATTATGATCAAAGTTCGCGATCATTTAACAGAAAGAGGTGCAGCAGTGACAGGTAATTCACCTTGGGTACCCTCTTATGCATTTTCAAATACTAATGGGAACCAAGCTGCAAATGCTGGAGCAAATGAAGCAGCAGCAGGCATGGAAAGTGCAAGCCTAATCGGTGATGTTATTACACAGGAAGAACTAGCTGGCTGTACAACATGCCGTAACTGTGAAGATGCATGCCCGGTAAATAATGAACATGTTGGAACAATCATTGATATGCGCCGTTACCTTGTCATGACAGAAGGTACAATGGATCCGGATGCTCAACGTGCGGTTATGAACATAGAACGTCAAGGTAATCCTTGGGGTCTATCTAAAAAGGATCGTATCAAATGGCGTGAACTTGATGAAGAAGCATACATTCCTACAGTAAAAGAATTGAAAAAAGAAGAAAAAGAATTCGAGTACCTTTTCTGGGTAAGTTCCATGGGATCATTTGATAACCGAAGCCAAAAAATCGCATTGGCGTTTGCTAAGCTAATGAACAAAGCAGGAATCAACTTTGCGATTTTAGGTAATAAAGAAACAAACTCAGGTGACACGGCACGCCGTATCGGAAATGAATTCCTATTCCAGGAAATTGCAGAGAAAAACATTAAAGAGTTTGAGAAAAATGGTGTTACCAAAATCGTAACAATCGATCCACACGCATATAATATTTTCAAAAACGAATACCCTGACTTCGGTTTTGAAGCAGAAGTTTATCACCACACACAAATGCTCTATGACATGGTGATGAATGGCAAGCTTGAACCAAAACGAGAAATCAATCAAAAGCTAACTTACCATGACTCATGTTACTTGGGAAGATACAACGGTGTTTATGACCCGCCACGTGAAATTTTAAAATCTATTCCAGGTATTGAATTGGTGGAAATGCAGCGCAATAAAGAGAATGGCATGTGCTGTGGTGCCGGTGGAGGTCTAATGTGGACTGAGGAAACAACTGGTAACCGCATCAACGTAGCACGTACCGAACAGGCGATGGAAACAGAATCAACCATGATCTCCAGTGCTTGTCCATTCTGTCTGACGATGTTAAGTGATGGTACAAAGGCAAAAGAAGTTGATGAAGATATCAGTACATTGGATGTAGCAGAAATCCTCGCATTGTCCGTATTTATTGAAGACGAAGCAAAAACAGCTTAGAAAAATTGGCATTCGCCAATGGCGAGTGCTTTAGTTGCACTTGTGCAGTAAGAAAGTATTTATACTTTCTTAACTGCTTAATTAATAGAGGGGTATCGTCGCCCCTCTACTTTTTCGGTAATATATTGAGCGAGCGTTCAATCGAATTATAAAACGCGGTATTGCAGGAGCATTCTGTTTTTTAATAATAATTTTAGAAAGCGTTATCAAACTAAACTTTGAAAGGATGTTGAGTGTATGCGAAAAACAGTTATCGTATCTGGAGCAAGAACACCATTTGGTAAATTTGGAGGCGGATTAAAGCCTTTCACAGCATCACAGCTTGGCGGTAAAGCAATTCGCGAGTCATTAAACCGCGCAGGTCTTGATGAAAAAGAAATCAATGAAGTAATTATGGGGAGCGTTTTGCAAGGTGGTCAAGGGCAAATACCTTCACGTCAGGCAGCACGAGAAGCAGGAATTCCTTGGAATGTCAAAACAGAAACAATCAACAAAGTTTGTGCATCTGGATTACGCAGTGTAACGCTTGCTGATCAGCTCATTCGTCTCGGTGATGAGGATGTCATTGTTGCTGGTGGCATGGAGAGCATGAGCAACGCACCATATTTCCTACCGGATGCTCGTTGGGGCAACCGTATGGGAGATAAAAAAGTAAAAGATATGATGGTCCATGATGGGCTAACATGCTCTTTTGAAGGTGTACACATGGGTAATTACGGAAACAGCACAGCTGACGAATATAATTTGACGAGAGAAGCACAGGATGAGTGGTCATACCGCAGTCACCAACGTGCAGTAAAAGCAATTGAGGATGGAAAATTTGCAGAAGAGATCGTATCGGTGGAAGTGCCACAGCGCAAAGGTGATCCAATTGTTGTTGATACAGATGAAGCGCCACGAAAAGATACAAGTGTGGAGCGCCTAGCTAGTTTACGCCCTGCGTTTGATAAAAGCGGGACAATTACTGCTGGTAACGCACCTGGCGTAAATGATGGTGCATGTGCATTTGTTGTGATGTCAGATAAAAAGGCAGAACAACTCGGGAAGACACCGATGGCAACAGTACTTGGTCACGCAGAAGTTGCTGTTGAGGCAAAAGATTTTCCGCAAACGCCAGGACTTGTTATTAATAAATTGCTAGAAAAAACGGGCTATTCCAAAGATGACATTGACTTATTTGAAATTAACGAGGCATTCGCAGCTGTTTCACTGGCAAGCGGCAAAATCGCCGGAATCGATCCGGAAAAAGTGAATGTAAATGGCGGAGCAGTAGCACTTGGGCATCCAATTGGTGCAAGTGGTGCAAGGATTATTTTGACACTAATCCATGAACTGAAACGTCAAGGCGGCGGAATCGGAATTGCAGCAATTTGCAGTGGCGGCGGTCAAGGTGACGCAATGCTAATTGAAGTACCGAAGCAATAATAGGGTGTTTGGCTCAAACGGACACAAGTTTGGCTCAAGTTCATACGAAATCGGCTCAAACTGTCACAAATTCGGCTCAAGTTCACAATTTCCCGGCTCAAGTTCACAACAATTTTAATCAATCAAGATCAAGGAGGAACCTACATCATGGCAATTAATAAAGTTATGGTAATCGGTGCAGGACAGATGGGCGCAGGAATTGCCCAGGTCTTTGCACAATCAGGATTTGACGTCCTGTTAAATGATATGAATAAAGAAGCACTTGAAAAAGGTATGAGCAACATTGAAAGGCTCTTAGAAAGGGCTGTAGACAAAGAACGAATCAGTGAATCAGATAAAACGGAGACACTAAACAGACTAACGCCATCCTCCGATTTACAGGATGCACAATCACGTGATTTCGTTATTGAAGCAATTGTTGAAAATATGGATGTGAAAACGAAAGTATTCGGCGAGCTTGATGCCATTGCTCCTAAACATGCAATCCTGGCTACAAACACATCATCACTGCCAATTACCGAGATTGCAGCAGCAACAAACCGTCCCGACCAAGTAATCGGGATGCATTTTATGAACCCTGTTCCAGTGATGAAGCTTGTTGAAATCATCCGTGGATTGCAGACCAGTGACGAAACCTATCAGGCAATTGAAGATATGACTAATAAACTATCAAAAAGCCCAGTGGAAGTAAACGACTCACCAGGATTTGCCGCAAACCGTATTCTTATGCCAATGATCAATGAGGCGATCTTTTCATTACATGAAGGAGTGGCATCGGTAGAGGATATAGATACAGTAATGAAACTCGGTATGAATCATCCGATGGGCCCATTAACACTAGCGGACTTTATCGGGCTTGATACATGTCTGTATATTATGGAAGTGCTGCATGAAGGATATGGCGACAGCAAATACCGCCCATGTCCATTACTTAGAAAATATGTAAAAGCCGGCTGGCTAGGTAAAAAATCAGGAAGAGGATTTTATCAATATTAAAAACTACCAAGATAAACAGGAAGGGGGGCATTTAGAATGAATCTTAATTTTTCCGACGAACAGGAAATGATGCGCAAAATGGTTCAGGATTTTGCCCAAAAAGAAGTGCAGCCAGAAATAGAGAGAATGGAACAAGAAGACCGCTTTCCAAAAGAAATCATCCAAAGAATGGGTGAGCTTGGATTGATGGGGATTCCAATTCCGGAAGAGTACGGTGGTGCCGGGATGGATTATACATCCTATATTATCGCTATTAACGAGCTGTCAAAGGTCAGCGCAACAGTTGGTGTTATTTTATCTGTGCACACATCTGTCGGCACAAATCCAATTTTATATTTTGGAAATGACGAACAAAAGAAATACTATCTGCCAAAATTGGCATCAGGTGAGTTTCTTGGCGCTTTTGCCGTTACCGAACCTGGTGCAGGATCTGACGTTGCAAACCTGAAAACACGAGCAAAAAAAGATGGCGATAACTATATCTTAAATGGTTCAAAGATGTTTATTACAAATGGGGGAGCGGCTGATACGTTTATTACGTTTGCCCGTACAAGTGATCAGGCAGGCGGAAAAGGTGTCAGTGCGTTTATAATTGAAAAGGATACACCGGGATTTGAAATAGGTAAAGCAGAGAAAAAAATGGGGCTGCATGGATCAAGTACAGTGCCACTAAGTTTTGACAACTGTGTCGTTCCAAAAGAACAGCTTCTTGGTAATGAAGGTGATGGATTTAAAATTGCAATGGCAAACCTGAATGTCGGGCGCATTGGAATTGCTGCGCAAGCACTTGGAATTGGTGAAGCAGCAGTCGAGCATGCAACCGCATATGCAAAAGAACGCGAACAATTCGGTAAGCCAATCTCGAAAAATCAGGGTATATCATTTAAAATAGCTGATATGGCAACAGAAGTCGAGGCAGCAAAACTATTAGTCTATAACGTTGCATCACTAGTGGAACGCAATGTGCCGTGCAACAAGGAAGCGTCAATGGCGAAAATGTATGCATCCAAAACTGCAAGAAAAGCTGCAATCGAAGCTGTCCAGGTGTTTGGTGGATATGGCTATACTGAGGATTATCCGGTAGAACGCTTATTCCGTGACGCCAAAGTAACCGAAATCTATGAAGGAACAAACGAAATACAGCATATTGTAATAGCTAAAAACCTTTTAAAAGACTAAGGAGGACAACAGATTATGAACTTTCAACTAACAGACGAACAAGAAATGCTGCGTAAAATGGTCCGTGACTTTGCCAAAAAAGATGTCGAACCAACTGCGGCTGAACGTGATGAAGAAGAGCGCTTTGACCGTGATATTTTCGATAAAATGGCTGAACTTGGCCTGACAGGGATTCCATGGCCGGAAGAGTACGGTGGAATCGGTGCTGACTACGTGAGCTATGTAATTGCAGTTGAAGAATTATCACGTGTATGTGCATCAACAGGTGTCACATTGTCGGCGCATCTATCGCTTGCAAGCTGGCCAATTTATAAATACGGAAATGAGGAGCAAAAGAAAACATTCCTGTACCGGTTAGCTACAGGAGAAGCTTTAGGAGCATATGCATTATCTGAGCCTGGTGCCGGCAGTGACGTTGTATCCATGAAAACCGTGGCAAAAGAAGACGGTGACCATTATATTTTAAATGGTAGCAAAGTATGGATTACCAACGGTGGTGTTGCAGATATCTATATTGTTTTTGCAAAAACAGATAATGATGCTAAACATAAAGGAATCAGTGCTTTCATCGTTGAAAAAGGAACAGAAGGATTCACTTTCGGTAAAAAAGAGAAGAAGCTCGGGATCCGTTCATCACCAACTACCGAACTTATTTTTGAAAACTGCCGTATCCCGAAAGAAAATATGCTAGGTGCTGAAGGAGACGGATTCAAAATTGCCATGACAACACTTGATGGCGGCCGTAACGGAATCGCAGCACAGGCACTGGGAATCGCCCAAGGTGCATTGGATGCATCTGTTGATTATGCAAAAGAACGTGAACAGTTCGGCAAGCCAATTGCAGTGAACCAAGGTATATCATTTAAACTAGCCGACATGGCAACAGAAATCGAGGCATCCCGTCTGTTAACTTATCAGGCTGCATGGCTGGAATCAGAGGGTCAGCCCTACGGCAAAGCCTCTGCAATGTCAAAACTTTTTGCCGGAGACGCAGCAATGCGCATAACCGTCGAAGCTGTTCAAGTATTCGGCGGCTACGGCTACACAAAAGACTATCCAGTGGAACGCTACATGCGTGACGCAAAAATTACGCAAATTTACGAAGGAACAAATGAAGTTCAGCGTATGGTAATCGGGCGTATGCTGACGAAATAGCTGTTTCCAAAAGCCGGTTTGGCTCAAGTTGTCACAAAATCGGCTCGAATTCACATGATTTTGGCTCAAGTTGTCACAAATTCCGCTCAAGTTCACAATGATTCGGCTCAAGTTCACAATTTCGAGCGACCTCACAACGAATTCGAGCGACCAGCCAGTAATATCAAGCGACCGCACCACGATTTCAAGCGGTCAAGCCACAAATTCAAGCAACAGCACCACAATATCAAGCAAGCTGAAAGGATGCCAACACATGCACAACCTTGTAGAACGGATGAAAGAAAAGGATATACGCGCATTGGCGCGAGCGATCACCATGGTTGAAAATGACCATCCTGATAAGCTCGCCATGCTGAGTGATGTATTTTCGATAAAAAAGAATGCGCGCTACGTTGGTATTACAGGGTCCCCTGGTGCAGGGAAAAGTTCGCTGGTGAACCGTCTGATTACCCACATCCGTAACGAGGGAAAAACGGTAGCAATTATCGCGGTTGATCCAACAAGTCCGTTTAGTGGTGGTGCATTACTTGGTGATCGGGTTCGGATGAATGAACATTTTACTGATGACGGTGTTTACATCCGCAGTATGGCAACACGTGGCAGTCTTGGCGGCTTAGCACGGGCGACAAAGGATGCGGTGCGGATTTGTGATGCTTATGGATTTGATGTTGTAATGGTGGAAACGGTTGGTGTTGGTCAATCCGAGCTTGATATTATGAAACTCGTAGATACAACGGCCCTTGTTTTAACACCGAACAGTGGTGATGTCCTGCAGATTTTCAAAGCGGGAATTATGGAGATTGCTGATTTATTTGTCATTAACAAAGCAGACCTTCAGGGAGTGGGAAAACTGAAAGCACTCCTGAAAGAGCTTGTAATGATGACAACCAAAGGCGATTATGAGCCATCCATTGTTAAAACGATTACAACGGAAAATAAAGGCATCGATAAATTATGGGAAAAAATAGACCAGCACCATGAATACTTATACAGCACTGATGAAGGAACAAAACGACGTAAGCAGCAGCAAGAGTTAGAGGTATATGAATTGGTCCGCGAAGAAATATGGCGTGATGTTAAAACGTATATCGAAGAAACAGATATAACCATTGAAGCCAACAGTGATCCATATCAATTGGCGAAGGACTTATTTGATAAATGGAAGGGGGACACTAAATGACTCAGAACCAGAACCAGAACCAAATCCTTTCTTCTGTAAAAAATAGTGAACTCGTCGAAAAGCGTCGCAATCAGATGATTAAAGGTGCAATTACCTTATTTAAAGAAAAAGGATTCCATCGAACGACAACACGAGAAATAGCAAAAGAGTCTGGCTTCAGCATTGGTACACTTTACGAGTACATTCGGACGAAAGAAGATTTGCTGTTTCTTGTATGTGATGCCATTTATGAGCAAGTTCATGAACGTCTTGAAGCTGCCATTGATTTGGAAAATCCATCTGTTACCAATCTGGAAAAAGTTGTTGAATCTTATTTTTACTTAATGGATGAAATGCAGGAAGAAGTCGTTATCATGTATCAGGAAGTAAAATCGCTAAAAAAGGATACCAAGGAATATGTACTGCACAAAGAGCGGGACATGGTTGGCATGCTTGAGAAAGTTATCGTTACTTGCCTGCCACATGAAATTTCCAAGCAGGACGCCGAATTAGTGGCGAACAATATTTTCATACAGGGACATATGTGGGGATTCAGACGGTGGGTCCTCCAAAAACAATTCACACTGCAAGAGTATATTGATCGTCAAATCCATTATTTAATGGCATCACTAGCAATTGACAGAACAATAGTAAAAGATAAGGAGGCTTGATGATGATGGAACAACCAGAACTGTATAAACCGGAAAACCCGGTACGTTTTGTAACAGCATCAAGTTTATATGACGGACATGATGCATCAATTAATATTATGCGAAGAATTCTTCAGGCAAGTGGAGCAGAGGTTATTCATCTAGGGCATAATCGCTCAGTAGAAGAAGTTGTCTATGCAGCCATTCAGGAAGACGTACAGGGAATTGCCATGTCGTCCTACCAGGGTGGTCATGTTGAATATTTTAAATATATGATTGATTTACTAAATGAACTTGGTGCCACGCATATCAAAGTTTACGGTGGTGGTGGCGGAACAATCATACCACGTGAAATTAAAGAATTGCATGAGTACGGGGTGTCATGGATATTTTCCCCAGAGGATGGCCGTAAATATGGGCTTCAGGGTATGATTAACCAAATGCTTGAAGAATGTGATTTCCTTCCACCAATTGATTTGAAAAAGGATAAAGATAAACTGCTGACAGGTGAGCGTCAGGCGATTGCCCGGTTCATCACCTATATGGAAAGTAATCAAAAGGACCATGAAGAAAAGCAGCAAGTACTTAAGTCGCTTCAGTCTGAATCAAATAATGCCCCGGTTCTTGGTATTACCGGCACAGGTGGCGCAGGGAAAAGTTCATTAACTGATGAACTGATCCGTCGCTTTATTAATGAAGTTCCTGACAAAAAAGTTGCGATCATTTCAATTGATCCGACGAAAAAGAAAACAGGTGGCGCATTACTCGGTGACCGAATCCGGATGAACGCAATTTTTACCGATCGTGTTTATATGCGATCGCTAGCGACACGTGACTCCAGAAGCGAACTATCCAAAGCAATCCAGGATGTAATCGATGTTGTTCGTGCTTCAGGATATGATTTTATCATTATTGAAACGAGCGGTATCGGGCAGGGTGACGCTGCGATTACGGATGTAACGGACTTATCCATGTATGTCATGACAGCAGAATTTGGCGCGCCATCACAGCTTGAAAAAATTGACATGATTGACTTTGCGGATTTCATTGTAATTAATAAGTTTGAGCAAAAGGGTTCTGAAGACGCATTGAATCAGGTGCGCAAACAATATCAACGAAGTCATTTGCTTTTTCATGATGATAAAGAAAAGTTCCCTGTCTTTGGTACAATTGCCAGCCAATTTAATGATGCAGGGACAAATGCACTGTTTGCATCTCTTATCGATACATTAAATGAAAAACATGACTGGAATGATGAAATTGGTTTTGAACGTAATATTATCGCGGAAAAACAAAACATGATCATCACGAATGAACGCCGCCATTATTTACGTGAAATTTCAACGCACGTTCGTAACTATCATCAACATGCGGAAAAACAAAGCGATATTGCCCGGAAACTTTTCCAGCTTGAAGGTGCAAAAGAAGTAGTAGAGGATGAAAACACGAAAAAGGTTATTGGTCAAACGTTTGATCAATACGAGGAAAAGCTTGATTCCACTGCAAAAAAGTCACTTGAGGCATGGGATGAAACAAAAGAAAGATACAGCCAAGATAAACTGACATTTTCCATTCGGGATAAAGAAATTGAAATGGATATTACAACAGAGACACTAGCAGGCCTAAAAATCCCTAAAGTTGCATTTCCGAAGTTTTCGGACTGGGGAGAACGTTTGAAATGGCTGATGAAGGAAAATGTACCAGGATCATTTCCGTTTACTGCAGGTGTTTTTCCATTTAAACGAAAAGGGGAAGACCCTACACGTCAGTTTGCTGGAGAAGGCACACCTGAACGAACAAATCGCCGCTTCCACTATTTATCAAAAGGCGAGGAAGCTAAACGCCTGTCAACTGCATTTGATTCGGTGACATTGTATGGGGAGGATCCTGCACCACGTCCTGATATATATGGAAAAGTCGGTGAAAGTGGCGTAAGTATATGTACGCTCGAGGACATGAAAAAGCTGTATGATGGTTTCGATTTAATAGATCCAAAAACATCGGTATCCATGACAATCAATGGCCCTGCTCCGATTATTTTGGCAATGTTTTTCAATACAGCAATTGACCAGCAAGTTACAAAATTTAAAGAGGAAAATGGCCGCGAACCAAACAAGGAAGAATATGATAGGCTCAAAGATGAAACAGTGTCTGTTGTACGCGGAACAGTCCAGGCGGATATTTTAAAAGAAGATCAGGGACAAAACACATGTATCTTCTCAACAGAGTTCGCACTGCGCATGATGGGTGACATTCAGCAATACTTTATTGATAAAGAAGTTCGCAACTATTATTCTGTTTCGATTTCCGGCTATCATATTGCCGAAGCTGGAGCTAACCCGATAACACAGCTTGCCTTCACATTGGCAAATGGCTTCACGTACGTGGAATACTATTTGAGCCGTGGAATGGACGTTAACAAGTTTGCGCAGAATCTGTCATTCTTCTTTTCAAATGGATTGGATCCGGAGTACACCGTAATTGGCCGTGTTGCGCGCCGTATCTGGGCAATAACAATGCGTGATAAATATGGAGCAAATGAGCGGGCTCAGAAACTGAAATACCATATTCAAACATCAGGCCGCTCCTTGCACGCACAAGAAATTGATTTTAACGATATCCGTACAACATTGCAAGCATTATTGGCAATCCAGGATAATACCAATTCACTGCATACTAATGCTTTTGATGAAGCTATCACAACCCCTACAGAAGATTCTGTTCGTCGGGCAATGGCAATTCAAATGATCATTAATAAAGAATTCGGCTTAACGAAAAATGAGAATTCGATGCAGGGTTCCTATATCGTTGAAGAGCTGACAGATTTAGTTGAAGAAGCTGTTTTGCAGGAATTTGAAAAAATGAATGACCGTGGCGGTGTACTAGGCGCAATGGAACGTCAATATCAACGCGGTAAAATTCAGGAAGAATCCCTTTACTATGAAGGTAAAAAACATTCCGGCGACCTGCCGCTTGTTGGGGTAAACACTTATTTGAATCCGAACCCACCTTCAGAGGAAAAAATAGATTCAATGGAACTTGCGCGAGCATCCAAAGAGGAAAAAGAACATCAAATAAATGAACTGCACAATTTCCAGGGTGCTAACGAAGACCAAACGGAAGCGGCATTATCAGCCTTAAAAGAGGTTGCAGCCTCAGGTGGAAATATTTTCGTTGAGCTGATGGAAACAGTAAAAGTAGCAAGTCTCGGACAAATAACCAACGCCCTATATGAAGTAGGCGGACAATACAGACGGAATATGTAAGTGGCGAAATGCCGGATTGAAGTACCGAAGTAATAACAGGGTGTTTGGCTCAAACGGACACACATTTGGCTTAAGTCGACTGGAAATCGGCTCAAACTGTCACACATTCGGCCCAAGTTCACAACTTTCCGGCTCAAGTTCACAATGTAGCCAATTAAGGATAAACCTACATCAAAGTTGAGAAAATATCTCTTTTTCTCAACTTTTTTGTAGTTTACACTAGCATATTAAGGTGAGATTTGTTTATAATGTATGGTATGGTTTACGGAAAGCATATTAAATAAAGTTTTTTAGGAAACTCGGCTTATCGCCAAGCTGTAATGGCGAAAGGCCTTAGTTGCGCTTATGCAGTAAGAAAGTATTTATACCTTCTTAACTGCTTAGGAAACTTGGCTTATCGTTAAAGGGATTCTTATGAAAGCGTAATTTGCTTTGTTAGAACGCCTTATACAATGTCATGCAAGCTTTAAGATACTTATAATATTTATTCACTAATACATGAAAAAGGGAGTGCGGTATCGTGAGTCTGAAAAAATATAGCCGCGAAGAACTTGAAAGCAAACCAATGATCGAAGTTGCACATTTAATTTTAACAGACAAGAAAAAGGCCCAGGATTTCTATGAAGTCTACGATAAGGTTGCAGATCTAAAAGGATACACAGAAAAGCAAAAATCGGACAACATAGCACAATTCCATACCAATTTGACCGTTGATGGTCGGTTCATGGCCCTTCACACAAGTAGCTGGGGTCTGAAACGTTGGTATTTAGTAGAAGAAACTGATGAGGAAGTAGCTGCTGCTCCTAAGAAGAAGAAGAAGGCAAAAGCTAAACCGAAACCTAAGAAGAAAAAAGCAGCTAAGAAGGAAGAGCCGAAAGAGGAAGAAGAAGAAAAAGAGATCCCCGCTGATGATATTGAAGTGCTTACAGGTGACTTTAAAGAAACTGGGGACGATGGCGATGATAAAGATGATCTCTTCGATGAAAGCTTGGACGATGAATCAGACGACGAATTTGATGATGATGAGTTTGATGAAGATGATGACGAGTTAGACGAAGAAGAAGACAAAGAAGATAAGAAATAAGGCTTTTTCCGTAATTTTGATTCGTAGTATTTACTGTGGCTCTCTGACCACGCAGTTGGAACATACTCGCGCACCTAGGGCTTACCACGAGCCTCGACGTATAGGACATGGTTTATTTAGTCTGCCTCGCTAGCAAAGAACGCTCACTGCGGGGCCTTTGTCTTGCTGTCCTACATGAGTCTCGCACATTCCAACTGCTGGTTTAAATTTAAGATCTTGTTATTATCCATTTGAATATTCATTTGTTAATTTCTAGGATAAATTGAGCACAACCCAGCGTAGGAAATACATGGAGACTCCCACGGAAAGCGAAGTGTATTTCCGCAGCGGTGTCCTAGACTGAAATTATTTTTCATCATTACGTAGTAGAGCACAGCTTTTTTAGAAAACGACCAAAATTAATAAAAGGCTCGCTTGACTTTTTCAGCCCGTATGAGTACAATTTTTATTGGGCTCTTTAAATTCGAAGTCATAAAGCGTTTCCCTTGATCAATAGGGGAGGCGCTTTTTTTATTTTAGCAGCTAAGAAAGTATAAATTCTTTCTTACTGCATAAGTGCAACTAAGGCTTTCGCCATAAAGGCTTGGCGACAAGCCAAGTTTTTTAATGACAGATAAAGGCGTTTCGTCTATGGATCGGCGATAAGCCAAGCAAATCTAATGTTTAACCCCTGTTATTTATGCAGAACATAGCTTTAGAAAGGTTTCTAATAAGACAGGCAAAATATAAATTTAATAATTAGCAGAGAAAGACGAGGGATGAATAGTGACGAAGTATATATTTGTAACAGGTGGTGTTGTTTCTTCACTTGGAAAAGGAATAACAGCAGCATCATTAGGTCGGTTGTTAAAGAACCGAGGCTTAAAAGTAACCATTCAAAAGTTTGATCCATACATTAATGTTGACCCAGGAACGATGAGCCCATACCAGCATGGTGAGGTCTTCGTGACAGAAGACGGAGCAGAAACTGATCTTGATTTAGGGCATTATGAACGGTTCATTGATATCAATTTAAATAAGTACAGTAACATAACAACCGGGAAAGTATATTCCAGTGTTATAAAAAAAGAGCGTCGAGGCGATTATCTGGGCGGAACGGTACAGGTTATTCCGCATATAACTAATGAAATTAAAGAACAGGTGTTTCGTGCAGGACAAGCTACAAAAGCAGATGTTGTGATTACGGAAATTGGTGGAACAGTTGGGGACATTGAATCCTTGCCATTTTTGGAGGCGATCCGTCAAATTAAGAGTGACATCGGGAAAGAACATGTCATGTATATACACTGTACGTTAGTACCGTATATTAAGGCTGCAGGTGAAATGAAAACAAAGCCAACCCAGCACAGTGTGAAGGAATTACGCTCTTTAGGCATTCAGCCAGACACAATTGTTTTGCGAACAGAACTGCCAATCAGCAAGGATATGAAAGAGAAAATAGCATTATTCTGTGATATAAACGAAAATGCAGTGATTGAAATGCCTGATGCAGATACATTATACCAGGTTCCTATTTCACTACAGGAGCAGCAACTGGATCAGCTGACATGTGATCATTTCGGACTGGATTGTAAGCCAGCAGATATGGATGAGTGGAAGCAACTGGTCAATAAGGTAAGAAACCTTTCTGGAACGGTTACCATTGGACTTGTCGGAAAGTACGTTGAACTTCCTGATGCATACCTTTCAGTTGTCGAGTCGTTAAAGCATGCTGGATTTTACTATGACACGGATATTGAAATCAACTGGATTAACGCTGAAAAACTTGATGAAGAAACAATTAAAAATGAGCTGAAACATGTCGATGGTATTTTAGTACCTGGTGGTTTTGGTGACCGTGGAATAGAGGGGAAAATTGAAGCAATTCGCTATGCACGTGAAAATAAAATACCATTTTTCGGAATCTGTCTTGGAATGCAGCTTGCTACTGTCGAATTTGCCCGCAACGTACTCGGATTGAAAGGTGCACATTCAGCAGAAATCAATCCAAAAACGCCGTATCCGATTATCGATTTATTACCTGAACAGAAAAATATATCAGATTTTGGCGGCACATTAAGACTAGGGATTTATCCTTGTAAGTTAACAGATAACACAAAAACCAAGGCAGCATATGATGGGGCGGATATTGTTTATGAACGCCATCGTCACCGTTATGAATTTAATAATGAATACCGGGAACAAATGACGGAAAATGGATTTATTTTTTCTGGAACAAGCCCTGATGACAGATTGGTCGAAACAATTGAGATTACTGACCATCCATGGTTTGTCGCATGTCAATTTCACCCGGAATTCAAATCACGTCCAACAAGGTCACAAGCATTATTTCATGGCTTCATTGGTGCAGTAGTCAATAAATAATCTAACAATAAATACAATATAAAAAGACCTATATAGAGAACGTACATTCGTTTTTTATTTAGGACTTTTTTATTATAAGTGACTTTCCATCACTGTTTGATAAAAATATGTTCTTTAAAAAGAAGGAATTTTCACCATCTATGTAGAAATATGTGTGTTAGAGAGAGAGAAATTTATGTTCGAGGTGGGAGAAGGTTATCTTTATGAAAAAGGAAATATTAGTGGTTGATGATCAACCAGGTATTCGCTTACTTTTACAGGAGATATTCACAAATGAGGGCTATCATGTAACGTTAGCAAACACGGGGAAGGAAGCATTGGATATTTTATACAAGAATTCATTCGATTTGCTGATGCTGGATTATAAGTTACCTGTTGTGGACGGAGTGCAGGTAATAAAGCAGCTGGAACTTAATAAGGTTGAAATCCCTGTTATTTTAATGAGCGGTTTAACGGAAGAAGTAGTGGAGGAATCCCAAAAGTATAAGTTGGTAAAAAAAGTCCTTGCAAAGCCATTTAATGTTCAGGATGTCAGTGACTTTACAAAAAGTTTAATTGGGTGACGTAACGAAAAACAGATAGCAATAGTGCAGCTGACTTTTCACCATTAGCTGCTATTTGTTATGCAGGGATACAGCTGGGTAGGCACTTTCGCTTTTGTTCTTGCGACTTGATGATGTTGTTGGTATTCTTATATTGTAGTTTATTTTAATAGAGACAGACATAGTCATCTAAGGAGGATATAGAATGCCATTAGTATCAATGAAAGATATGCTCGAAAAGGGCAAGGAAAATGGCTATGCAGTTGGACAATTCAATTTAAATAATATGGAATATGCCCAAGCAATTCTGCAGGCTGCTGAAGAAGAAAAATCACCAGTTATTCTTGGTGTTTCTGAAGGCGCCGGAAAATATATGGACGGATTCAAAGTAGTGGTTTCAATGGTTAAAGCACTTATGGAAGAGTATGGTACAACTGTTCCTGTCGCTATCCATCTTGATCATGGTTCAAGCTTTGAAGCATGCGCAAAGGCAATTCAGGCAGGGTTTACATCTGTAATGATTGATGCGTCTTCACAACCATTAGATGATAATATTGCATTAACAAGGAAAGTGGTTGAACTGGCACATATTCATGGCGTTTCTGTTGAAGCAGAACTTGGTCGTGTAGGCGGGCAGGAAGATGACATAATCGTTGAAGATGCAGAAGCCGCATATGCAATCCCTGCTGAGTGTGAAAGACTTGTCAACGAAACAAATGTCGATTGCTTTGCACCAGCTTTAGGTTCCGTACATGGTCCTTATAAAGGTGAACCGAACCTAGGATTCGACCGTATGGAGGAAGTCATGAACCTGACGAATATTCCACTAGTATTGCATGGTGGTACGGGGATTCCAACACAAGATATTAAACGTGCAATTTCACTAGGTTCAGCAAAAATTAATGTCAATACAGAGAGCCAGATTGCTCAAGCGAAGAAGGTTCGTGAAGTATTAAATGATAAGCCTGATCTTTACGACCCACGTAAATATTTGGGCCCAAGCCGTGACGCAATTAAGGAAACGGTCATTGGAAAAATGCGTGAATTTGGTTCTTCCAAACAAGCAAAATAGTACGAGCAATATAAGCATAATGTAAGTAGAGAGACAATTTTAAGAAAGAAGGGACATAAACGATGAAATTTTTTATCGACACAGCAAATCTTGAAGAGGTCCGTTCCGCAAATGAACTTGGTATTTTAGCAGGCGTGACCACGAACCCGAGTCTAGTAGCAAAAGAAGGTATTTCATTTCATGATCGGTTAAAAGAAATTACCGATGAAGTGTCAGGTTCAGTAAGTGCAGAGGTTATTGCTGAAGACGCTGAAGGCATGATTAAAGAAGGTAAAGAACTTGCGGCAATCGCACCAAATATAACTGTTAAAGTTCCAATGACATTGGAAGGACTTAAAGCTGTAAAAGCATTCAGTGATTTAAATATCAAAACAAACGTTACATTAATTTTTAATGCCAACCAAGCACTTCTTGCTGCACGAGCAGGTGCATCGTATGTATCGCCATTTCTAGGTCGTTTAGATGACATTGGCCATGACGGAATGACGTTAGTTTCTACGATTTCCGATATATTTGATCTGCATGATATAAGCACAGAAATCATTGCAGCATCAATTAGAAATCCATTACATGTTATTGATGCTTCACTAAATGGAGCACACATAGCAACAATTCCATATAAAGTTTTAGGTCAGCTTGTTAAGCATCCATTAACAGATCAAGGTATTGAAAAATTCCTATCTGACTGGAATAACCAAAAATAAGTGCATAGAACTGGAAATATTGTGCAATATAAAAGGAAATAAAAGTAAACCAACAGGAAGTATGTTTTTCAAAATTAAATTTTTGAATAACCTCAACCGGCAAAAGGGGCTATAATTGTGGCCACTCCGGAATTAGTACGTTCTGTACGTCAAAAAGTGAGGTGCCCCAAATGCAGAAAATGCTAGTGGAAGGCGGAAATTTGTTAAACGGAAAGGTTCGAATCAACGGAGCTAAAAATAGTGCTGTCGCATTATTACCTGCTGCACTTTTAGCTGATTCCCATGTAATGATTGAAGGATTACCAGAAATATCAGATGTATACACCCTTGGTGACTTGCTCGAAGAAATCGGTGGTAAAGTAAGCTGGGATGGGCAGACAGTGCATATTGATCCAGAAAATATGGTATCAATGCCACTGCCGAATGGGAAAGTGAAGAAACTCCGAGCGTCCTACTATTTCATGGGAGCGATGTTAGGGAAGTTTAACCAGGCAGTTATCGGTCTGCCAGGAGGCTGTCACTTAGGCCCTCGTCCAATTGATCAGCA
This sequence comes from Virgibacillus sp., assembly GCA_041689365.1. Classification (GTDB taxonomy): domain Bacteria; phylum Bacillota; class Bacilli; order Bacillales; family Amphibacillaceae; genus Lentibacillus. The sequence continues at coordinate 41,140 of JBDNGJ010000062.1, forward strand.
CATCAAAGGCTTCGAGGCACTTGGAGCCGAAGTTACCAATGAACAAGGTGCAATTTACATCAGGGCCAATCAACTTAGAGGTGCCAGAATATATCTGGACGTCGTTAGTGTCGGTGCTACAATTAATATTATGCTTGCTGCTGTTAAGGCAAAAGGTAAAACAGTCATTGAAAATGCAGCCAAAGAACCAGAGATTATTGATGTAGCAACGTTGCTGACAAATATGGGTGCGAAGATCAAAGGTGTCGGAACGGATGTTATCAGAATTGAAGGTGTTGAGCATTTACATGGATGCCGCCATACGATTATTCCAGACCGAATTGAAGCTGGCACATATGCAATCGCAGCTGCGGCCCAAGGTAAAGAAGTAATTATCGACAATGTGATTTCACAGCATCTGGAGTCTGTACTAGCCAAGCTACGTGAAATGGGCGTAGTGGTGGAAGAAAAAGACGAGCAATTATATATTGCACCAAAAAAGCCACTCAAAAGTGTAGATGTTAAAACACTCGTGTACCCTGGCTTTCCTACCGATTTACAGCAGCCTTTTACAACGTTATTAACCAAAGCAGTTAATACGGGTGTTGTCACAGACACAATTTATTCAGCAAGATTAAAACATATTGATGAATTACGGCGAATGAATGCTATAATAAAAGTTGAGGGTGGTTCTGTAATTGTCTCAGGGCCTGTGCAGTTAGAGGGTGCACGCGTAAAAGCATCCGATCTACGTGCGGGTGCATCACTCATTATCGCCGGTCTTATGGCAAACGGAATCACTGAAATTACCGGCCTGGAACATATTGATCGAGGATACGAGAAAATAACAGAGAAACTAATCGACCTCGGTGCAAATGTATGGCGGGAGGAAATGACACAACAGGAAATAGAGCAATTTCAAAATTCGTAGAGAGAAAAAAATAAATGCTCGACTTCTGCGTTGTTATCTCCATACTTAATGTCTTCTTGGGATGAGGATATTACATTAAAAGGGAGAGGGATATCATGGAAAGAAGTTTAACAATGGAAATCGTACGCGTCACAGAAGCTGCAGCCCTATCATCAGCTCGTTGGATGGGACGAGGCAAAAAGGAAGAGGCAGATGATGCTGCAACGTCAGCTATGCGTGATGTTTTTGATACAATCCCGATGCAGGGAACAGTTGTAATCGGCGAAGGGGAAATGGATGAAGCGCCAATGCTTTATATTGGTGAAAAGCTTGGTACTGGATCTGGACCTAGTGTGGATATCGCTGTAGACCCTTTGGAAGGGACAAACATTGTTGCTCAGGGTACATGGAATGCACTGGCAGTTATTGCGATTGCTGACCATAAAAAACTTTTGCATGCACCAGACATGTACATGCAAAAATTAGCTGTCGGACCAGAGTCGGTAGGCAAAGTGGATATTAATGCATCAACACTTGATAACTTAAAAGCTGTTGCCAAAGCAAAAAATAAAAACCTGGAAGATCTCGTGGCAGTCGTTTTGGATCGTCCGCGTCATGTGGAGTTGGTTGAAGAAATACGAGCTGCAGGTGCACGAATCAAGTTACTTCCAGATGGCGACGTTGCGGGTGCAATGAACACTGCTTTTGATGATACAGGTGTAGATATTTTATTGGGAATAGGTGGAGCTCCTGAAGGTGTACTTGCTGCAGTTGCCCTAAAATGCCTTGGCGGTGAAATCCAAGGAAAGCTTGTCCCTTCAAACGATGAAGAAAGAAGTCGTTGTAAAGAAATGGGTATCGCTGATACTGATAAAGTATTTTACATGGAGGATTTCTGTGGTGGTGACGATGCAATCTTTGCTGCAACAGGAGTTACTGATGGTGAATTGCTGCAAGGTGTCCAGTTTAAAGGGGCCAAAGCAACAACACAAACAGTAGTTATGCGCGCCAAAAGTGGAACAGTCCGTTTTATCGATGGCGATCATAGCCTGATGAAAAAACCAAACCTCGTCATGGAACCATAATAAATTATTATAGAGGGGAGCCATATTCGTTTCGGCTTCCTTCTCTATTAATCATCCAACTGGCAAGAATATAAAAATAGAGTTGAATGTTATGATACAAACAGGTATTATGGTAGATGTTTAATAGTAGTAAAGAATGGTTAATATAATTTATAAAAACAAACTTCTATTCTAGCTTCCGACAACTCTTCATTTCTGTTAGAACAGACCATATAACTCATAAACCCGAGTAACTTACTTTAGAAAACGTACCTTTCGTTAAAGGGATTCTTATGGAAGCGTATTTTGCTTTCTTAGAACCCCTTATACTCTGGAGTGCAAGCATTATTGGCAAAAAACTTAGTTGCACTTATGCAGTAAGAAAAGTGTTATACTCTAAAAAAATACAAGAACTTATACTTTTGTTTAAATTTTAAAATGTAAAAATGAATAGGCGTGGTGATTAAATGGCTGAATTATCAATCTCTCACCTAGAGACGTTAACATTGAAAGATGTATATGCTCTAGCACGTGAGCACAAAGTTTCTTATTATTCGAAACTGACAAAAAAAGAACTTATTTTTGCTATTCTTAAGGCTCAAGCTGAAAAAGATGGCTACTTATTTATGGATGGAGTACTGGAAATTATTACATCGGAAGGGTTCGGTTTCTTACGACCAATTAATTATTCTGCAAGTGCAGAAGACATATATATATCTGCATCCCAGATTCGCCGCTTTGATTTAAGAAACGGTGACAAAGTATCTGGAAAGGTACGTCCTCCAAAAGAAAATGAACGCTATTATGGACTTTTGCATGTTGATGCGGTGAATGGCGAAGATCCTGAAACGTCAAAGGAACGTGTGCATTTTCCTGCTTTAACAGCGCTGTACCCTGATCGGTTTATGCAACTGGAAAAAAACACAAAAAGTCTTTCTACCCGGATTATAGATCTGATGACCCCAGTTGGCTTTGGACAGCGTGGTTTAATTGTTGCGCCGCCAAAGGCTGGTAAAACTGTACTATTAAAAGAAATAGCGAATAGTATCTCAGCTAATCATCCAGATGCTAAACTAATTATTCTGCTTGTGGACGAGCGTCCAGAGGAAGTTACAGACATCGAACGTTCGGTACATACTGATGTGGATGTTGTTAGTTCAACATTTGATGAAGGTCCTGAAAGCCATATTAAGGTATCTGAATTAGTACTGGAACGTGCTATGCGATTAGTTGAACATAAACGTGATGTAATTGTATTAATGGACAGTATTACCCGATTAGCGCGTGCGTACAATCTTGTTATTCCACCGAGTGGCAGAACGCTTTCAGGTGGTATTGACCCGGCAGCATTCCATCGTCCTAAACGATTTTTTGGAGCTGCACGTAATATTGAAGAGGGTGGAAGCTTCACGATTCTGGCAACTGCTCTGGTTGATACAGGTTCACGGATGGACGATGTTATTTATGAAGAATTCAAAGGAACAGGTAACATGGAACTGCATCTTGACCGTAGCCTGGCTGAGCGTCGGATATTCCCGGCAATCGATATTCTGAAATCAGGCACACGAAAAGAAGAACTGCTTGTCACTAAAGAACACCTCGACAAAATCTGGGCTATCCGAAAGACGATGCAGGATTCACATAACTTCCTTGATCGCTTCCTGAAACGACTAAGAGCATCGAAGGATAATATGGAATTTTTTCAGCAAATGGACGAAGAAATGACCCGTAAAGGGATTAAGAAGTAACCTGGCAGTTAAGAAATAGGCCAAGTTTTCTAATCTGAAGGAAGTTTTTTGCTATTGCAATCAATCCTATAGACTGTTATAATTCTTTTATGTGAGTTTAGATAAGGTATTATACCTATGACGGCTCTTGCAATAAACTCTGTTCCAAAGGATTCAGGGCAAAAAGGAGTGGAAAGACATGAAAAAAGATATTCATCCAGAATACAGAAAAGTTGTGTTTCTTGATACAAGCTCAGATTTTAAATTTATGAGTGGCTCAACACAAAACTCAGAAGAAACAATTGAGTGGGAAGATGGTAATACGTATCCATTGATCCGTGTTGAAATCAGTTCAGATTCACACCCGTTCTACACAGGTAAACAAAAAGCTGACAAAGTTGGCGGACGTGTAGACCGATTCAAGAAAAAATATAATATGAACTAAAAGGCTTAATGAACTGGGGAACCATATATTTTGCACACAGCGTGCTTTGTACCCCAGTCTTAATGCTGGATTGATAAAAGACTGGCTAAGTTCAGTCAAAAGTAGAAACAGGCAAAATGTCTAACCTTTGCCTGTTTTTTTACTTCCATTTTTAAACAATGATTTCGTGTGTGGGATAGGATAACCTAATATTAGAAAACTTGGCATATCGTTTATGCAAAAGTCCTATCATTATTTGTCGAAATAAATGTTAAACTATAATATAAATACATATACGTTGAAGGGAGATCCCGCATATGTACATTATGAAACAAAGTGGCTGGGTAGAAGTAATCTGTGGAAGTATGTTTTCCGGTAAATCAGAAGAACTAATACGCCGCGTTCGCCGTGCAACATACGGCAACTTGTCTGTACGTGTATTTAAGCCATCGATTGACGATCGTTTTGCAGATGATTCAGTTGTAACCCATAACGGCACATCGGCTATTGCTCGCCCTGTCAAAAACTCGGATGAGATTCTGGAAGACATCGATAATGAAGTAGATGTAATCGGTATTGATGAAGTCCAATTTTTTGATGAAAATATTACAGCTGTTGCTGATGAATTAGCAAACAAAGGAATTCGTGTAGTCATAGCAGGTCTGGACACAGATTTTCGCGGGGAACCGTTTGGACCAATGCCAAAATTAATGGCGCTAAGCGAATCGGTGTCCAAACTTAATGCAATCTGCCCAATTTGCGGATCACCTGCAAGCCGAACCCAACGCTTAATTGATGGGAGACCGGCATCATATGATGACCCGGTAATAATGGTAGGTGCATCTGAATCCTATGAACCAAGATGCCGCCATCATCATGAAGTACCAAACAAACCCAAAAATGAAGTAGTAAAAACCCTATCAAAATTATCCAAGTAAAAGAGTGCATTAGCGCTCTTTTTTGTATTTGGTTGGAGATGGATTCAGCCAGTTTTTGGCCTGAAAACTGAATAATCGCTGGTGAATACTGAATAAGCTGCAACGAAAACTGAATCAGCAGTGTTGAAAACTGAATAAACGGCAATCTGACCCGAAATAGACTGAATAATCCACGTGAAAACTGAATCTCGACGCAGTGATCCCCTAGGGTAGGAAGATTTACTTCCAGTCAGTCACCGTCTTCTGTATTCGGCTGATTTTAGCCTGAAAACTGAATAATCGCTGGTGAATACTGAATCATGCGCAACGAGAACTGAATCAGCAGTGTTGAAAACTGAATAAACGGCAATCTGGCACAAATCAGACTGAAAAACCCGCGTGAAAACTGAATCTCGTCGCAGTGCCCCCCAAGATAGCAAGATTTTCTGCATTCGGCTGATTTTAGCCTGAAAACTGAACAAACGCGATAAATGACTGAATTACCCACAATAAAAACCGAAATCAACAAAAAAATTCCCAAAATTACACCCTAGATAGCCAATATTAGTAACAGAAAATGTTTAAACTAACTGAACTTCGATAGCAAAATATTAAAGTCACTCCTGCATTTAGAGTGAATATTTAATTTCTAACTTAAATATTTACGGTAAAATGCTATTTTCATAAAAAAGACCACAAGCTGTATATAACAGTGTATATTTAGTTTATATTACTTGAAAGGTTGTGGCCAAATTGATTATTAAACCACATGAAATGAACATTTACAGTTTGAAATTAGAGGCACTGGGCAGGAGAACGCAAGATTACCATCGAGAGAAAAGGAAGATTAAGGACGATATTGCAAAAACCAGGAGTGGTATAAAGGGGGAACGTGAAATTAGTTATCCTCTTTCGTTTCTTACCCCTAAAGACTACTTAATTCTGCATAATCTCCGTATTCCCAGCTTACAAAGTCACTTTGAAATTGACACGCTTATTCCAAGCAGAAACTATTTTTTAATTGTCGAGGTTAAAAATTGGTATGGCACATTGTATTTTGATGGAGAGAACCAAGTGATTCGCGTAGGAGACGACGGTAAAGAGGAAGGTCTGCCTAACCCAATTCCTCAAGTCCAACTACAGCGCCACAGATTACGGTTATGGCTGGATCGGCAGAACTTCCCACAAATTCCGCTATTATACTTCGTTGTTTTTAGTTCCCCAACTACAATAATTAAACCATTGTCCCCTAATAACCCTGTACCAAAAGAGGTTATTCACAGCAATTTACTTTTTCATAAAATAAAAGAATTAAATCGCCAATTCAGGGACCCAATTTTTGATATGGACATGCTTCAACAACTATCTTCTAAACTACTAGCTGATCATACACCTTACGATAACAATGTTCTTAAAAACTTTAGTGTCAAAAGAAGTGAACTGATTAAAGGAGTATTCTGTCCACAGTGCTCATCGGCATCAATGGAAAGACTGAATCGTAAGTGGCATTGCAGGTATTGTAATCACTTTTCAACAAATGCACATATACCAGCTTTGAATGATTATTATTTATTGTTTGGTGAAAACATAACGAACAGGGAGGCGAGAGAATTTCTGATGGTAGACTCTCCTGAGGTGATGAAAAATTTGTTGCTGAACAGCGGGTACAGTTATACTGGTAACACAAAATCACGGATTTATCGATTGGTTTTAAAATGAGGTATTTCTGTTCGAAAACTGAATTAGCGCTATCGAGTACTGAATCAGGTGCAACGAATACTGAATCAGGTGCAACGAATACTGAATAACCGCCACATTGCCCCAAATAAGCCTGAATAATTCGTACGAAGACTGAATCGCGCACCCACACAACCGCACAATCGCGCACCCGCACAACCGAGCATCCGCACAACCGCAACCAGCGCGCCAAATTAATACGGTGCACTTGCAGGCACAGAAAATTACCATTCCAGAGTAAACTTTGACCTCCTCACGGGAGTATACTATAATTATACTGTTAATCAGAAAGAGGTGACCGTGGTGTTAGATCGTATACAATCATTGGAAAATCGTTATAATAAGCTTAATGAACTACTTAGTGATCCGGATATTATAAGTGATACGAACAAATTACGGGAGTATTCGAAGGAACAAGCAGGTCTTGAGGATATCATTCAGGTATATCGTGAATATAAAGATAAGATGTCACAGTTGGATGATGCGAAGGCTATGCTTGAAGACGACCTTGATGACGAGATGGATGATATGGTTAAAATGGAAATTGAGGAATTAAAAGAAAACACAGAATCACTGGAAGAGAAGTTGAAAATTCTCCTTCTGCCAAAAGATCCGAATGATGATAAAAACGTTATTATGGAAGTTCGTGGTGCTGCCGGTGGTGATGAAGCAGCGTTATTTGCTGGAGATCTTTATCGTATGTATTCCAAGTATGCCGAGATGCAAGGATGGAAAATCGATGTCATTGAGGCTAGCTCTACAGGAGTTGGCGGGTATAAAGAAATTATTTTTATAATCAATGGTACTGGTGCTTATTCCAAGTTGAAATATGAAAATGGTGCACACCGTGTTCAACGTGTTCCTGAAACAGAATCTGGTGGCCGGATTCATACATCAACCGCAACAGTAGCTGTGCTGCCTGAGACAGAAGATGTCGAAGTTGATATTCATGAAAAAGACATTCGTGTAGATACCTTCGCATCAAGTGGCCCAGGTGGTCAAAGTGTTAACACAACAATGTCTGCGGTTCGATTGACCCATGATCCAACAGGTGTTGTAGTGTCATGTCAGGATGAAAAATCACAGATTAAAAACAAGGAAAAAGCGATGAAAGTATTGCGTGCTCGTATTTATGATAAATTTCAGCGTGAGGCTCAAGCTGAATATGATGAGCACAGAAAATCAGCAGTTGGTACAGGAGACCGTTCAGAGCGTATTCGTACGTATAATTTCCCGCAAACGCGTGTAACCGACCACCGCATCGGTTTAACAATTCAGAAGCTTGACCAGGTATTAGAAGGTAAGTTAGATGACTTTATTGATGCCATGTTAGTTGAAGAACAAACTAAAAAACTAGAACAAATTGGTGAATAAAATGGAAAAAGAACCCAAACAGCATGAAGTCCTTCAACGGGCTTCTCTTTTTTTAAAAAAACATAACCGTGAAACAAGGGTTGCCGAACTGTTGCTGCAGCATTTTCTTCAAGTATCAAGATCCGAATTCTTCATGAAGATGCGTGATCCTGTTCCGGAAAAAGCCGTAGCGCAATTCCAGGATGCTATTGAAAAACATGCAGAAACCGGCATTCCAATTCAGCATATTATTGGTCATGAGGAATTTTACGGCAGGAAATTTAGTGTGAACGAGCATACACTTATCCCAAGACCTGAAACGGAAGAGCTTGTCCAGCAGGTTATTCAGACTGCAGCCAACGAGCCAATTACAATTGTCGATATTGGAACAGGCAGTGGGATTATTGCTGTAACGCTGGCACTCGAACTCCCAAAAGCGACTGTTTATGCGACCGATATTTCGAAGGATGCGCTGACTGTTGCACATCAAAATGCCAAACAATTGGGTGCTGACGTCACATTCCTGCAAGGTGGCTTCCTGAAACCGTTTATTGGGAAAAAGGCAGACATTATTGTTTCGAACCCGCCGTATATTGCACATCAGGATAAAGCTGACCTCGCTGACACGGTGGAAAAATTTGACCCGGAGCTTGCGCTTTTCGCTGATGAGAAAGGCTTAGCCGCATATCGTCAAATCATTGCAGATATTCCCTGTGTCATAAATGATTCTGCTGCTGTTTTTTTTGAAATTGGTGAAAGCCAAGGTGAAGCTGTTCGGGATCTTTTAACAAAGCAATTCCCAGCAAGTAACATACAAGTCATGAAAGATATCAACAAAAAGGACCGCATTATCCAAGCCCATATTAAAAAATAATAGATTGCTAGTTTAAAAAAATAGTCCCCTGCCCATACTGTTTGTAAATCAGATGAAGGGGGATTATAACGATGAAGAAACTAGTAATTTCGGCAATTATATTTTTTATTATTATATTATCGATGCCAGTTAAGGGAGTAAGTGATGAATCACCTTCCGATTCCAATATTAAAGTTATACCAGATGAGGCGATTCGGTTACGCATTTTAGCAAATAGTGATAACGAAGAAGATCAGCAATTAAAACGAATGGTCCGCGACGAGGTTAATGCTGTTATTTCCGAATGGGTGAAAGAGATAACGGACATCAATAAAGCAAGAGAATTAATAGATGCACGCATCCCAAAAATTAAAACAATTGTTGAAGAAGTTCTGAAACGGGAAAACAAAGCGCAATCTTCCAAGGTAGAATACGGAACGAATGTCACATTTCCAGCAAAATTATATGGAAATTTTCTATATCCACCTGGTGAGTATGAAGCCGTTTTGATAACGCTTGGTCAAGGTAAAGGGGCTAATTGGTGGTGCGTTTTGTTTCCTCCATTATGTTTTTTGGATTTTTCTAATGGAACGAGTGTAGCCAGTGCAAGTACTGACAAAGACACAGATGACACAGAAGAAGTTAAAGAAAAAGAACAAGCTGAAGTGAAATTTTTTCTCTTTGAATGGTTTGGTTGGTCATAGACTTCATAGTTTTTGCATAGAATATTAGAAAGCGTGGCTTTTAAGTAAGCTTAAATTAAAACTATCAAAAATCATAGAGGTGAAAAAAATGAAGCTAATCGCAGCGAACCAAACATCTCAGGAGAAACTGGAAAACTTTCTGAAAAGCAATGACAACGTTGAACAGGATTTGTTAAAGAAGAAAGGCTATGTCGTGGAAATTGAGGATAATATTCAAGGGTGTTTTATATTAGATTCCATCGATGAAGGCGTTTATTGGCTAAAACAGCTTTATATTACGAAGGACTACGCAAAATCGTTACCTATTTTACTGGAAGCTATTCTAGCAATGGCAAAAGAAAAACAAGCGACGAAGGTATTTGTCCACAGCCACCAGCCAATGGTCGATGTTTTGCTGGAAGCACTGCAGTTTTATCCACAAAAAGAAAACACACTCGTGGATAAACGTCCAATCGACAAAGGTAGTTGGTGGACTTACAACGTATCTTAGCCACATATCCACACTTGTGCACAGATTCTTGTGTATAAGGTGTTTAAAAACTGTGGATTTAATATATAACTTATTAACAAGTCCCCGTTAATAAGGCATAATTTGTGGATAGTCTGTGGAAAACCTCCAACAGGCTATTTTTTTGCTCGTTTTTTAATAGATTCTTGTTAATATGAATTTTAACTTTCGCATCTATAGAGTAAGCTCAAATGGCTATAAACTCAGAACGTTTATTATTATTGACTTGGCAGTTAAGAAAGTATTAAATCCTTTCTTACTGCATAAGTGCAACTAAGGCTTATCTATATTAAGGCTTGCACTCCAGAGTATAAGGGGTTCTAAGAAAGCAAAATACGCTTTCATAAGAATCCCTTTAACGAATGCCAAGTTTTCTAAACAACATTGATAGAAGTTTTTTGTACACATAAGATATAAAATGCGAATTAACTGCTGGAATAATCTCTATAACTGTCCCGCCGTCCGGGGTCGCTACGGGCGGATGCTTTCCACGGGCAACGCTTCAGCTTCATCGGAAACAAAAACCGCTTCCTGCGGGATCTTCAGCTGTTGCTATTCCCGCTGGGGTCACCGCCCTCCGCTCACCCGGACTAGTGTAGCGATTCCTACTCGAGTCAATAGCGAAGTGTATTTCCGTAGCGGTGTTACTGCACCCAACCATTAGTTCACAGTTTACATCAAATACGTACCGTTAATCCAAGGTCAACTCAAGTAGTGTATCTTCAAATTTTTTTATTCCTTCAAGGTTTATGCGTTCATTTAACACTGCGAAAGTTGAGTAATAATCTATAGACTGTTAAATCGGTTCGTAGGTTTAGTGTGACTCGCTCGCAAAGAATGCTTTCTGTGCTGTTTCTTAGGGTCGCTGTCCCACTCAATCCTCTCATATTCCAACTGCTGATTTGTTTAAAAAATTTTTTTATCCATCACAATTTTTATTGTGGTTTATCAAGGAGCAGTGAACAATACCTAGCGAAGGAAATACACGTAGACTCCTGTGGGAGCTGAGGCCTAGGTGAGACTACGCAGCGACGTAGGAGCAAGGAGGCTCATCAGCCGCCCACGGAAAGCGTAGTGTATTTCCGAAGCGGTGTCATAGCACTCAAGTATTTATCCACATTATGTCGCAGTTTCTAATCCAAAGACCAAGTATAACAATCTCTATTTAAAAAGCTATTTTTTTGCTAAAAAAACCACCATCGACTAAAATTAACGTTAGAAATGAGGCTCAACGATGGTTCAAACAAAACGATGGAATGTACAAACAAATAAAATGGCAATCTCAGAAGCAGCGGCCCTATTAAAAGACGGTCAAACAGTAGCATTTCCAACTGAGACAGTCTATGGTTTAGGGGCAGATGCAACCAACGAAACAGCTGTAACAGGGATCTTTGAAGCAAAGGGAAGACCTGAAGACAATCCGTTAATCGCCCATGTTGCCACAAAAGAGCAATTAAGAAGTCTGGTAAGCTCACTGTCACCAATTGCAGAAAAGCTGATTGATGCATTCACACCCGGACCGATAACATTTGTCCTGCCAAGCAATGGGGCTTGCGCAAAAAATGTAACTGCAGGGTTATCCACAATTGGCGTTCGAATACCAGATCATCCAGTTGCCAACAAGTTATTAAAAGAATGCGCTATTCCAATTGCAGCTCCGAGTGCAAATGTCTCCGGAAAGCCGAGCCCGACAACGGCAGATCATGTATGGGCAGATTTAAATGGAAAAATTGCCGGATTAGTTGATGGAGGTCCAACTGGAGTTGGCGTTGAATCGACAGTAATCGACTGTACACAGGAAATACCAATCATCCTAAGGCCAGGTGGTATAACAAAAGAACAGATTGAACAGGTAGTTGGTAAGGTTATGCTTGATCCAGCGCTGGCAAATACATCCGAGAGGCCAAAAGCACCTGGAATGAAATATCGGCATTATGCACCAGAAGTGCCGATGTGGTTAATTGAAGGTTCACCTGAAAAAATGCAGGAAGTAATAAATAATCAACGAGCCCAACAGAATCGTGTGGGCGTGATGGCAAGTACTTCCACCTCGCAAAAACTGGAAGCTGATCGGATTATTTCACTTGGCGTCGATTTAGCGGAAATTGCCGCTAATCTTTATGATGCCTTACGTGAATTTAAGGACGGGGATATAGATTTAATTCTTTGTGAAACCTTTCCAGAAACAAATATCGGTGAGGCAGTTATGAATCGCCTTAAAAAAGCATCCACCGCTTATCTAAAAGATTAACATCACATATTTTCACTTGGACATGCATATAGTTTAATAGCATGTCCGAGGGGGATGGAGGATGTCGGTTTATCAGATTGGAGAAATAGTATCACTATTATTTATGGCACTTGCGTTAGGAATGGATGCATTTTCAGTTAGTCTAGGCATGGGAATGCAACAGGTTCGGCTAAAGCGTATCGCATTAATTGGAATCATAATTGGATTATTTCATATTATCATGCCATTTGTCGGTATCATACTGGGACAAGCAATCTCCACACAAATCGGGGAGTTTACAACACTTGCTGGCGGTCTGTTGCTAGTGGGAATTGGTGCGCAAATGGTATTCTCGGCATTTAATCATGGTACGAAAAAAATTGTACAGCCAGTTGGTATTGGTTTATTGTTTTTTGCCATTAGTGTCAGCCTCGATAGTTTTTCGGTTGGGCTGAGCCTAGGCATGTCTGAAGTGAAAACAATGATAGCACTTATGCTGTTTGGTGTTGTCAGTACCGTTCTGACCTGGGCGGGAATGATGTTAGGGAAAAAAGTACACGGATTGCTAGGTGTATACAGTGAGATTTTAGGTGGCAGTATCCTTTGCGGCTTTGGTCTCAATATTCTATTCGGATAAGGATCGATTTAGTGGGTTTTCTGCAGATGCAGAAGCCCTTTTTTATAGGCTCAATTAGCCAACTTTGTTGTTCTTTAACCATCACAATTGATATAAAATGCGAAATAAGTCCTATGTTGATCTCCGTTACGGGCAGTCGCTTTCCGCGGGCAACGCTTCAGCTTCCTCGGAAGAAAACCACTTCCTGCGGGATCTTCAGCTGTTGCTATTCCCGCAGGAGTCGACTGCCCTCCACTCCAATCAACCATCATGTTGTTGTGATTTAAGAAACAAATATTGCGATGAGATTATACAACAATACCAGCGAAGTGTATTTCCGGAGCGGCATAATAGCACTCAAACTACTTAAAAAGTACTTCGTAGTATATATCTTTTGTGTCATAATCAACAAACGATTATAAAACAACCTATAAAATTGTCTGACAATCTCCTTAATTATATGATATAGTTTTAATGTGGATTTAGATAATCGGAGGTATCCATATGAAAATATTGTTCGTGTGTACAGGTAATACGTGCCGGAGCCCAATGGCAGAAGCGTTAATTAAACATAAAATGCCTGATATTCAGGTGCAGTCCGCGGGGATTTTTGCAGGGGAAAATCAACGACCGAATAACTATGCAATTCAAGCCCTGCTTGAGCGCGGAATAAATTTGGACACTAAATCACAGCCTGTAACAGATAGGCTTTTACATTCGTCAGACTTAGTGATCACAATGACGACACAACATAAGCAGTCCCTAATTTTACAGCACCCTAATTTTCAGGACAAATATTTCACGCTGAAAGAGTACGTATCAGAAGCGGATAAAAAAGTATGGAACGAGCTTAAAAAGGCCTATGCTGACTATGAAGAGAAGCGATCCCAGTTTATCCACAAAAATCAGCATGAGCTTAAGAATCATCGCTTGGAAGAAGAGCTTACAAAACACTTACAGGATGACATCGAGCACATTCAGAAACTAGAGGCAAACTTGATAAATTATGATATTTCCGATCCATTCGGAGGCGATTTTAAAACATATCAAGCGACCCTAGAGGAACTGGAAAAGCATATTGATTTACTGCATAAGAAAATTAACAATCCTAACACTTAAAAAATGAAATGATTTGATGCATAATAAAAGTAGAACAATTTCAACAGGAGAAGGAGAGATGGGCGATGAAAGTAATTTTAACAGCAGACCATGCGGGTATGACAATTCGCAATGAAGTGAAAAACCTGTTGGACGAAATGAACATTGAATACGAAGACACTGGTTGTTCATGCGAGACATCAGTTGATTATCCGGACTATTCATTACCTGCCGCTGAACGTGTTGCCAGTGGTGAATTTGACCGTGGTATCTTTATTTGCGGAACAGGTATTGGCATGTCGATTTCAGCAAATAAAGTAAAAGGTATAAGATGTGCACTGACACACGATGTTTATAGTGCAAAATTAACTCGCCAGCACAATGATTCCAATGTTCTTGCAATGGGTGAGCGGGTAATTGGCCCAGGTCTTGGCCGCGAAATCGCCAAAACATGGCTGGAAACTGAATTTGACGGCGGACGTCACGCAAACCGTATTGGAAAAATCACATCATACGAAGATAAATAAAATCTCCTTTAACAGGAAGGTGAATTATGATGACAGATTTAATACAGAAAGTCGAGCGTGATGTGGAAGCTGTCGTTTCGGAATGGATAGACAGCGGACATCTTAATCAGGGCGACCTCTTTGTAGTTGGCTGTTCAACAAGTGAAGTAGCTGGTTCACATATAGGCACTTCTGGAAGTGAAGAGGTTGCCTTAGTTATTTTTAAAGCGTTAACAAGGCTGAAGGAGCAAACCGGTGTTCAGCTCATTTTTCAATGCTGTGAACATCTGAATCGATCCCTGGTTATGGAAAAAGAAATAATGCAACAGCAGCGCCTTGATGAGGTTTCCGTTATCCCAGTTCGAAAAGCTGGTGGGTCAATGGCAACATTTGCTTATAAGAATTTGACTGATCCAGTTGTTGTTGAGGCCGCCCAGGCAAACAGTGGGATGGATATAGGTGAAACATTGATTGGCATGCACTTAAGACATGTAGCAGTACCACTCCGTTTTGAACAACGGATGGTTGGAGAAGCACGGGTGACCATTGCGCGCACGCGGCCAAAATTAATTGGCGGAAAGCGAGCAGTATATGAAGATATCGATTTAAATAATCGCTGCACTTAAATTACATAAGGGGGAAGTAAAATGGAACATGTTAAACAAGCAGACAATGAACTATACGAGGCAATTCAAGCAGAAAAAACGCGCCAGCATGAAAAAATTGAACTAATCGCGTCTGAGAATTTTGTATCTGAAGCAGTTATGGAGGCAATGGGTTCCGTACTGACGAACAAATATGCAGAAGGTTACCCGGGTAAACGCTATTACGGTGGCTGTGAGCATGTTGATGTCGTGGAAAATCTGGCACGTGATCGCGCAAAGCAGTTGTTCGATGCAGAACATGCCAACGTTCAGCCGCATTCCGGTGCGCAAGCGAATATGGCAGTTTATTTTACCGCTTTGGAACCAGGTGATACGGTTCTTGGGATGAACTTGAACCATGGTGGTCACCTGACACATGGCAGCCCAGTGAATTTCAGTGGTAAGCTTTATAATTTTGTTGACTATGGTGTCGATAAGGAAACAGAGCAGCTTGATTATGATGCAGTTTTAGAACAGGCAAAAGAAGTACAACCGAAGTTAATTGTTGCAGGTGCGAGTGCATACTCACGTGAAATTGATTTTGGTAAATTCCGCGAAATTGCCGATGCTGTAGGTGCATATCTCATGGTTGATATGGCGCACATTGCTGGTCTTGTAGCTTCAGGTCTTCACTCTAATCCGGTACCACATGCAGATTTCGTCACAACTACAACACATAAAACATTACGTGGTCCACGTGGCGGGATGATTCTTTGTAAAGAAGAATATGCGAAGAAAGTCGATAAATCCGTTTTCCCTGGTATGCAGGGTGGTCCGCTAATGCATGTGATTGCTGCAAAAGCAACGTCTTTTAAAGAAGCATTATCAGATGATTTTAAACAATACTCTAAGCAAATCATTGAAAATGCAAAAACATTGGGTGAAGCATTGACGAACGAAGGTGTTCGCGTTGTTTCAGGTGGAACAGACAATCATTTGTTATTACTAGACGTTACACCGCTCGAGCTTACAGGTAAGGTAGCTGAGAAAGTACTGGATGAAATTGGTATCACAACGAATAAAAACACAATTCCTTTTGATACGGAAAGTCCATTCGTAACCAGTGGCGTTCGAATTGGTACTGCCGCTGTCACAACACGTGGATTTGCTGAAGCAGAAATGAAAGAAATCGCATCAATCATTTCATTTACGCTAAGAAACCATGAAGATGAAGTTAAATTAGGTGAAGCTGCAGATCGCGTTAAAGCATTGACTGGCAAGTTTCCACTATACGCATAATAAATCAGGATGTTCCTTTTAGAGGAGCATCCTTTTTGGCAGATAAGAAACTACTTTCTTGCTGCATAAGTGTAACTAAGGCTTGGCGATAAGCCAAGTTTTCTAAGCAGATAAGAAACCACCTTGGCTGCTGAATGCACAGGTACCATCTGTCATGAAAATTGTATTTCCTATAGCAAATTTGGGGTTAGCGGACACCAAGGACCTTATTTGGCAAAATCCACGTAAATGGAGGTGTTTGCGGACACCAAGGACCTTATTTCACACAAATACAGTCAAATAACCATGATATATGTATAATAAGGGCTTCTGTGTCCGGATAACTTCGAGAAAGTTACGTTTGTATAGAAATAGCGTTTCCTGTGTCCGCTAAAATCATTTTATAGAGGTATTTTCATATAAAACACCCGTGGCGACCGTCCCAACCCAATTAAAGTAAAACTAACTTTCATACTGCATAAGTGCAATTAAGACAATTCGCCCAAAGGAAATGCAAAGTATTCTAACAATATTTTAAAGAAACTGGTTAAAAAAGTTATTTTAACGGTTCACTTGAAAGCTTGTCTGTTTTTCAGTACAATTTTAAAGATGCAACTATTAATAAGGAGTGATCGGCAAAATGGGAAATGTGCACGTACTGGATCATCCGTTAATTCAACATAAGTTAACGTACATAAGAGAGAAGACTACAGGAACAAAGGAATTTCGTGAGCTTGTTGACGAGGTTGCAATGTTAATGGCATTTGAAATCACAAGAAATTTGCCACTGCAGGAAAAAACAATCAACACACCAGTGATGGAAACACAAACAAAAGTGTTAGCTGGTAAAAAAATTGGGCTTATTCCAATTCTTCGTGCCGGTCTTGGAATGGTTGACGGTGTATTGAAACTGATTCCAGCAGCAAAAGTTGGTCATGTTGGTTTATACCGTGACCCGGAAACTCTGAAACCGGTGGAGTATTACATTAAACTGCCATCAGATATTGAAGAGCGTGAATTAATCGTAATTGATCCAATGCTTGCTACTGGCGGATCAGCAAATGATGCAATTCATTCCCTGAAAAAGCGTGGAGCTAAACAAATCCGCCTAATGTGTCTGATTGCTGCCCCTGAAGGCGTAGAAGTAATTAAAGAAGAGCATCCGGAGGTTGATATTTACCTCGGAGCGCTTGATGAAAAATTAGATGATAAAGGCTATATACGACCTGGCCTTGGTGATGCCGGGGATAGGCTGTTTGGTACAAAATAAGTTTAAGGTGGAAATATAATGAGTAGACGCATTAAGGTCATGACAATATTTGGAACGAGGCCGGAAGCGATCAAAATGGCACCGCTCGTTCTTGAATTGAAAAAACGCCCAGATGAATTTGAGCCAATTGTAGCAGTTACTGCACAGCATCGGGAAATGCTCGACCAGGTGCTGGATATTTTCGGGATAACCCCTGATTTCGATTTAAATATTATGAAACAGAAGCAGTCATTGGCACAAATCACAACACGAGCACTAGAGGGTCTGGACGAAGTTATGAAAGATACGAATCCAGATATTGTACTTGTCCATGGTGACACAACAACAACATTTGCTGCTTCCCTTGCTGGTTACTACAATCAAATTGCAGTTGGGCATGTTGAGGCAGGCTTGCGCACCTGGGATAAATATTCACCTTACCCAGAGGAAATGAATCGGCAGCTGACTGGTGTTATGGCAGATCTACATTTTGCCCCAACTGACAGATCAATGCAAAACCTATTGGAGGAAAATAAACCGTATGACCGGATTTTTGTCACTGGAAATACAGCAATAGATGCATTGAAAACAACGGTTGACGAATCCTACTCGAGCCCGATAATTGATGCACTTGGTGATAAGCGGTTAGTTCTTATGACAGCACACCGCCGGGAAAATCTCGGTAATAATATGGAGCAAATGTTCCGGGCTATAAAACGGCTTGTTGAAACACATGATGACGTCCAGGTTATTTATCCGGTCCATTTGAATCCAGTTGTTCAGAAAACCGCAAATGATATCCTGGGTGATGACGGTCGTATACAACTGATTGAGCCACTTGGTGTTGTTGATTTCCATAACTTTGCTGCAAGGTCCCATTTAATTATGACCGATTCAGGCGGGGTCCAGGAAGAAGCGCCATCTCTGGGAGTGCCTGTTCTTGTTCTGCGTGATACAACTGAACGCCCTGAAGGTATAGAAGCAGGAACATTAAAACTGGCAGGGACCGATGAGGATACCATTTTTGACCTGGCTAATGAATTGCTGAGTGATGACGAGGCTCATCTTAAAATGGCTAAAGCTTCCAACCCATATGGCGACGGAGAAGCTTCGCGAAAAATAGCCGACGCGATAGCGGGATATTTTAATAGTTAACGAATAAGAGGCTGGGACAAAATGTTCTAGTCTGTGTTAAATCCGAACTATGATTCGAAAATTCTTGAAATAGAATCCGAATCAGTTCGGGTTTTTTGTTGCAGGCATAACTACTTTCAAAAGTGCCCCAAAAGGCTTGGGCTGATTAGATATAAGATGTGGATTAGTGAAGATTTTCGTTTGTTCTAATGATGGCTGAGTGCTTGAATTCGTTCCGGCAGAATACTTCGCTTTCCATGGGCACGACCTCATTTAGTTGCTCTGCGGGGTCTTTGGACATGCTGTGACTGCGATTACTCGTCCCATCGAAAACCTTTGTTCCCTCAGGAGGCACCGCCCTCCGCTCACCCGGACTAGTGTAGTGCTGTCATAGATTTATTCGATTGCATTCCTACTCCAATCAACAGCGTAGGAAATACACGGAGACTCCTGTGGGAGCTGAGGCCTAGATGAGACTACGCAGCGACGTAGGAGCAAGGAGCCTCATCAGCCGCCCACGGAAAGCGAAGTGTATTTCCGGAGCGGAATAATAGCAATCAAACTTTTGAAAGAATACTCTGTAGTACATATCAACTCCATATTAGCCCCACCATTAAAGATGAGTTCAAAATATCCTATCCTAGTTATTACTCGCCTTTAAAGTGGAAAATTCAAGTTATGTCCCAGCCTTATTTCCGTCGGCAGGTCAGAACACTTTTTCTCCTCGCTTACACAAGAAAATCCTAACATCCCATGCATGAATCGTTCACTTTTTCCCCATAATAAATGGATACCTTCCACTTACAAAAGGAGATCATCCGCCATGCGTTTATGCCTAACTATACTCTTACTTTCCATTACCATATTGCCTGCATCCAACTACGCAATGGACGATAATACCGCATCCGTCATCATTGAAGTTGAAGGTGACCCATCCGAACATAAAAAATACCTGGAAGTGTATCATCCTTACATAGAAGTTATTGAAACATATGAGACACTTTTCAATGGTATAGCACTTCAGGCGACTCCCAAGAGACTGGAAAAAATGGAATCGCTGGAATTTATTAAAGCAATTCATCCCGTTACAACCTATCAAACACAATACGAGCCACTTAAAGAGAATACGGAAAATGCAGTTATCCCCGCCTCACTTAATGACACAAAATATACGGGAGAAGGTGTACAGGTAGCCGTAGTTGATACAGGGATTGACTATGAGCACCCGGATCTTGCTCCAAATTATGTGGCCGGTTTTGACCTGGTAGATCTAGATGATGATCCGATGGAAACAATTCAATCGCAAGGAATGCCGACGCTTCATGGGACACACGTCGCGGGGATAATTGCAGCAAATGGTGAACTAAAAGGTGTTGCTCCACAAGCTGATCTTTATGCGTATCGTGCTCTTGGTCCAGGTGGTCGCGGAACATCTGTACAAGTGATTGCTGCCTTGGAACAGGCTGTGGATGATGGAGCAGATATCATTAATCTCTCCCTGGGAAATACAGTGAATGGTCCTGACTTTCCAACAAGTGTCGCTGTGAACCGTGCCGTTGAACTTGGTGTTGCGGTCGTTATTGCTAATGGAAATAACGGTCCTGGTAATTGGACAGTGGGATCACCAGCCAC
Source organism: Virgibacillus sp. (assembly GCA_041689365.1). Classification (GTDB taxonomy): domain Bacteria; phylum Bacillota; class Bacilli; order Bacillales; family Amphibacillaceae; genus Lentibacillus. The sequence goes on from JBDNGJ010000062.1 coordinate 61,643, forward strand.
CGCAAAAAATGCGCTGTCTGTTGGAGCATCAGCTAATCCGCAAACAGTACCATATTTATTTGAAACATTGGAAGATAAAAAAATTAAATTAATGCAAATGGCTGGATCAATACCATGGAGTTTCACAACAGACTATCAGATCGCGCCACTTGCAAGCAATGATGTCAAAGGTAAAATAGCTTTTACGAAGCGCGGAAAAATCCCTTTTTACAAAAAGGCTAAGATGGCACAGGAGGCTGGAGCAATTGCCGTACTTATTTCCAACAATGAGACTGGAATATTTAAGGGCTCAGTTCAGAATGCGGAGGAACCAATCCAGATACCTGTTGCAGCAGTATCGAAACAGGATGGCGAATGGCTAAAACAATATACGAAAAACAAGACAGTATATATGGAGACACAATATGAAACGACCAAACAGACTATCGCTGATTTTAGCTCGCGTGGTCCTGTTACTGTTAACTGGGATTTAAAGCCAGAAGTTATTGCGCCTGGCACTAATATTTTAAGTACCGTTCCAGATGGGTACCAGGAGCTGCAGGGAACAAGTATGGCGGCACCGCACGTAACAGGTGCAATGGCGCTGCTTAAAGAAGCACATCCAGACTGGACAATTGAGCAGCTTACCGGTGCGTTGAAAACGACCGCAAGCAGAATTAATACAAATCAATCATTGCCTTTTGACCCAAATGTTCAAGGAATGGGTAAAATACAGCCGCAGAAAGCAATCCATACAGCAACTATCATCCATAACCCACTGCTTTCATTCGAAAAAGTTATGGATTACAAAGAAACAAAAACAATTGAACTCACCATCGAAAATAACTCGAAGCAGGCGCAAGCTTATGCATTTACTATACCCAATCAGCAAAAAGGGCTTAACTGGAAGCTGCCACAGACATTTACAATTCCTAAAGGTGAAACGAAGAAGGTTCCCGTTGAGCTGAGTATTAACAGTACATTATTAAAAAAAGGACTGCATCAGGGGTGGCTAACATTAACGCAAGATGATGAAAACTATCATTTACCATATTTGTTTGTTAATGAAACGGCTGATTACCCTAAAGCGATGGGATTTGATTTTTCATTAAAGCCATTTTCAGATGATCAATTTGTCTATCAGCTTTACGTAACAGACCCTGCGGAAAGAGTCGATGTAAAGTTATACGATCCCGAAACACTGATTTTTGACCGATTATTCCTGCAAAAGGATGACGTCAGTGTCGGTATGAATGAAGGCTATCTGAAGGAATCAGATTTAGGAAAGCCCGGGAAATACCTGGCAGTTATTACAGTCCATTTAGAAAATGGAGGGCTTGAAAGTTATCAAACCGAGATCTATATTCAATAATCAAATTCGACAAAAAACTGTTCACAGAATCGTCATTAAGTTGAGGGGTGATTTCATTTATAATAGTGGATAAGAAACAGTTATGCGACATGCCTGTGTTTCGTAAAAAAACCTCCTGAAAATTGGTAACGGAACAAGCGTTTTTCGCTGTCATTCTAATTGACAATGGAGTATGGCTAATGTACACTAATCAAGTGTGGAATGATAAGGTTTACACTATGCTGAAATAATTATGTTTTTTTATAGATTCATGCTACATAAGTGTACCAAATTTGTTCTGCATCAACAGTGATTTATCTCACTTACTTTGAATTATTTTGACTAGTAAGAATATTAGGTGGGATATATTTCGACAAGCTTTTTTTAATAGGGCTTGACTACGAACAATCTATTTTACGCGAAATCACAGGAGAAGAGTCTAATCATGTCGAATTATCAAAATATGGCCACTCGACAACGTAAGTGGATGTTCTACCTTCTCGCAATATTGGTACTTGGAGCTGGGTTTACCCCATATCAAAGTATCTTCCTCGGACTTCTTTTAGGAAGCATCGTAAGTTTTTATAATTTATGGCTTTTACAAAGGAAAACAAACGACTTTGCAGAGTCTGTAGAAAAGAACCAATCCGCAAGAGGGCTCGGTACTGTGTCGCGACTGGCAGCAGTAGCATTAGCCGTTATTATCGCACTTCGCTTTGAAGAACATTTTCATATTATCGCTGTTTTAATTGGATTAATGACATCCTATCTCGTCATTATAATAGATTTTGTTATGTTCAAATCTAAAGAGTAGTGCATGGAAGAGGGGTGAAGAAAGTGGATCATGGAAAACCATTAGCATTAGATGTATTTGGAATATCATGGCTTGATTTTAATTTATCCAGCGTTTTGATGATGGCAATCGCCTCACTTATTGTGTTCATTCTATGTGTACTTGGTTCCAGAAAGCTTCAAATGAAGCCAACTGGTGCACAAAACTTTATGGAATGGGTCATCGACTTTGTTAAGGGAATGATTAGTGACACGATGGATTGGAAGACAGGTAAGGTATTCTTGCCTCTAGGTCTGACACTCATCACATACATTCTTGTAAGTAATTTATTAGGTGTTATGACAATGGCAACATTCGGCCATGACCTATGGTGGAAGTCACCAACGTCTGACCCTGGTATCACATTAACGCTGTCAACAATGGTCATCGTATTAACCCATTATTATGGGATTAAAGTTCGAGGGGCAAAAGAATACGGGAAGGATTACTTAAGACCATTTCCGTTGTTCTTACCGATTAAGATCATTGAAGAGTTCGCCAACACTCTAACATTAGGTCTTCGTCTATTTGGTAACATTTATGCTGGGGAAGTTCTGCTTGGATTATTAGCAGCGACGACATCGGCAGGTATATGGGGATTCCTTGGCGGAGCGATTCCGATGTTGGCATGGCAAGGATTCAGCTTGTTTATCGGCACAATCCAGGCATTTATTTTCACAATGCTGACAATGGTTTATATGTCGCATAAAGTGTCAAGTGACCATTAAGTACTATTTAACTTGTTAATTAACCAGTTTTGGCAGAACATTTTTGCTGGAACAGGAAATAATTAGAAAGCTTGGTTTATGGCCAAGCGTAATGGCGAAAGCCTTCGTTACACTTGTGCAGTATGAAAGAATTTATACTTTCATATCTGCCAAAAAACTTTTATAACAATTTTGAGGAGGATTTATATTATGAGTGCTTTAGCAGCAGCAGTAGCAGTAGGTTTAGCGGCATTAGGTGCCGGTGTAGGTAACGGTATGATCGTAAGTCGTACGGTTGAGGGAATTGCACGTCAGCCAGAACTAAAAAGTCAACTTCAAACAACAATGTTTATTGGTGTAGGTTTGGTTGAGGCAATGCCGATCATCGCGGTAGTAATCGCGCTAATGGTAATGTAATTAATAATAAATAAACTTAAATGGCGGAGCGTGTCTTCTAAAATAACCTTCGCCGTTGTTTTCAATTCAGCGATATAATGAACTATTTTAATGCCCAATAAGTAACGTGAAAGGAGTGAATTTTGTGCAAGCATTCACTGGGTTTACTACTATTTATGCATCACTTGGTGGTCTCGAAGTTGGAACAATGCTGTCACAACTGTTCTTCTTTATCGTATTGCTTATACTATTGCGTAAATTTGCATGGGGCCCATTAATGGGAGTTATGCAAGAACGTGAAGAATATGTAGCAAATGAAATAGAAGCAGCAGAAAAAAGCCGTGCTGAGGCTGAAAAGTCATCAAAAGAGGCTACAGCTCAACTGAAGCAAACAAAACAAGAAGCACAAAAAATCATTGAAGATGCAAAAAGTGCTGGTGTGAAGCAAGAGCAGGATATTGTAGAGTCTGCACGCAACGAAGCAGATCGCATCAAGAAATCAGCTCAAGAAGAAATTGAGAATGAAAAAGATAAAGCACTTCAAGCACTTCAGGATAAGGTGGCTTCATTATCTGTTCTTATAGCAAGTAAAGTTATTGAAAAAGAAATCAGTGAACAAGATCAAGAGAAATTGATCAACGAATATATTAAAGAGGCAGGAGAAGAGTAATGAGTGAAGCAGTAGTTGCCAAACGTTATGCAGACGCTCTTTTTCAGCTTGGAAATGAACAAGGAAAAATAGAACAGCTAGTAGAAGAATTTCATGTTCTAAAAGAAGTATTTGAAACGAATAGTAAACTTTTAACATTCCTGAAGCATCCACGTGTTAATAATGCGGAAAAGAAACAATTTATCGATGAAGTGTTTCATGATTTCTCAAGTAATGTCGTTCATACTTTAAAGATTCTTGCAGAACGTCATCGCATTGAGATCGTACCAGACATTATTGGCCATTTTATCCACTTGGTAAACGATGCAAAAGGAATTGCAGAAGCTACAGTATATTCTGTTCGTGAACTAACAGATGCTGAAAAACAGGAGCTTGAGAACACATTTGTCAAACGATTTAACAAACAAGCAATCAAGCTGAATAATATTGTTGATCCATCTATTGTAGGCGGAATTAAGCTACGCATTGGTAATACCATATATGATGGAACAGTCAGTGGAAAACTAAAGCGTATCGAACGGAGTATTGTAACTGCAAATTAAAGAAGATAGGGGTGAAATGGTATGAGCATCAAAGCTGAAGAAATCAGTAGTCTGATTAAACAGCAAATTGAGAGTTTTGACTCGGAAATTGAAGTGAGTGATGTCGGAACGGTTATTGAAGTCGGAGACGGTATCGCTCGTGCTCATGGTCTTGACGATGTCATGGCTGGTGAGCTTGTTGAATTTTCAAACGGTGTAATGGGCATGTCGCAAAACCTTGAAGAAAGCAATGTTGGTATCGTTATTTTAGGCCCATATACAGGTATCAAAGAAGGCGATGAAGTACGCCGCACAGGCAGAATCATGCAAGTACCAGTTGGTGAGGAATTACTTGGACGCGTTGTTAACCCTCTAGGTCAAACAATTGATGGAAAAGGCCCAGCTGAAACAACTAAATCACGTCCGATTGAATCTGGAGCACCTGGTGTTATGGATCGTAAATCAGTTGATGAACCACTGCAAACAGGTATTAAAGCAATCGACGCACTTGTACCAATCGGTCGTGGGCAACGTGAGCTTATTATTGGGGACCGTCAAACAGGTAAAACAACTGTAGCGGTTGATACGATTATAAACCAGAAAGATCAGGACATGATCTGTATTTATGTTGCAATCGGTCAAAAGGAATCAACTGTCAGAGGTACTGTTGAAACATTCCGCCGCCATGGTGCATTGGATAACACAATTGTAGTAACTGCAGGTGCATCAGACCCTGCGCCATTACTATACTTAGCTCCATATACAGGTGTATCAATGGGCGAAGAATTTATGTATAACGGTAAGCATGTACTGGTTGTTTATGATGACTTATCAAAACAGGCAGCAGCATATCGTGAACTTTCATTATTACTACGTCGACCACCAGGCCGCGAAGCATTCCCAGGGGATGTTTTCTATCTACATTCACGCCTGCTGGAACGTGCTGCGAAGTTAAATGATGACAAAGGCGGCGGTTCATTAACTGCACTGCCATTTGTTGAAACACAAGCAGGCGATATTGGTGCATATATCCCAACAAACGTAATCTCCATTACCGATGGACAGATTTTCTTACAATCTGACTTGTTCTTCTCTGGTGTTCGTCCAGCGATTAACGCAGGTTTATCTGTATCCCGTGTTGGTGGTTCAGCACAAATTAAAGCAATGAAAAAAGTAGCAGGTACGCTACGTCTTGACCTTGCATCCTTCCGTGAACTGGAAGCATTCGCACAGTTTGGTTCTGATCTTGATAAAGCAACAAAAGCTAAACTCGATCGTGGTGCACGTACAGTTGAAGTACTTAAACAAGGGTTAAATAAGCCAATTGCTGTTGAAAAACAGGTAATGATTATCTATGCACTTACAAAAGGCTTCCTGGATGATATTCCTACAGATGATATTACGCGCTTTGAAAGTGAATTTTATCTATGGTTAGACGAAAATAGTAAAGAATTACTTGCATCTATCCGTGATACTGGTAAATTACCAGAAGCAGATCAAATGAATGATGCAGTTGAGTCATTTAAAAAGACATTCTTACCTAGTGAATAATTGATATAACGTTAATTGCCCAGAATTAAAAGGAAGTTCGGCTAAAAACGTTACAGCTTGTGACAAAGTCGAACTAACCTGCATCCTTGAAAAAGGAAACCCCTTTTTCTGCGTGCGATGTAACGCAGGAAGTTTTTCTTATCCTGCAGGCCATAATGAAAGGGTGGTGAAAAAGCTTGGCATCACTTAGAGATATTAAAAATCGTATTAGTTCCACAACAAAGATGAAACAGATTACCAAGGCTATGGAGATGGTCTCCGCTTCCAAATTAAGCAAAGCAGAACAGAATGCTAAAAATTTCGTTCCGTATAGTGAAAAAATGGAGGAAGTAGTCGGCAGCATTGCAAGTGGAAACATGGATGCACAACATCCAATGCTCCAAAAACGCAATGTTAAAAAGACAGGTTATGTAGTGATCACTTCTGACCGTGGTTTAGCGGGTGCATATAACAGCAGCGTGCTGCGTAATGTATTTCGCACAATTAATGAACGTCATAGTTCTTCAGATGAGTATACAGTAGTTGCAATTGGACGTATTGGATATGAGTTTTTCAAGAAACGCAATATGCCGATTGCCAAAAGTATAATCGGTGTGGCTGACCAGCCTGATTTTGCTGATATTAAAGAACTTGCATCTGAAACAGTACAAATGTTTACAGACGAAGAAATTGATGAATTAAACATTTATTATAACCATTATGTAAGTGTGATTTCTCAGGAAGTTACCTCGAAAAAAATACTGCCTGTAACAGATATTGAAGGTAAAGCAGGTATGAGTGGCAGCCAGTATGAATATGAACCGGATCAGGAGCAGATTCTTAAGGTTCTTTTACCACAATACGCCGAAAGTTTAATTTATGGTGCATTGTTGGACGGTAAAGCGAGTGAACACGCAGCACGGAGAACTGCAATGAGCAGTGCATCTGATAATGCAGAAGATATTATTGATGACTTATCATTGTCATATAACCGTGCACGCCAGGCAGCTATCACACAAGAAATTACCGAGATAATTGGTGGAGTTGCAGCACTAGAATAACTTCTTTACCAGTTCGAAAGTAAGATAGGAGGGAAACCGATGAACAAAGGACATGTTACACAGATCATGGGACCTGTTGTTGACGTTAAATTTGGCGACAACCAGCTTCCAGATATTTATAACGCATTAGTTGTCCGTTCTGAAGCAACAGATGAAGGTGGAGTAGATATCGACCTTACATTGGAAGTTGCACTTCATCAAGGCGATAATACTGTTCGTACCATTGCAATGGGATCGACTGATGGTGTTAAGCGTGGTATGGCAGTAGAAGACCAAGGCAGTGCTATAACAGCACCAGTTGGTGAAGTTACATTAGGACGGGTATTTAATGTTCTAGGAGAAAAAATTGATCTTGATGAACCACTAGCAGAAGACACACGACGTGACCCAATTCACCGTCAAGCACCTAAATTTGAAAACTTAGCTACAGATACTGAGATTCTAGAAACAGGTATTAAAGTAGTTGACTTGCTAGCACCATATATTAAAGGTGGTAAAATCGGGTTGTTCGGTGGTGCCGGTGTTGGTAAAACCGTTCTTATTCAGGAGTTAATCAACAACATCGCTCAAGAGCACGGTGGTATTTCAGTATTCGCCGGTGTTGGTGAGCGTACACGTGAAGGTAATGACCTTTACTATGAAATGAAGGATTCAGGCGTTATTGCCAAAACAGCAATGGTATTTGGCCAAATGAACGAGCCACCTGGCGCACGTATGCGTGTTGCTCTAACAGGCTTGACAATGGCTGAATATTTCCGTGATGAAAAACAACAGGACGTGTTGTTATTTATCGATAATATTTATCGTTTTACCCAGGCAGGTTCAGAGGTATCAGCACTTCTTGGACGTATGCCATCTGCAGTTGGTTACCAGCCAACACTTGCAACAGAGATGGGACAACTGCAGGAGCGTATTACATCAACAGATAAAGGTTCTGTTACATCAATCCAGGCAATTTATGTACCTGCCGATGACTACACAGACCCTGCACCAGCAACAACTTTCGCTCACTTGGATGCAACAACCAACTTGGATCGTAAACTATCCGAGCAAGGTATTTATCCAGCAGTGGATCCATTAGCATCAACTTCACGCGCATTAGACCCTGAAGTTGTAGGTAATGAACATTACGAAGTAGCCCGTGAAGTACAGCAAACGATTCAGAAGTATAAAGAATTGCAGGATATCATCGCAATCCTTGGTATGGATGAATTATCTGACGAAGATAAGCAAACTGTAGCACGCGCACGTCGTATCCAGTTCTTCTTATCCCAAAACTTCCACGTAGCTGAGCAGTTTACTGGCCAAAAAGGTTCTTATGTACCAGTTAGCGAAACAGTTAAAGGATTCAGAGAAATCCTTGATGGAAAATTCGACGACTATCCAGAAGATGCATTCCGCCTAGTTGGACGCATCGAAGACGTTGTTGAAAAACGAAAAGAAATGGAATAAAAAAAGCGAAGGCTACTGTTTAGCGATTACGGAGGCGAGTGAAATCTATCTCCTATTCGCTAGGAGCCGTAGCTAGACAATAACGAAGACAAAATAGCAGATGGAGAGTTATAATTCGCATCTAGCTATTCACTTGTCTGAGGAGGGGTTACATTGAAAACACTAACTGTGAGTGTTGTTACTCCTGATGGTCCAGTATTGGAAGATAGTTTCGATATGGTTAGCTGTAAAGCAGAAAATGGGGAACTTGGTATCTTGCCAGGGCACATTCCTATGGTTGCTCCCCTAACAATTAGCGGTGTACGATTAAAGCGCGAAAATGATACGGAGCGATTAGCTGTAAATGGTGGATTTTTGGAGGTAAGACCAGATAAGGTAACAATTCTTGCTCAATCTGCAGAAAAACCTTCTGAAATCAATGTTGATCGTGCTGAAGAAGCAAAGGCACGAGCTGAAAAACGCCTTCAGTCTAAGCAAGATGATGTCGACTTCCAACGGGCAGAATTAGCACTCAAACGAGCAATGAATCGACTGGAAATCGGTCGGTAACAAATGATAAAAAATCTCTTGTAACAATGTTATGAGGGATTTTTTAGTTATCTATTTAATTGCCAGCCACCGCTAGCAATTTAATTAGATGTAGATCAACCTAAAACTTGATATATCAACCTGGATTGCAGAATATCGACCCGGGATCAGATATATCAACCAGGATTGCAGAATATCGACCCGGAATACGATATATCAACCAGGATTGCAGAATATCGACCCGGAATACGGTATATCAACCAAGATTCCAGAATATCAACCCGGAATATGATATATCAACCAGAATTGCAGAATATCGACCCGGGATACGGTATATCAACCAGGATTGCAGAATATCGACTCGGAATACGGTATATCAACCAAGATTCCAGAATATTAACCCGGGATCAGATATATCAACCGAAATTGCAGAATATCGACCCGGAATACGGTATATCAACCAGAATTGCAGAATATCGACTCGGAATACGGTATATCAACCAAGATTCCAGAATATCAACCCGGAATATGATATATCAACCAGGGTTGCAGAATATCGACTCGGGATCAGATATATCAACCGAAATTGTAGAATATCGACCCGGGATCAGTTATATCAACCAAGATTGCAGAATATCAACCCGGGATCAGATATATCAACCAGGGTTGCAGAATATCAACCCGGAATATGATATATCAACCAAGATTGCAGGATATCAACTCGGGATCAAATATATCAACCAGAATTGCAGAATATCAACCCGGGATCAGATATATCAACCAAGATTGTAGAATATCAACCCGGAATACGATATATCAACCAGGATTGCAGAATATCAGCACACAAACAAATTAAACCTCTGCACTCTCGGAAAGTATACACCCTAACCCAAGACTTCATTTACAAGTTATCCATTCCTCCACACAATAATATGTCGATATTTCCCGGGAAATGCAATAAATAGTCATAATCTGATACACGTTCCTCAGACAGTCAATTAATTGACATCAGGCGCAATACATGGCAAAGTTACAAGTAGTGTAACAAGCATTAGAGTAGTAAAATCATTAAAAGCAAGGTGTGAAAATATGTCTTCAATTGGACTAACGGCATTAATAAGTATGATATCGCATTTAATTTTTATATATATAACTTGGAGAGTCGTTACAACTGTTAATTTCGATCCACTAATTAGGAAGGGTCGTGAAACGGAAGCAAGAATTTTGATCATGTTCATTACCATAGTAATCGGGGCCGGAGTAAGCAGATTCTTCTTGGAATTCCTGCAATGGTCTCAGGATCTGATGTTTCTTTTCTAAAACTTCACTAATTAATACAAATCAATAAATCTATTAGATGAAAATCATGTCGATAAAATACTAGATTTTAAAGGTATTTTATGTAATCTCCCTGTTTATACTATTTATATAGTTTTGCAAGGGGGTTTTTTTTATGAGGAATATTGTACTTATGTCAATTATATTATTAATGATGACAACGGCTGCTGCAGCAAGTCCGAGGCAACAGGAAGAAATGACTGCACTGGCAGCCATGGTGTCCGATAGCGAATTGAAAGTTGAGAATTGGGAAGTAACAATGAAAGAACAGATGAGCAAGGATAAAATAAAGATGCTATTAGGTAAGCTTGAGGCAAAAAATAGTCAAATTGACACTGGCGACGAGAGTGAAAACAGTATAAAATATTCTTTTGGGCACATTCACAAAAACACGAACATTACCGAAACCTATAATGTTGTCATTCCGAAAGACGATAAGTATCAGGCCCAGTTTATTGTCGTTATTAAAGGAAAGTATTGGAATGAATCTATCAAAAGAGATTACTTAAAAAGAGTTGAAATGATACAAAATGATTTTTTTAGTGAGGATTCTACAAAATTCGCTTGTCTTACAACTACTTTAAGTGGTAAAATTGATAGTGTTTATTTTATTAAACAAATGAAAGAGAAGTTGCATTTACAGAGTATGACTGAACAGAACGATACAGTAGAAAATTCGATGTTAAAGAAAATTGTTTATGGGTATACACCATTATGGAATCAAAAAATTACTATAATGGATAAGCCTATGAATTTACAATTAGCGTTTACAGAGAATGAAAATGGGAAAACAAAACTAACGATAGGAACACCTATCCTGATTACTGAATATTAATATAGTGAAAACGGAACATAAGGAGATTTGGAATATGGAAAAAATCATAGTAAGAGGCGGGAATCAACTAAATGGCACAGTTAAAGTGGAAGGTGCCAAAAATGCAGTATTACCAGTAATTACTGCGAGTATTCTTGCAAGCGAAGGTGAAAGTGTTATCACCGACGTTCCTAACCTAGCTGATGTGTATACGATTAATGAAGTTTTACGAAATATGAATGCTAATGTACATTTTGAAAATAATACAATTTATGTTGACGCCACAGAACCTTTAAAAACGGAAGCTCCTTTCGAATATGTACGTAAAATGCGTGCATCCGTGCTTGTTCTTGGGCCATTATTGGCTCGTTATGGTCATGCAAAAGTTGCTATGCCTGGTGGGTGTGCAATTGGATCACGTCCTATAGATTTACATTTAAAAGGTTTTGAGGCAATGGGTGCGAATGTACACGTTGGGAACGGATTTGTGGAAGTTGAAACAGAAGGACGTCTTCACGGTGCAAAGATCTATTTGGATATGCCAAGTGTTGGTGCTACAGAAAACATTATCATGGCTGCAGCGCTTGCTGACGGCAAAACCATTATAGAAAATTGTGCGAAAGAACCAGAAATTGTTGATTTAGCTAATTTTCTTAATAAAATGGGCGCGAGAGTTATCGGCGCTGGTACGGAAACAATCCGTATAGAAGGTGTTGAAAAACTTCATGGTACGGATCATGGGATTATTCCAGACCGTGTAGAAGCTGGAACATTTATGGTCGCGGCGGCTATAACGGGAGGTAATGTGTTAATTGAAAATGCTGAGAGTGAGCATTTGCGTTCTGTTATTTCCAAACTGCAGGAAATGGATGTAACTATTCTGGAAGAGGAAAGTGGAATCCGTGTTATTGGACCTGATAAATTAAAGTCTACTGACATTAAGACATTACCACATCCGGGTTTTCCGACTGATATGCAGTCTCAGATGATGTCATTAATGCTTAGCGCATATGGCACAAGTGTTATTACGGAAACAGTATTTGAAAACCGTTTTATGCATGTAGAGGAATTTCGACGCATGAATGCCAAAATGAAAATAGAGGGCCGCAGTGTTATTATTGAAGGGCCATCTGATCTCCAGGGTGCAGAAGTTGCTGCATCTGATTTACGTGCGGCTGCCGCACTTATATTGGCAGGACTGCGTGCAGAAGGATTCACACGTGTAACAGAATTAAAACATCTTGATCGTGGCTATGTTGATTTTGCTGGAAAATTAGCTTCCTTAGGTGCAGATATTGAACGTGTTGATGAAAATGGCGATGTAGTTAACCCCTTTGTACAAGTAGATGAACAAAACGAATCGATTATTGCTGAGCTTTCTTAAGCAAGTATATAGTGAATTAATAGAATATGAGATTTAAAGCAGATGTTTCGTTATTCGACATCTGCTTTTTTATTTGAAAAATTACTGGGTATATCTACTCATGAAAAGATATTTTGTTCTATAATTTCCTGCAAATTCATCATTGTATTTTAAACTTACTATGGTAAAATTGAAAGAAAATTACGAACTCGAAAAGGAGCATACAACTTGAAGTTATACGTTTCTGTAGATATGGAAGGAATAACAGGTCTTCCGGATTATACATATGTGGATTACAAAGAACATAACTATGAGCGCGGGCGCAAGATTATGACAGATGAGACCAATTATGTCATTGATGCTGCGTACAAATTTGGCTGTGATGACATTTTAATAAATGATAGTCACTCAAAAATGAATAATATTTTAATAGAAGAGTTGCATCCTGATGCATCATTAATAACCGGGGAAGTGAAACCATATTCCATGATGCAGGGATTAGATGACAGCTACGCTGGTGCAATGTTCATAGGGTACCATGCTCGTGCAGGCCAATATGGTGTGATGTCACATGCCATGGTTCACGCGGTGCGAAATTTTTATATCAATGATAAGCCAATCGGGGAGCTTGGATTAAATGCCTATCTTGCCGGTCATTATGGCGTGCCAATTTTGATGGTTGCTGGTGATGATCAGGCGGCAAAGGAAGCGGAGGAACTGATCCCGAACATCACAACAGCAGCAGTAAAAGAGACTATCTCCCGGTCATCGGTCAAAAGCCTAACACCTAAAAAGGCAGGAGATTTATTAACTGATAAAGTAAACCAGGCCTTGGATAACCGGCATAACGTTAAGCCGCTAACCCCACCTGAAAATCCAACCTTGGAAATAGAGTTTAATAATCATGGTCAAGCCGAGTGGGCAAATTTAATGCCGGGAACAGAAATAGTACCCGGAACGACAATCGTTAACTATCAGACAAAAGATATTCTAGAAGCGTATCAAGCTATGCTGGTAATGACCGAGCTCGCTATGCATACAACTTTTTCATAGGAGTGTAAACAGATGCTACGATATATTTTAAAGCGATTTGCCATAATGGCAGTGACTTTATGGATTATTGTCACGCTAACTTTTGTCCTGATGGTAACCATTCCAGGCTCACCATTAAACGAGGAACGGGGCACGAATGAAATTGTCCAGGCAAACCTGAAAGCGCATTATAATCTGGATGAACCATATTACATACAATACATGCTTTATTTAAAATCAATCGTTACCTTGGATTTTGGTCCTTCAATCAAACAGCCGACTGAAACGGTAAATGATCTGCTGGGCCGAGGATTTCCGGTATCATTTGAGCTTGGTATGGTGACGATACTAGTTGCTGTTATTTCCGGAATTCTCTTAGGGATTCTCGCCGCATTACGGCATAATGGAATAATTGATTATCTGGCAATGAGTATTGCAGTCCTTGGAATATCAATTCCTAACTTTGTCCTGGCGACATTATTCATTCAATCATTTGCCGTCTATTTGGGCATACTGCCGGCTGCAACCTGGGCAAGTCCACGCCACATGATATTGCCTGTTCTTGCATTAGCTACAGGTCCGATGGCAATTATCGCCCGCCTGACACGTTCAACGATGATTGAGGTGTTGACGCAAGACTACATAAAAATGGCCCGTGCAAAAGGGTTATCGCCATGGAAAATCGTTGTCAAACATGCTTTGAAAAATTCACTCATGCCTGTAGTGACGATAATGGGGACCCTGCTTGCAGGTATTTTAACCGGAACGTTCGTTATTGAAAAAATCTTTGCGATTCCTGGTATGGGAAAATATTTTATCGAAAGTATCAATCAGCGGGACTACCCGGTAATTATGGGGACAACTGTTTTTTATAGTGCATTTCTTATCTTCACTCTATTTTTAGTAGATATTGCATACGGAATACTAGACCCTAGAATCAAAATGCACAAAAAGGGGGGAGAATAATATGAAACTGGCAGATGACCCAAAAAACTATTCTCCTGCCGATGTACCAGATGACTGGTTTAAGTGGAAAGAAAAAGATCACGGAGCAGCAGAGACTGTTTCCAGGCCATCACTTTCCTATTGGCAGGATGCCTGGAAACGACTTCGGAAAAATAAAATAGCGATGGCCGGACTTATTTTTCTTATTTTACTAGGAATCATGGCAATAATCGGTCCGATGATCTCACCATTTTCAGTACGGGAACAGAATTTGCCGAATCAATTCCAGCCACCAAACGGAACGCATTGGTTTGGCACTGACTCACTTGGACGGGATGTATTCACACGGACATGGTATGGGGCAAGAATATCATTATTTGTCGGCTTGATGGCAGCACTCATTGACTTTTTTGTCGGGGTAATCTATGGCGGTGTATCTGGCTATAAAGGCGGCCGAACAGATAACATTATGATGCGTATTATCGAAGTTTTATATGGTCTTCCATATTTGCTGGTAGTTATCTTGCTGCTCGTAGTTTTAGGACCAAGTCTAACGACGATTATCCTTGCATTAACGATAACTGGATGGGTTGGCATGGCCCGAATTGTACGCGGACAGGTTTTGCAAATTAAAAACTATGAATTTGTGCTTGCATCGAAATCATTTGGGACAAAGACAAAACGAATCATCCGGAAAAATCTGCTGCCAAATACGATGGGGCCGATTATTGTGCAAATGACATTAACCGTACCAACCGCAATTTTCGCAGAAGCGTTTTTAAGTTTTTTAGGATTAGGGATTCAAACACCATTCGCCAGCTGGGGTGTCATGGCAAATGACTCTTTAGGGGCAATATTATCCGGTAAATGGTGGACATTATTTTTCCCGGCATTCTTTATTTCATTTACAATGTTTGCATTTAACGTATTAGGCGACGGGCTTCAGGATGCACTTGATCCGAAACTGAGGAAGTAGGTGACACAGATGGAAAAAATACTCGAAGTAAACGATCTTCACGTAACGTTCTCTACATATGGAGGAACGGTCAAAGCTGTACGGGGGGTGAACTTTCACTTAAATAAAGGAGAAACCTTAGCAATCGTTGGTGAATCAGGCTGTGGAAAAAGTGTTACATCAAATGCAATCATGCGGCTGATCCCGGATCCGCCGGGGAAAATTTCGAACGGGACGATAACATTTGAAGGAAAGGATTTAACAAATCTACCGGAAAAAGAAATGCGTTCCATTCGCGGCTTTGATATATCGATGATTTTTCAGGACCCTATGACTGCATTGAACCCAACGTTAACAATTGGAACCCAGCTTGTTGAAGGATTACAGCAGCATTATAAGACGTCAGGTACTGATGCCAAAGCAAAAGCAATCGAGATGATGGATTTAGTAGGAATTCCAAATCCTCAAGAACGATTAAAGCAATATCCTCACCAATTTAGTGGTGGCATGCGACAGCGGATCGTAATTGCGATGGCACTTATTTGTGAACCGGAGCTGCTTATAGCAGACGAACCAACAACAGCACTTGACGTAACGATTCAGGCACAAATTCTCGAGCTGTTTGATAGAATTCAAAAGAAAACGGGTGTCTCGATTATTCTGATTACCCATGATCTTGGGGTAGTTGCCAAAATTGCCGACCGGATTGCCGTTATGTACGCCGGAAAAATAATTGAAGTTGGCAGCAGAAGAGAAATTTTTTACAACCCAGAACATCCATATACAAAAGGGCTGTTAAAATCAGTCCCGCGTCTTGATTTGCAAGGCGAGAAGTTAATCCCGATTGACGGGACACCACCAGATTTATTCTCACCCCCAAAAGGATGTCCATTTACAGCTAGATGTCCATTTGCAATGGAGGTGTGTGATAAAGTTTACCCGGCTCAGACAAAACTCAGCGACTCACACAAAGTGGACTGCTGGCTGCAGGATGAACGGGCTAAACAGCTTTTAGCAAGTACAGCAACAAAATAAAAACAAAAGGGGAGTTACAGCTTATGAAGAAATGGTTTTTATTATTTATTTCTGTATTAACGATCATCACATTAGCGGCTTGTACAACGAGTTCCGGTGGTGATGATTCAGGCAATGAAGGTAATGAAAGCAGTGAAGAAGAAGGTACAAGCGAAGGGGCAGAAAATGAAGAAAAAGTATTGTACATGAACAATGGAGAAGAACCAACATCATTAAATCCACCGGTCGGTTTTGACTCTGTGTCATGGAATGTCTTGAACAACCTGATGGAAGGTCTGACACGTCTTGGCAAGGATGACAAGCCACAACCAGCAATGGCTGAGGACTGGGAGAAATCCAATGGCGGAAAAACCTACACATTCCACCTGCGTGAGAACGCAAATTGGTCAAATGGAGATCCTGTAACAGCAGAAGACTTTGTTTATGCGTGGAAACAGCTTTTGAATCCTGAAACTGGTTCACCTGCTGCATTCCTGGGCTACTTTATCGAAGGTGGCGAGGCATATAACAGTGGTGAAGGATCTGCAGAAGATGTCATGGTAAAAGCAGTAGATGAAAAAACATTTGAAGTAACGCTAACAGCGCCAACCGGTTTCTTTTTACAAGTAATTTCAAATCCAGCATTCTTCCCGGTAAATGCTGAAGTGGCAAAAGAAAGCCCGGAATGGTATTCAGAAGCAGAAACATTTGTAGCCAACGGACCATTTAAACTGGAATCATGGGCACACGATAGCGAAATGGTTATGGTGAAGAACGATCAGTATTGGGATAAAGAAACAGTGAAATTAGATAAAGTACACTGGGCAATGGTTAACGATACAAATACCGAATATCAAATGTTTGAAAGTGATGAGCTTGATATGACAAATATTCCACCAGACATGGCTGAACAGCTGTTAGGTGGCGACAATGTTGTTATCGAGGATCAAGCTGGACTTTATTTCTATCGCTTTAATGTTAAAAAAGAACCGTTCCAGAATGCTAAGATCCGTAAAGCATTTGCATTAGCGGTCAACCAGCAGGATATTGTTGATTATGTAACGAAAAATAAAGAAAAAGCGGCAACAGGGTTTGTATCACCTGGATTTATAGGACCAAGTGGCCAGGAGTTCCGTGAAGTAAACGGCGACCTAGTAAACTTTAATCCTGAAAAGGCTAAGAAACTACTGGAAGAAGGCATGGCTGAAGAGGGTTATGACGAGCTACCACCTGTCACATTAACATATAATACAAGTGAGTCACACAAAGCGATTGCTGCAACATTACAGGATATGTTCACGCAGAACCTTGGTGTTGACGTAACACTTGAGAATACCGAATGGAACGTATTCCTGGAAGACCAAAAAGGATTAAAACATCAGCTGTCACGTAGTTCATTCATATTTGACTACGGTGACCCGGTAAACTTCCTGGAAAGCTTTGTTACCGGCTCAACGATGAACCGTACTGGCTGGTCAAACGAGAAATACGACGAGTTGATTTCAAAAGCTAAAACGGAAACAGACGAAGAAAAACGCTGGGAATTAATGTATGAAGCAGAAAAGCTACTAGCCGAAGAAATGCCTATATTCCCAATTCACTATTATAACCAGGTGTTTATCTATAAAGATGACGTCACCGGAGTTGTCCGTCACCCCGTGGGTTATTTAGAGCTGAAATGGGCAGATAAGAAGTAGATTGCATCTGGGCAGGTTGATATATTGGCTTTGTGGTTGATATATTGGATTTGCGGTTGATATACCACGTATTCGGTTGATATACCGCAATTGCGGTCGATATATTGTTTTCGTGGTTGATATAACTCAATCGCGGTTGATATATCGTGAAACTCGAGCGACGGGAGCGCAACTCGCGCGACAAAGGGCATAACTCGAGCGACAACAGCACCAACTCGCGCGACAACAGCGCCAACTCGCGCGACAAGCAGTCGAACTCGCGCGACAGCAGCACCAACTCGCGCGACAACAGCGCCGACTCGCGCGACAAGCAGTCCAACTCGCGCGACAAGCAGTCGAACTCGCGCGACAACAGTACCAACTCGCGCGAGAAGCAGTCCAACTCGAGCGACGGGAGCGCAACTCGCGCGACAAAGGGCATAACTCGCGCGACAGCAGCACCAACTCGAGCGACAAGCAGCGCAACTCGAGCGACAGCAGCACCAACTCGAGCGACAGCAGCACTAACTCGCGCGACAGCACCCAAACTCGCGCGACAGCAGCACCAACTCGAGCGACAAGCAGCACAACTCGAGCGACAGCAGCACTAACTCGCGCGACAAGCAGCGCAACTCGAGCGACAGCAGCACTAACTCGCGCGACAAGTACCCGAACTCGCGCGACAGCAGCACCAACTCGCGCGACAAGCACCCAAACTCGCGCAACAACCTAGTGTTAAGAAGGAACGGCTCATCCCTGGGCCACTCCTTCTTTCCACTTTAAATTTTAACCCACAGAAAGAGGTATTCTGATGATTCGTCCAGAACGTTTATATAATGGTGATACGATTGGTGTGATTGCACCAGCAAGTCCAACTGATATGGAACGCTTAAAGCGGGCTATTCCTTTTTTTGAAAAAATGGGCCTGAACATCAAACTGGGAAAACATATTGATGAAGTTCACGGGTATTTGGCCGGAACAGATGAACAGCGGTTAGCTGATTTTCACGATATGATGGCTGACAAGAGTGTTAAGGCAATTATTTTTTCGAGAGGTGGATATGGGACAGGGAGAATTGCCAACGCTATTAATTATGAACTAGTCAAACAAAACCCGAAGATCATTTGGGGCTATAGCGACATTACTTATTTACATACAACGATTCGACAGGCAACAGGCCTTGTGACGTTTCATGGGCCAATGCTTGCATCTGATATTGCGGATCCTGATTTTGATGCATTATCTGCAAGTCTGTTCCAGCAATTATTTAAACCTGCGAAACTATTCTACACGGAAGATATCTCCTCACTGCAAGTCCTCGTCCCGGGTGAAGCTATAGGCACACTGGTAGGGGGGAACCTTTCACTACTGGTTAGTACACTAGGGACAGCATATGAAATTGATACTAGAGGGAAACTGCTGTTGCTCGAAGATATAGGTGAGGAGCCATATCGAGTTGATGCGATGCTGAACCAGTTAAAACTGGCAGGAAAGCTAACGGATGCAGCGGGAATTATTGTTGGGGATTTTGCCAAAGCCGAGCCTAAAAAAGAAAAACCCTCGCTCTCATTGGAACAGGTTTTTCATGATTATTTTTCCGAACTTAAATGTCCGGTGATGTCTGGCTTTAAAATTGGCCACTGCCTCCCGCACTTTTCCGTACCACTCGGCACAGCGGCTGTATTATCAACAGCGAAGAAGTCACTCACTGTCGAGGCAGGAGTGAAGTAAGCAACTGGAGGAGTCAAATCTATGAATATACAAAACATCGAAACATTTCAAATAGCAATCCCATTGCATACACCGTTCAAGACCGCATTACGAACAGTAACGGTTGCGGAATCAATTATTGTCAAAATAACCTGTGATAACGGGGTCGTTGGCTATGGTGAAGCACCACCAACACTTGTCATAACAGGGGAAAGCTTGCCAAGTATTGACTATGCGATTACAAAAATTTTCAAACCGCTATTACTCGGTGAATCATTACGAAACCGGGAGCAGGTTTTTGAAAAACTTAATAAGAGTGCTGTTGGAAACACTAGTGCGAAAGCAGCAGTTGATATGGCGATATATGATTGCATCGCACAACAAGCACGCATGCCGCTGTCAGAATTTCTTGGTGGCTATTCGAACGCGATTGAAACCGATTATACCGTCAGTGTAAACAGTCCTGATGAAATGGCAGATGATGCACAGCAATATATCCATAACGGGTTTTCTGTATTAAAGGTTAAAGTCGGCAAGGATAAAATTGCAACAGATATTGAACGGATCAAAGCAATTCGAAAACGTATCGGATCGAATGCACTAATCCGTCTCGATGCCAATCAAGGCTGGCATGCAAAAGAAGCTGTTCGTGCGATTCGGAAAATGGAGGATCTCGGCCTTGACGTGGAACTGGTAGAGCAACCGGTTAAAGCCTATGATATCGAAGGATTGAAGTACGTAACGGAAAATACAGAAACCCCAATCATGGCTGATGAAAGTGTTTTTTCAATCCATGATGCAAAGCGTGTGCTGGAAAACGGAGCTGCCGATTTAATGAACATTAAGCTCATGAAAGCAGGCGGTATTCATGAAGCGGTCCGGATCGCTAAACTTGCTCATATTTACGGTGTTGATTGCATGGTTGGCAGTATGATCGAAACAAAAATTGGAATTACTGCTGCAGCTCACTTTGCTGCAAGCCAGCCCAATGTGAATCGGTATGATTTTGACGCGCCATTAATGCTTGCTGAAGACTTAATAGAAGGTGGCATTACGTATAAAGAAAGTGATATTGAACTTGGAAACAGAACAGGCTTAGGAATAGAAAAAATTAATGATAGATTTATCGTCGAGTCGAGTAAAATGGTCAATTAGCAGCAAAAAGGGGAGCAAATTATGATTAATCAAACGTTTGATCAATTATGGGTAACGGCGGTACAAGTGGCTACAGTATGGACGTCACCAATATCTGCACGTACAATAGACACCCCGGGCATCACAAACCCAACTAATATCGAAAAGTGGATTGATAGTTTAACATATCAAACAAATGTAGCACTATGTGATGAAAATCGTGTACAATCGCAATTACTGTATGGTGAGGCAGTTATGATTACCGAAACAAAGGATGACTGGGCACATGTTGTCGTACCAACACAGCCTTCTAAAAAGGATATACGCGGTTATCCGGGCTGGGTTCCTATCAGACAGCTTATCCAAGTAGACAAACAGGACTGGCAAAGCGAAAATACGGCAGCTGTCATCGATGATAAAGTTTCGCTTGAGTCTGAAAATGGCAACAACGTCTTGAAGCTGAGTTACATGACTACCTTACCTGTAATTGACGACGATGCCGATGACCGGGTAAAGGTAAATACACCGCATGGAGCCGGTTTTTTGCCAAAAAAATCCGTAACTATTTTCCCTTCAAATAATGGACTGGAAAAACAGGAAGGCCGCAAGCTTGTAAAAGATGGGGAGCGTTATGTAGGACTTGATTACTTTTGGGGCGGCATGAGCTCATTTGGCTATGACTGTTCAGGATTCGTCTATGCGATACACAAAGCAGGCGGCTATCAGATTCCGCGCGATGCCGATGACCAGGCAGATGCTGGTGAGAAAGTCCCATATAATCAGCTGTTACCAGGTGATTTACTTTTTTTTGCATATGAAGAAGGAAAAGGCAAGTTGCACCATGTGGGATTTTATTATGGCAATGGAAAAATGCTTCATTCTCCGCAAACAGGAAAGGGCATCGAAATTATCGCGCTGCATGGAACTAAATATGAAAAAGAGCTTTGTGCTGCCACTAGGTACTGGCAGAAAGCAGAGGAGAAATAACGATGGATGAGAAAATTTTACAAGTTAGAGAGCTGCACAAATATTTTAACATGGGTAAAGGAAAAGTCCTGCAGGCTGTCAATAATGTTACGTTTCACGTCAACAAAGGGGAAACATTCGGACTTGTTGGGGAATCCGGTTGCGGGAAATCGACAACTGGACGCACTATCATGGGCCTCTATGAAAAGACGGATGGCGATGTTATTTATGACGGAGAGAACGTTCATGAAATGGATGAAAAGGAACGATTCAAATTCTATCGCAACATGCAAATGATTTTCCAGGATCCATATGCATCACTAAACCCACGCTCAACGGTTAAAGAAGTAATTGCCGAGCCGATGGAAGTACATGGCATGTTTAAAAATAAAAGCGAACAGCTTGACCGCGTGTATGAGCTGCTGGAAGAGGTTGGGCTAAACCGGGATCATGCTAACCGTTACCCGCATGAATTCAGCGGCGGCCAGCGTCAGCGGATCGGAATTGCGCGTGCACTGGCACTCAATCCGGATTTCCTGATTGCTGATGAACCAATTTCAGCATTGGATGTTTCCGTTCAGGCACAAGTTGTCAACTTGTTAAAAAGGCTGCAGGAGGAAAAAGGGCTGACATTCCTATTCATTGCCCACGACTTATCGATGGTTAAACAAATTTCTGATCGTATCGGGGTTATGTATTTAGGAAACATGGTGGAACTAACAGCTAGTGATGCACTCTATGATAACCCGTTGCATCCATATACACAGGCTTTACTATCAGCTATCCCGATTCCAGATCCGGATATTGAAGACAGCAGGGAGCGGGTTATCCTGGAAGGTGAATTGCCAAGCCCGATTAATCCTCCGAGCGGCTGTGTATTCCGCACACGCTGCCCAATGGCGATGGAAGTCTGTTCATCAAAAGTCCCGCAATGGCGAGAAGTAGAACAAGATCATTATGTCGCCTGCCACCTGTATGATGAATCACTCACAGAAAACGAAAAGAATAGTAGAGTCGGCGGAAAGTCTGTGCAGTCATAATTTGCACAGGCTTTTTTTCAATATCTAGTTCTATTGTTTTCGCTAAATGTATAAATTTAATAGTAGGAATGCTAGAAAAGATACCCAATAGTGCGAGTTCAAAAAGGAGGATGAAAATGACCGAGTCGGCTAAGTTCGCAACGTCCTGTTGCAACGCCGACACTAGCACGTCCTGTGCGTCGAAAGTTCGAGGCAGCGTAGCTTTGAGTAGCGGAATGTATGCTTTTAATACATGAGCACAAGGATAGCTACCCTGAATCCGCATCGCACGCAGGAAAAGTGCCTTTCTTTTCCAAGGAACGGAAAAGTTAGAAAACTTGGCATTCGCCAATCATTAATGGCGAGTGCCTTAGTTGCACTTATGCAGTAAAAAAGGATTTATACTTTTTTAACTGCCAAGCTAACGACGAAATTCGATGCGTCATTTTTACCGGACTTTTTGAACAACCTCTAATAGGTACAACACTAATCAATATGGTAAGGAGGCAGTCAATGAAAAAAAATAAAAACCTTCCTAAAGCTTGGAAAAAGAAAAAGCAGCGAAAAAGTGAAACATTAAAAATGCAATTACTTCAGAAAAGAAATAAACCAATAAACCTCAATAGGACAGCCACATCATGGAAAGTTCCAAGCATCTTATTTTTCGCATGTTTAATCACTATCATTCTAGTCATTCCAACATTAGTAGTTGTTCCGTTTGTTACAAAAGACGGCGAGAAGAATGTTCCAGTTGAAAATGAGACTCCTGAGCAAGTTGAAGTAACAATGGGGAACTCACCGTTTTCTGTCGCGGTAGCAAGGGCTAGCTCCGATACTGTCGAAAATGTGCCACTTGAGACATATGTATCGCGTGTCGTAGCCTCCGAAATGCCAGCAAAGTTTGAGATTGAGGCATTAAAAGCACAAGCACTTGCTGCCAGGACGTTTATCGTCAATCACCTAATGCAGCAAGGTAATTCTGAGGAATCAGATGTCACCGACACCATATACGATCAGGTTTATCATAATGACAAAGAGCTCAGGGAAGAATGGGGAAGTGACTATAGCTGGAAAATAAATAAGATAAAAAAGGCAGTCGCAGAAACCACTGGTGAAATTCTTACCTATAATAACGCACCAATCCAAATAGCCTTTTTTTCAACAAGTAATGGATATACCGAGAATTCCGAAGACTACTGGGAAAATAAAGTTCCCTATTTACGCAGTGTGAAAAGTCCATGGGATAAAAACTCACCAAAATTTCTCGACCAGAAAATATTTAGTATTCAGGAAGTAGAAAAACAACTTGGGCTTGAATTGCCAAACAATAATTCACTTGCAATGGAAATTACCCGAACGGAAAGTAACCGTGTAGCCAAATTTACAGTAGCAGACCAAACCTTTACAGGCCGCAAAGTCCGCGAAAAACTGAAATTAAAATCAAGTGACTTTTCCATCGAGCAAAAGAATGACCATTTAATTTTCACAACAAAAGGCTTCGGGCATGGAATCGGCATGAGTCAATACGGAGCAAACGGAATGGCTAAAGAAGGCAAAAACTACAAGGAAATCGTCAAGTACTACTACAAAGGCATAGAAGTTAACCAACTCGACGAAACAGCACCAACACTAGTAGCAAAGTAATAAGGAAGCCCTGGGATGAAAAAATATCCCGGGGCTGTTTTTGTGAGGCTGGTCGTTTGGGGTTGAACATCTCGAAGTCGGGTTGAAGTTTGCAATATGGGGTTGAACATCCCGAAATCGGGTTGAAAATCGCCATATGGGGTTGAACATCTCGAATAGGGGTGAAGTTCGCCATATACGGTTAACCATCCCAAAAGCTAGGGTGAACTCCTCAAATACCAAATCAATCAATATACTGAAAACAGTCTATCAATAGCCACTGTGCAATCAATAAATGCTTAATTTACCCTGATTAACTTAAAAAATGCATAAAAACAATAAATTTTTTTCATTTAATGTATATAAATTCCTTTTTCTGCTCAGAATGGTTGTTGAGGTGATGACAATATGAAAGAAGAAAACAATACTCCAAAAAACAAGTGGAGTCGAATTTTTCGCAAGAAGTGGTTTTTTCCAGCAGTGTACTTAACGATTGCTGCGCTTCTTCTGTCGGTGGTGGTCTGGTATCAGAATCTGGACAATCAGA
The DNA here is from genome assembly GCA_041689365.1 of Virgibacillus sp. Classification (GTDB taxonomy): domain Bacteria; phylum Bacillota; class Bacilli; order Bacillales; family Amphibacillaceae; genus Lentibacillus. Next base: position 86,807 of record JBDNGJ010000062.1, read on the forward strand.
TTCAGGAAACTGAGGATGATCAAAGTTCAGAGACATATACACCAGCAGAACATGATGAAGAAGCTCAATCCGTTATGGATCAACAGGAGGTCATTAAGATGCCTGTTGTAAACCAAGATCAAGCAGAAATCGTAACTAATTTCTATGATTACAACGCAGAGCAAGAGGCAAAAGAAAATGCATTGGTCATGTTTAACAATCGTTTTTACCAAAGTACGGGCATTGACATTGCATCCGCAGACGGTGAAACATTTGATGTGTTAGCATCGTTAAGCGGTACAGTTACAGAAGTTAGAGAGGATCCACTGCTAGGTAATGTTGTTGAATTATCGCATGAAAATGATGTTGTAACCTACTATGCAAGTCTGCAGGAAGTCAACGTTAAATCCGGAGACAAGGTTCAGCAAGGCGATGTTCTTGGGAACGCTGGAGAAAACATGTTTGGTCAGGAAAGTGGTACACACGTCCATTTTGAAATTAGAAAAGATGGACAAGAAGTTAATCCAGAATCATTTTTCAATCAGCCAGTAAGTGCACTGGATGAGGCTTCAACAGAAGATGAAAGTTCTGAATCAGAAGGAACCGAGGATGTTGGTACTGAATCAGAAGCAACAGAAGAAGAAGGTTCTGAATCTGATGGGACGGAAGAAAGCACAGACGAATCAGGCACAGGTGCAGAAGATGTATCAGGCCAAAATAGTCAAAATGCTAATGTTGAAGATGGAAATTAAACGGGTGATATAACCGATTCATCTTCATCATACGACGACGCGTTAATCTAATTATCACTACCCTAGTTTAATTACTAGGGTTATTTTTTTGGTTAAAATCATCCCCATGATAAGTCGCAAAAAATGTCGAACGATTAGGGTTTTTATATAGTAAATGTATGGTAGTATATTCGGTAGAGAAAGAAATTCGCGGATAATTGACAGAGTTTTTGCTGAAATAGATATTAGCTGTCATTCAGAAGATAAGAAAGGAGCTCCAAGGATGCACTTTTCCAAAGAGAGTTTAATGCCTAATTCTATTTTAACAATGGCAAGTGATGATCAGTATGCATTGGAGCAAGTTTTACAAGTTCTAAGACAAGAACATGATGAGGATACTGCTGATCGGCTTGCACGTAATTTTTGCCTGCAAACAACGTCCAATGAAATTAGTAAAAAAGGCATGGAATTTTTATATATGAATGGTCATTATGATGATTTACAGAAACTAATTAATAAAAATAAACAATCCGACTGTAAATCCAATCGTAATTGGGCGGGAGTATACCAGGTGACAATTGACCGAAAACTTAGACGATATCCACCTAGTGAAATAATCAGACAATTAAGAGAAATATGGACGGACGAGCCTGAACTGAAAAGTTTAATGGAGTTTATCAAAATCAATATATATCACAGTATGGGTGATTACAGTCAATTTGGTAACTCCCTGGAAAATCAGCAGCATTTATTTGAGAAAATAAAGGATAGATTCCTATTGTCATTTTTCCAAATCCGTTTAAATCAAAGTTTGTTTATCTTTTACTTAATTCGAAATGAAGTGATTATAGCGCGGAAATATGCATTTCGGGTTTTAAATGGCACAGCGAGTCCAAATACAAAAGTTAATATACATACCAACCTTGGCTTTTCATATCTTTACGACACTTATTTTCAAGGTATGTATCATATGTCAGAGGTGCTGAAAATAGCCAAAGAACATGATCTTCAGAGTCGTGTTGAGGCAATTGCACAAAAAAATATTCCATTTTTATCAGCACACTTCAGGAAGACAGAAGGAGTGACTTCCACAGATAAAAGTGAACAAGCCCATATTGAAATAGCAAAAGGGAATAATGCGAAAGCAATATCCATCCTAAGTGAAATTTCAATAGACAGCCCATTTAAATTGTATTACCTGGGAATGGCGAAACAGGATAAAAAAATTCTTCTTAAATCATATAACAGCTTTATCGAAAATCGTAGCGACTATTTCTTCAGCAGAATGCCACTTCGTTCAATCCGTGAAATGGGTGCATAACCGGGCCCAAATTAAGTAAGTTTATTCGAAAATAGGGTGCAGCTTTATGTTAGAGGCTAAAAGGGAGGATAAAAAATGAAAAAGTTAATAGCTATTACAGGTTTTTCCATAATTATAATCTTAAGCAGTACATTTCATTTTGTTGAACTCGCAGCCGAACCACAGCCATTGTACCACGATCCGGACCTAGGCGACCTTGATTAATTTGTCTGGTTGGACTTTATAGAGAGACAGAATGGTTAGAAGGCAATTTCCGATTGTAAAGCACACCCTATTTTCTTTTTTTATACACCCTGAAAAAAATACTTCTTGTCCTAATCTCCAAAAGATGTAAATTTAATCATAATCCTCTTTGTACATTAATAAAATATTACAAACCAAGCAATCAAAAAAGTCTGAGGTGAGAGCTTGTGTAGCTTTCCATCTACCCACCACAATAAAAATCCACTACATAACCAAAACATCATATAATATGGGCATTTGCCCACGTTCCTAACAAAACAGCAGAAGCAGCTGCACATGAGTATTTGTCAGTAGATAAGTGAGCAGCATGAAAATTGTATCACCTTGTCTCGATTCCACACCTCGGAAATATCCAACATAGGGAGGCGAACGGTGTGCACGATTACATCAAAGAGAGGACTATCAGGATAGGGAAATATGTCGTGGAGACGAGGAAAACCGTCCGAGTGATAGCAAAAGAATTTGGTGTTTCCAAAAGCACAGTCCATAAAGATCTGACAGAGCGATTACCGGAAATAAATCCAGAGCTATACAACGAAGTAAAGAATATACTCGATTATCACAAATCAATCCGCCATCTGCGCGGAGGTGAAGCAACCCGCAATAAATACAGACTAGACGAAAAAACGGAAGACTCCACTGTTAAACCAGTCGGGTGATACTTAGCTCGTACGACGAACAACATCCCTATCCTAAAGGAGGTGGTGGAGCAACAGCAGCAAGAATACACAGCAACAAGTTTTCCACTTCACAAAAGGACAGTTCAGAAACCCAGCCGAGTTGATAATTGGCTGGGTTTTTGGTGTGTGGGATTTGGGTGCGAATGGCGAACATCAACCGGATACGTACGAACGAACTTCAACCAGATATGGGAAACTTCAACCAGATATCGAGAACATCAACCAGATACGGAGAACTTCAACCGGATATCGAGAACTTCAACCAGATACATGGAACTTCAACCAGATACGGGAAACTTCAACCGGATATCGAGAACATCAACCAGATACATGGAACTTCAACCGGATATCGAGAACATCAATCAATGCTTAATTGAACATTAGGAATTCCTGAACTTTTGTTGGTAGAATCGATTTTTGTGGGAATTTTTTTAATGGAGGGGAATGGTACTTTCTGGCGCTTGTGCTTCCAGTTTGTTTAAGATTCATTCCGTTTAACATTAAATAAATAGTCCTCGCTGATGCTACTTGAAGAAGTTCACGGCACTGTTTGTTCGTAATTGTATCGCCATGTAATAAAAAATGGTCAAGAATGATTCGTTCATGCGCAGTATAACTAATAGCATGACACTTCTGGCAAGACCACTTCCCGAATAATCGCTGCATCGGAGGTTGATTACATCCCTCACAAGGCACTCCTTTAATTATGTGCTGCTCACCTATGTTGTGGTATTCGAGTATATTTGTGCGAAGGGGCTCATCCTCCTGTATCAGTGCTTTGCTAAGTTTCCGTATTGTCGCAGTCGTCAAAATATCTTTCGTGTGCGACTTGCTAAGTCTGTTCAAATGCTGGTGCAAACTCTCGTTGTGAATAATTTTTTTATAAACTTCTGAGTCCTGGTGGGTATTTTCAATAATGGTTGAAGGAAATGCGATGACAACAAGTGTTTCTATTGGCACATTGTAGATTCCATGTTTCTCCAGCCATTGCTGCAGATGTGTCTTCTGGGCCTCAGCTTGTAAAATGGGATCTTTATACGCTGTGATTTTTCCGTCTACTTCCTGTGTCAATTGTTGCAGTTTGGAGTCATACTGGAACTTACCTTTATAATTTTTTATTTCCAAAATATAAATCATTTTCCTTGTTAGTAAGAGTGTGTCGATTTGAAAGTAGAATGGAGGATTTGGTAGTCGGATACCTTGAAAAACGGTGAGATCTTTTTGTGGGTAGGTGGAAAGCTTGTAATCAACATTCTTTTCGCCATCGAATCCTGCTTTATCCTTTTTATAAGCTGAAATTATACGTTCACTTTTCCAAAGTTCTCCCTGTAGCTTTCGGAATAAAGCTTCGTAGGCCAGGAGATCATAACTTTTTGTTCTATTTTTTGCACTCAGTGGAACCACTCCTTTTTGGATACTAATAATAATTATTCGACAAACTTTTACAATATCCTTTAAAAGTTTTGTAAAATACTGCGAACAGAAAAAAACACATCCACCCGCAATATCATATTCAATACCCCAGCAACCCTGCATCAAAACAATTTCATTACCTTTTTTTCAAAATTTGCAGTTATATGTGGAGTTTTGTGGTAAAATATAATATTAGTAGCATTGTGTTCTCTTACAGATGCGAGAAAGTAATTGTAGCAGGGAGGATCTA
>JBDNGJ010000063.1:0-4871 GCA_041689365.1 Virgibacillus sp.
CGGAGCCGGCGGTCAGGACCCGCTGTCATGGGCGCTCGCTGACGCTCCCGGCCGCATAACAAGCGGTTCAACCGGATGAACATTATATTTTAAGGTACGGCTCAAAATATCGCATCCGGTTAACCGCCGGCTCCGTTAGGCCAACTTCAAGAAGCTATTCAAAATCATGACATTTGAGAATTTAGATCAACTATTCGAATACTTTGAAAAAGAGTGCGATCCTTTTTATACGGCTAGTGTAGATACTGAATTGCGTAAAATTGAAGAGACTGAGGAAAATAAAACTAAATTAAAAGCAGAGAGATTAGCTTTTGGTTTCTATCCTAATCTACACAATGAAAATAATTGGGGGACATACTTTGGTCCACAATTTTCTGGACAGAATGAAGATGGTCAATGGGTAGAATCACCGAGTATCAAATTCGTAGATAAAGAAGTAATTGAATATTGGATTAAGCGTGCAGAAAAAAGTAATCATCCAATTATAAAGATTAGATATAATGATTTAATTTGGGACTTAACAGAGATTGCAATTGGTGAAAAACCTAACTTTAAACATGCAAAACGAACGATTATTGCAACAATTGATCTCATCGATAAAAAAGTTTATAAACATATAAATATTGCTCTAGATAAACTTGATCGCGCTCTAAATTTATCTCTTAGTGTTAATAATCCCGATCTTCAGGAAAAAGTTAAGAGTACATACATCAAGTTATTTAAAGAGACTAAAGAAGATGAGCATCATCTATATAATCATCTTTTCAATATTTTTATTAAACAAAATAAGTCAGTTTTAACGGATCAAGAAGAAGAGTACATAGTCGATGAACTTGAGACCCACTTAACTAATATGCAAGAAAAAGGGGACTTGTTTGAAGTAGAAAAATCAAGTTTAAATTTAGCCTATTATTATCGCGCTAATAACAAAATCGAAGACTCAAAAAGGGTTTTAAAAGTTTATCAGAGTGTAATTGACGTGAGCGCTGAAAATAATTCAGCACTAACTGTTTCAAGTTACTATAAAAAACTATACGACAAATATTCTGAATACGGATTCACTAAGGAAGCAGACGAAGTTTCCAGTAGTCTACAAGAAGCTGGTGTAAGATCTATTGAATCCATGGGACAATTCGAACATGAGTTTGATATCCCAAAAGAAGAACTTCAACAATTTGTAAATGAGGTTTTATCTGGCGAGCTACAAGAAATAATTGGAAAGGTTATATCTCACTTCTTGCCCATAAAGGGGCATACCGAAAAAATGGTGAAAGAAATTGCTCAAAAAGCACCTCTTCAAGCATTAATCAGTCAAACACTGCAAGACAGAAAGGGAAGAATAATTGCTGAAATAGGCTCTGTTCAAGATGATCTCGAAGGTAGGATCTTTAGACAACTTGATCAAAATATGTCTTTTGAAGCCTATTTTTTAAGAATGATTTTATCAAAGTTATTTGACAAAGAAGAAGTAACAATAGAGAAAATTGTCGAAATCATTAAGAATTCACCTATTTACGACGAAGAAACTTTACCTCTATTCAAAAAAGGAATGGAACGCTATTTAGATGATGATTTCCATTCAGCTATACATATTTTCATTCCTTTAATTGAAAAATGCCTGCGGAAACTATTGGAAATAAATGGTGGAGCGATTTATAGGCCTGGAAGACATGGCGGTATTTTTCTTCGGAATTTGGATGAAATATTAAGAGACTCAATTATTGTCCGTACTCTAACAGAGGATATCATCTTCTATCTAAATGGGTTGTTATCTGATCAAAGAGCTTGGAATCTGAGAAATAAAGTCTGTCATGGTATTCTTGATTATTCTGATTTCACTGTAGAAAAGGCAGATCGCTTATTACATGTACTATTTATGTTTTCATTAATAAAATTTCAAAATTGAATTGTAGAAATCGTTGGCCTAACAAGGCGTTTCAAGCGGACTCGATTAGGGTTCGGGACTTTAATTTTAACATCCAGGCTCGCGCGCTTAAACGCTGGGTCGTTATTGCACCTGCTTAATTCAGAACATGAAATCCTAAAGATATAGATTATGAGACCACTAATCCTTGATTATGCCACAAACAGAAAAGAAGTTGCAGAACCAAAATATACATACGATTACTCCAAGTCGTTAAACATAATCAGTTTCAATTGTAGGACTCTACCTTTTATAGACTCTAATAAGGAAGAAATCTCTCTTTTAACAAAAACTAAGGTTGAAAGAGAAAGTGATGATGAAGAGATTGACTTGCTGGAGCTAAAAACTAAGACTGAGGTTAAACGAGAACGAGACGATGAAAATCACTCTTTAATTGAACTTGAAACAAAAACTTTTGTGAGTAGAGAATAGGACGATGAGGAAAGTCTTAATTATTTCGAATAAGTCTGACTTAACATCTGATTTTGTCGTAAAAGTTCTCAAAAGTAGAAATATTAACTTTTATAGATTTAATACAGAAGAACTTCTTAATACAATTACTATCACAGCCGATTTAAAGGACAATTCTATTAAACTCTTCGATAATAATTTAGATCACACATTTAGTTTAAAAGAATTTGGTGCGGTATACTACAGGCGCCCTAAAATACCTACTCTTAAATTTACCGATACTAGCCAATCAGAAAATATTTTTTTAAAAAAAGAAATAATTTATTTGTTAGAAGGGATCTACAAAACAGTTCGCAAAGCATTTTGGATAAGCCCACCCTATGCTATAAGAGAAGCAGAAAATAAAATCTATCAACTTGAAATTGCAAAAAATATTGGCTTTAAAATACCCAATTCATTTATAAGCAATTCATATAGTGAATGTCTGCAATTCTACAATGAAAATCATAAACAGTGCATTATTAAACCGATCAAATCTGGATTAATAGAAGATGAAAAAGAAGCAAAAGTAGTCTTTACGAGTGAGTTGAAAGAATTTCCAAAATATGCAGAAAAGATTGAATCCTCTCCTATATATTTACAAGAGAAGATAGATAAAAAAGCCGATGTTCGAGTCATTGTTGTAGGTGAAAAAATATTTGCTACTCTTATACATTCGCAACAATACAAGGAAACTAAGACTGATTGGAGAAAAGGTGAAATTAATTTAGAGCACACAAGAATTGAGCTTCCAAAACGGTTAAGATCCCGATGTATTCAGATAGTTAAGGAATTAGGGTTAAATTTTGGCGCTATTGATTTAATTATAGATAAAAAAGAAAAATTTATTTTTTTGGAAATTAATCCAAATGGTCAATGGGCTTGGATTGAAAATAAAACTGGATACGAAATTTCATCTGAAATTGTAAACTTGTTAATCAATGGAACTAATTAAGAATATTAGAGAATTTTTCTGGCCTCTTTTAGATGATCATATACCAAGTGAAAGAAAAGAGTTCTCTGAAGATGATATTCTAGTTAATTCAGAATATTTAGAAACTATATTGGCACAGGCCGTCAGAGATTACGAGTCTGAAGAAGACCGGAGAAAGTCAATAGAATCTAAGTCTTCTCTCTTTATAGGAACGGTTAGTGTAATAACGACAATAATTATAGGTTTCACCTCATTTCTTATTGATACTAATGATTTCAATATCGTTACTTTTATCCTAATCCTTCTTTTAGTTATTCTCTGTATATATATGTTGAGAACGGTTTGGTTTGCCATTAAAGCACTTGGAAGAAAAAACTACTATGGAATTTCAGTTAAAGACTTTCTTATTTCAGATAAGGGAGATGAATACTACAAAAAAGTAATAGTAAACATAGTTAGGAAAATTCAAAAAAATTATTCAGTAATTAATAGCAAAGTTGACAACATGGTTTTGGCTCAAGAGTATTTCAAAAGAGCAATTTCAACTATTGCTCTTTATGCATTCTCGATTATGATTTTGTACGGCATAAAATTTACTGAAAGTGAAAAAGATATTTTTCAATCAATGATTGAATTGTTTCAAATTACAAATTCCTCAATGTTCTTAATGATAGGTTCGTATTTAATTTCAGTTATCGCCGTTGGCATAAGCCTATTTGTTTATTCACAATTTAAAAAAAGGGTGCAATAACAACGGTTTCAACGCGGACTTGGCCGCTGTTTGCCGATTCAAAATTTGTAGGCTTTTAGAGAATCCGAGTTTAAATTACATTATCTGCCAAGAAGGCCAAGCCGGTTAAACCGCAGGCCGTTATTGCATCTGAATATGAGATTGATATAAGGGATGATTTCTATATAACTGGAACCACCACTATTTATGGTGAAGTACAAAGGGTTGGAGGAGCTGATCCCAAGGTAGCTTTGAGACCATATAACCAAGAGAAAATCATTTACTGCCCAATTGATCAGAATTTAGCGAAGGAGTTAGCTGGAAGACTTTATGAGTGGGTATCACTTACGGGTACAGCTAAGTGGCGAATTGAGGACAACGTTATAATAGACTTTAAAATATCAGGTATAGAAGAATTTCAAGCCAAAACTAATGTAGAAGCGTTTAGCGAATTAAGTGGAGTACTTGGTGAATATTGGGATGAAGTAGATGATGTGGATAAATATTTATCAAGGGATGATTAGGTATCTTTATGAATGATTTAGTCTGTATTGATAGTCATATAGTTGTTTGGGGCGTCAAAGAACAGGCTAATGAGGAACAACAAGATATGATACCTAAAACAAAGGCTTTTTTAAGATGGTTGGATGAACAAAATAAAAGAATATTGATACCCGCCCCTGTTATTGCAGAGATATTATCACCTGTTCCTCCAGCTAACCATCCTCTTATCCTAAATCTGATAAATAAACGTTTTATCGTTGGTACATTTGATGCTTTGGCATCGCAACAATGTGCTAAAATGATCTATGAAAAAGATCCGGAAATAGACA
>JBDNGJ010000064.1:0-8179 GCA_041689365.1 Virgibacillus sp.
AAAGAAAGATATTAACTATATTCTGTGAACGATGGTAGGAAGAGCCGTGTGCGGTAATACTGCACGCACGGTTCTGTGAGGAGTTGAGGAGCACGCCCACCAAAACGGGGTGCGCTCCCGCTTACTCGACTGGGAGCTGAGGCTCATCAGCCGCCCACGGAAAGCGAAGTGTATTTCCGGAGTGCGGTATCATAGTACTCAGCTATTTTTCCATGTATTTTATATCAACTACGTATTAGATCCAACCATTGAAGTTCTAAACATTCTGTCCTACTATTATTCATCTTCGTCCTGAAAGTGGAAAGGTTTAAAAACCGCTGTTAAACATCGAGTTCAGAAAACTTCCAAGCATTGAATCCATGAATGATTGAATGAAAAGCCCAGATATCAACAATATAATGATGTATAAACCAATCAGTACATAAATTCGGTCAAACCCAACAGGTTCTTGCTCCATTAGGATAAATGTAGGTGCTATAAGCAGTGAACCAAGAATGCTTATGAATAAAATTAGCCCGGCCAACGCCGAGAGGCCAATTAGCCAAAACAAGATTCCACTAGTAAATAAAAGTAAAAATGGTACTAAATAAGCACCGTATTTTGCAATAACATCTGGAAACGTAACTGCTTGAACAGAAAGCTTAGCACCAGCGAATGTTAATCCAGCGATTAGTAAGTACAAAATAGTAAAAATTATAAATGGCAATATAAAGCTATCCAGAAATGAAATTTGCATAAAAAAGCCCATTTGAATCGTACTAAGTATTAAATGATAGCTTAAGGCAACTAATAATGAAAATAATGAAAATGTAATTATTCCTGAACTCATATCAGAGCCGTTAGCTTTTTTTGCTTCACTTGGACTTTTAACTAATGTTACAAAAAAATGCCCAAAATTGGATCCGGTAGTCTTCAGTTTTTCAACAGTTTCGTTCGGATTTTGATCAGCCGACGACGCCGAGGCTGTTGATCCAACTACAGACTCATATAGTTCCTCTTGTCTTAACTCTGCACCACAATTAGTACAAAACTTTCCTTCTGCTGTTTGTTCGCCGCATGAAGAGCATTTCATAGAATCACTTCCTTTATTAATAGTTATTGGATAATAGGCATCTTACACTTCTGTTCCACATTATATAATAAATTTAACATAAATACATAGTATATTCTTTTAAACAAGGCTGTTTTCTAATGGGTTGTTGTTGGTATTGATCTACCTTTTTGGAAAAAGCGAGTGTATTTCCGGAATGATGTCATAGCACGCAAGTACTTTTTCGAATTATGAAGTATTTTAATACGAGGTCTAAAAAATTCACGAAAAGGACAAAATAAAAAACTTGCAGTGATTGATTTTCACTGCAAGTTTTGAAAAACGGTTTATTTCTCGCGTTTAACTAACTCTAACTCTATTGTCTGAGGTTCACCGTCCCGGTAAATCTCTAGCTTAACGGACTCGCCAATTTTTGTTTCACTATACAAATACTTTCGCAGGTCCAGAATGGATGTGACTTTATTATCGTTAATCTTTGTAATTACGTCAAATTGCTGCAGTTCTGCTTTACTTGCTGGTGACCCTTGTTGTACCTTTGCAACTACCATACCGCCCTCAACATTTTCTGGAAGCTGGATTTGATCGCGATACTGTGGCGGCACCTGACCAAGTGAAGCAGTGCTGATTCCAATGAATGGACGTGCTATTTCTCCATTTTTTTCAAGTTGCTTCATAATTGGCTGTGCTTCATCAATTGGTATTGCAAAACCAATACCTTCTACTGATGTCTTTGCTATTTTCATAGAGTTAATCCCAATTACTTTACCTTTGGAATTAATCAGGGCTCCGCCACTGTTACCTGGGTTAATTGCTGCATCGGTCTGGATGACTTCTGTAATCCAGTCTGGCTGTCCATCACCATTTGTATCAATACTTACTGACCGATCAAGGCCACTAACTATTCCTTTGGTAACGGTGTTGGCAAAATTCATGCCTAGTGGATTTCCAATCGCAATAACTGTGTCACCAACTTTTAAATCCTTAGATGAACCGAGGTCAGCGATTGTGCTAACTTTTTTACCATCAATTTGAAGAACAGCTAAGTCTGTAAATGAATCTGTTCCTAAAACTTTTGCTGGAATACGAGTATCACTGTTTAAAACAACCTCTACTTCTTCAGCACCCTCAACAACATGATGATTTGTTACCACATATGCTTTTCCGTCTTTTTCTTTATAAATTATGCCAGAGCCAGCCCCTGCTTGTTTGCTTTGGGTCCATACACTTTGTTGCTGTTTATTGATGACGCCAACTACAGCCTTAGAAACTTCATCCATGTTGGAAGCTATATTTGTGCTGTCTGATGCCACCGTTTCTGCTATTTCAGGAGCTGATTGCTCGGTACTCTCTGAAGAAGCAGTATTACTATTTTCCTGCTTATTTAATGGAATAATGTTTGTTGTGAATAATAAAGCAACAATTACTGCAGAAATTACTCCTCCAACAATTCCACTCATGAGTGTTTTAGCACCTGATTTTTGCTTAGGTTTTTCCTGCTTTGATTTAGCACTTTGTCTTGCTGTTTGTGCAATACCAGCACTTGTATCTGTTTGTTGTTCCTGATTATCTAAAGTGTTTCTTTCCACTTCCTCGTTATTATTATAATCATTACGATCCATAAGTACATCACCCTTTTCTATTTAGTACAATTCTTATTGTAGGTTTAATGTTTGGTATGACTTTGGTATAAATATGGAAAAAGTGTGTAATTTGCTTATTAGTGTTCACAAATACTAACTTATGTAAAAATATAAGTAAGAATAATATGACGTTTAAGGGGGCGATTACATGAGTGATCACATTGGTGTAGTAGAAGATGATACGAATATTCAAAACATCGTTTCTGCTTATTTAAAAAAGGAAGGCTTCCATGTAACGGTGATGGAGTCTGCTGAAAAAGCCTGGGAACTATGGGAAACACAACCTCCAGACATGTGGATACTGGATATCATGCTCCCTGGCATGGATGGATATGAATTTTGTAAAAAAATCAGAAATGAAAGTAATGTACCAATCATTATTATTTCTGCAAAAGACGAAGAAATTGATAAAATCCTTGGACTGGAGTTGGGCGGGGACGATTATTTAACAAAACCATTTAGTCCACGAGAGCTGCTTGCGCGTGTGAAGAGGGTTTTTAAACGCACCCAGCCACAAGACGAGGTTAGTGAAGTTGGGCATGACAGGATAAAGGCTGACAACATGTTAATTCACCAGAGTGACCGTAGGATTTTTTGGAATGGTGAGGAACAGGATGTGACGACTAAAGAATTCGATATGCTCTTATTGTTCGCTGAAAATATAAATCGTGCTTTTTCACGTGAAGAACTGCTAATAAAGATTTGGGGAGAAGATTATTTCGGCAGTGACCGAGCTGTTGACGATCTTGTTAAACGGATACGTAAAAAACTGACTGATATTCCATTAGAAACTGTATGGGGATATGGATACCGTTTGCGCAGTGAAGAGGATCACACATGAAACTTCAATCACAGCTCAACCTGGCTTTTACAACGTTACTCCTTGTCATGCTTACAGTTACTGGTCTTGTCATCTACTCTTTACTTATGGACATGCTTATTGAGGATGAACAGGCTGAACTAAAACAAAATGGTGAATTGCTGGTCCAGGTCCTAAATGAAAATGGTCAAGGGAACAGTTTGCAGGGATTCAGTGATTTTCTGGATGAGCAGGATTTGGATCTTTTCCTATATGATCGTAATCAGAATCGTGTATTGGACTCTACAATGCCTCCAAGGTATGTAAATGGATTTTCAGCAAATAATAATTTTGCGGATGATCAAAAGGAACTGTGGGAAATTGGAAATAACAAATTCGTAACACAACGTATTTTGTTTAAACCAGGAAACACAGGACTGGAATTAATACTTTTGACACCAATAAATGATTTGCAGGCAGTACAACAGGATTTTTTCCAACGGCTAGTAATTGTCTTTGTAATCGGTGCGATTGCAGCAGTGTTCCTTAGTTATTTCCTAACGAACAAGTTGGTCACACCTCTAAGCAGATTGAAGGGGCAGTTGAAGAAAATTGAAAGGCGTAAATTTGATGAACTAGAATCAATCAAAGCGACCGGTGAAATAAAGGAAGTGGAGCAAAGTGTTTATGAAATGGCTTCTGAACTTCAGCGGTACGTTAATTCGCAGCAAGCCTTTTTCCAAAATGCAAGTCATGAACTAAAGACACCACTGATGACCGTACAAGGGTACGCAGAGGGGATTCGTGATAAGGTATTTGATGAGCAGGAACAGGAAAAAGGGCTGGAAATGATGGTTACGGAAGTTAAACGACTGAAAATGATTATAAATGAAATGATTCTGTTAGCGAAGCTTGATAGTGAACAAGCTGCCTATCAGCCAGAAAGCGTAAGTGCTTCCGAATTGATTCATCAAGTAATGGATAGAACATTGCCGATGGTTAATGAAAGACATATTACAATTAATCAGGAGGTCAACTACGACAGTTCACTTTTTGTTGATCAAGAGAAGGTTCTTCGGGCATTATTAAACATAACATTTAATGCGATTCGACATGCAAAGACCCGTGTCGATATAACTTTTGATAAGGATATGATAGTTATTGAAGATGATGGAGAAGGGATTCCTAAAGATTTAATACCACATATTTTTCATCGGTTTGTTAAAGGTAAAAATGGGGAAACTGGTTTAGGACTAGCAATTGCACGAGCTATTATTGAACAATCAGGCGGGAAAATCATGGTACACGAATCCAAACTCGGAGGGGCAAAATTTACTTTGGCTTTTACTAATTAGATTTCTATGTTACAATTGGATAGTTTGATTCACCCCGTAATAATAGAGGAGCGTACTTTTTATGCAATTAAGAGAAGATATTCGTAACATCGCAATTATCGCCCATGTTGACCATGGCAAAACAACACTTGTTGATCAGATGCTGAGATACTCAGGAACATTCCGTGAGAATGAACAAGTGAATGAACGTGCCATGGACTCCAACGATATTGAACGAGAACGTGGAATCACCATTTTGGCAAAGAACACAGCGATTAAATATAATGACACAGCTATTAATATTTTAGATACGCCTGGCCACGCAGACTTTGGTGGGGAAGTAGAGCGTATTATGAAAATGGTAGATGGTGTTATATTAGTTGTTGATGCGTATGAAGGTACAATGCCGCAAACGCGGTTTGTATTGAAAAAAGCGTTGGAACAAAAATTGACGCCTATTGTCGTTTTAAATAAAATAGACCGACCTAGTGCAAGACCACAAGAGGTTGTCGATGAAGTATTGGATTTATTTATTGAATTAGGAGCAGATGATAACCAATTGGAATTCCCGGTTGTTTATGCTTCAGCAATAAATGGAACGTCAGGGGAAGAGCCTGATGACCAACAGGAAACAATGGATCCCGTTTTCAAAATGATCATGGGGCATATTCCTGCACCAGCTGATACCCAAGAAGAACCGTTACAATTTCAGATTACACTGCTTGATTATAATGACTATGTCGGAAGAATCGGTGTAGGTCGTGTAGTTCGAGGTAAAATAAGCGTTGGACAGCAAGTTGTTGTAATGAAAAAAGACGGCACGCAAAAGAACTTCCGTATCAGTAAACTATTTGGCTTCACAGGCTTAAAGCGAGTTGAAATTCAAGAGGCCAAAGGTGGCGATATCGTCGCTATAGCTGGTTTAGATGATATAAATGTCGGTGAAACAATCTGTGCACATGATTATCCAGAGGCATTACCGTGGTTGCGTATTGATGAGCCAACATTGCAAATGACATTTGTTGTTAATAACAGCCCATTTGCTGGTCGTGAGGGTAAATATATTACGTCACGAAGAATTGAAGAACGTTTGATGAAACAATTAGAAACGGATGTCAGCTTACGTGTTGAACCGACTGATTCGCCGGATGCATGGACCGTTTCAGGCCGTGGTGAACTGCACCTTTCAATTTTGATTGAAAACATGCGTCGCGAAGGCTTTGAATTACAGCTTTCAAAGCCACAAGTAATTATTAAAGAGATTGATGGAGTGAAATGTGAGCCATTTGAACGCGTCCAAGTAGATGTACCTGAAGATTACACTGGGTCCGTCATGGAATCGCTAGGTGCACGTAAAGGTGAAATGCTTGATATGGTTAACCAGGGTAATGGCCAAGTTCGTTTAGAATTCAAAGTGCCATCACGTGGATTAATCGGTTATTCAACCGAGTTTATGTCACAAACACGCGGGTATGGTATCATAAATCACACATTTGACGCTTATGAGCCATTTGCTAAAGGTCAAGTTGGCGGCCGTCGTGAAGGTGTACTTGTAGGTATGGAACATGGAAAAGCATCCACTTATGGCATCATGCAGCTTGAGGACCGTGGAGTAATTTTCGTAGAACCTGGAACCGAAATTTACACGGGAATGATTGTTGGAGAGCATAATCGTGAAAATGATTTAACTGTTAATATTACAAAAGAAAAGCATTTGACGAATGTTCGTTCAGCTACCAAAGACCAGACATCTACGATTAGAAAGACCAGAGAGATGTCATTAGAAGAAGCAATCGAATATTTAAATGATGATGAGTATTGTGAGGTAACACCTGAATCAATCCGTCTTCGTAAAAAAATATTGAACAACAGTGAACGTCAAAAAGCATCAAAAAAGACAAAAATTTAATAATGGACCTATACGGCAGAAGCATTTCATAGTGCTTTTGCCGTTTTTTATTTAATGATGGGGAACAGTAATACTGCGAGTGAGCAGATGAGCGTGAGGTTAAACAGTTGTGACTCTGAACCTATGCTTTAATATTGAAATAGGCATACTTAAACGGTAAACTGAACCAAATAATCATTTTTGAGGTGATTCCTTGATTCGTTGTTTAGTTTTGATTTTCACATCCGTGCTATTGATAAGTGCATGTTCGCAGGATGAAGAAAGACAGCAAGAGGCAGATAAGGCAAGTGTTGATACTCCAAATTCAGCAGGCAGTTTGCAAGTAATTGCAGAAGACCTCCGGGAACCATGGGAGATTGCCAAACTGAATGATACATTTCATGTAAGTGAACGAACCGGCTCGATTGTTACGATCAGTAACGATGGACAGGCACGTAAGCAGGTGCAATTCTCCAAGGACCTATCCAGTCAACCGGAAGCGGGGTTATTAGGTATCGCAATCCCTGATAATTTTAATGAAACAAATCAAGCATTTGCCTATTATTCCTACCAGGAAAATAGCCAATATTATCAAAGGGTAGTCACAATTGAAGAGTCAAGAGAGCAATGGTCAGAAACCGCTGTATTAATCGATAAGATTCCAGGAGGTCAGTTCCATCAAGGTGGCCGCGTTGAAATTGGCCCGGATAATAAACTGTATGTTACAACCGGTGATGCAACACAACCTGAGTTAGCACAAGACAAAGAAAGTTTAGCCGGAAAAATTTTACGAATGAACCTTGACGGGTCTATTCCTGCTGATAATCCGTTTGAAGATTCCTATGTATTTACGTATGGACATCGTAATCCACAGGGGATGGCGTGGAATGAGGCAGATGAAATGTTTGCAACGGAACATGGTTCAAGTGCTCATGACGAGATTAACCGAATAATCAAAGGAAGTAATTATGGCTGGCCGGAGATCCAGGGTGATGAATCAGCTGCTAATATGGAGAGTCCAATTATCCACTCTGGTGAAAATACATGGGCACCATCGGGAATGACGTATTATAATGGTTTCTTCTACTTTGCTTCCTTAAGAGGTGAGGGGCTGCGCCGGTTTGATCCAGCTAACAAGACCCAGGAGCTAATAGTTTCAAGTGTCGGGCGAGTACGTGACGCTTTCGCCACTAACGTTGGAATCTATTTCCTGACAAATAATACGGATGGTCGTGGAGACCCCACAGCAAATGATGATCGATTGCTATTTTTACCATATAACAATCAAGATTAGTAATAAGCTACCTTGCACACACTATGCAAGGTAGCTTTTTTCGCGAGTGGCAGCACATACGCTATAGGGTGCAAGTCCCGAATGCGCCGTACAGCCGGTAAGCAGTAGCTGACAGGTAGTGCGCTGACCGTGAGGTAGCGTGCGGAGGACTTGAAGGCAAACCTCTGAACAGA
>JBDNGJ010000065.1:0-25858 GCA_041689365.1 Virgibacillus sp.
CTTGAGGGAAAGTTATTCCATCTTTTGTAACACCGGTTCCCTCTTTTCTAGATTGCCCATGTTCTTTCACATTAGAAATCATAGTGCTAAGTACACGATTAGAAGATTCTTTCGATATTAAATTCTCCCAATTCAACGTTTTTAATTCTTTTTGACTGTGGTCATAGAGCTTAGCAAGTGCATCATTAGCAAACTCTATTTCACCCTTTTCGCTAATGATACAAATTGCATCTGCTGCTGAGTCCAAAGCATAAGAGTAATTTTCCAGTGCTTTGTTTGCTGAACCAAGTTGCTTTTTGGAGTGGATATATTTATCAATCTGCGTTCCAATTATCCAGCCTATAATAATATTAATGAAAAACGAGGTTATGTGTACTATTGTAATCGGATCGGTATCTAAGATTGAAAGAGATACAAAGTTTGAAATTAGTAAAATAATTGTACAAATAAATCTCCAGGTATATCGCATTGTCTTCTCCTTATGATTAACCTAAATTAGTAGGTACATTTTACCACAATAAATGTATGAACAGAATAAATAGTTGGTATTCCCGGAAAATGCACTGTTTTATAGAGTAGGTTTATTTTAGTTTTATTCTTTATACTTCCTATAAAATAAAGGAGTGCGATGCTGATAAAGTCTCATATTTTGAGGAACTACTAATTCAATCAAATTAGCGTTAAGACAGGTATTGAATTTAAAAGGAGGGTCTATTAATAATTGTCTTCATTTATTATCGTTAATTCTTAGCCGATTCCCCATAATTTGTTAACTTAATCGTATGTTCAAGTTCATCGATATATTTTATGGAACGTAAATGAGATGTTCCAATATAGATATCATCCAGATGATCTACTGAAGAAAACGTCATTTTGTATTTGTTTTTCCCGCCTTCCAATCGTTTCGGTGGGTGGGTATTGGGATAACGCTTTCCGTCGGTGTCTTCAACCCAGACAGCTGTTGCCTGGCTGTAATCACGGTCACCTTCTATTTGATAGGTGATTGTGAGTAATCCGTCTTTATTTTCTACATTTATCACGTTTAAAGCTCCTATATCGCCTTGTGATAACGTAAAACCTTTACCTTCCCATTTTTTTCGAACTGTCTCCGGTTTATAAGACCCCGTGCGAAGTAAGTAGGGTTTAACTGTTACCGATTTTGGAAGGTTATCTAACGGTTCAAAGTAATAACTAGAGGTTACTAGTACTTGTCCGTTTTTAGCAGGTCGACCGCCACCACCACCGCTTAGTGGCTGGAGAATTCGTCCTTGATTGTCATAAACGTTTAAGCCAATGCTTGTGTTCCTAATACGTTCCTCATCAATCATGTATCGAAAAGATATTTCAGTAGAAGTCGGAAAGAAAGTAATTTTATCATAAGTAAGGTCTAACGCTCTCCACCTCTTCGTTTCGTTAACAGGAAAAGTAGTACGCTCGCCTTTTAATTTTATCGGAACCTCCACATACCAGGACCGATCCGTATGTGATGATGTGATACCCAGCATAAAAGAATCTGGTACACCTTCATGGAGTTTTATAGTTGCAGTTCCTGCATAGTCACCATTATCTAACGATTTGCCACGTGCGCCCATTCCATCAAGCATTAATCGCTTGCCATTTCTGGTAAATATAATGTCATCCCAGAACCCGTTTGAAAGGTTAGCATTGTTCTTATTATCTGGTTTGATAAGAAAAGCCAGGTGAATGCTGGAACCATCATAAAGGCTCTCCGTAAAAAGGACAGTCTGCCCATTTATTTTTACTTTTTCTTTAAATGGTGTTGTAATTCCTAGTTCACTTGCCCTTTTTTCACCAATATCACCAACCTTTTCAAACACAGACTCATTAGTAGAAACGGAATTCTCCGTATCAGCAAATGTTTGGGATGGAAAGAAAATACTATATAATGCAATGGCAACAATAAATAAGAAACGTTGAATCTGCATTTTCACGGGTATGACTCCTTCTGAATTGGCTTATTGTGTTTTTCGAAACTGACGAACATTATCCATAGCTTGCTCCAGTACTGTGAACATATGCTCTAACAATTCGATCGGTAACAAAATACCTCGCCCTTAAATTTTAGCCATCCAGATAACAGACAAGGTAAGTCAAATGCAGGTAAAATAAAGGTGTTAAACGCGGGTTAACTATGTATTATAATTTACTGTGTAAATAAATTAGGAAACAATCCAAATCCTCCAGACTGAAATGCGAAGTACATAACAAACAACATAAATGTTAATTGCCATATAGTAAACAGGTAATCATTTTGCCCTTTTTTATACTTCCACTCCATGACTGCCCGAAATACCTCTTGCAACACTAAAAATACCACCGTAACCATAAATACTGCTAATGAATCATTAATAGGTAAATGTGGATTGCCAAAAAAAGCAAAGGCTGCAACAACAGTTGCGATAAAAGTCAATGTGCTAATAATCCGATCACCTTTTTTATGTATATCATTCACATGACCATGCGAAAAGAATTTGGTTCGTTTAACTTTAAGTATTTTTCGCATGATCATGTTAAAGATTAAAAATAGTAGAGATAGTACGACTATAAGCACGACTAACTTCCCAAATATAGGTTCTTGCCCCGGGTACATAACAGATCACTCCTTTGAAAAAAATGCTTTTGATATTTAAATTCCTTTATTCATACGGATTAAAAAACAAAAAGTTTCCATATAGCTGCAAATCGGCTAACTATTAGAAAAGACGCATGATCCCCCCATGCGTCTGCTTCCTTATACAGAATTGAAATTCACCTTCACCTGTACCAAATCCTGTATTTCATTATTTCTTGGGCTGCGTGTATATACCCAAATCTCCCCGGTGCTTGTGGTTGGCTGTCTGTCAAAAGGTAAAGTGCTCTCAAACCTTCCATAGGCCGGTGCTCCCTGATCCGCCATTACAGATCGTTCTTCAGAAACGATTACACCGTTACTATCGCGCACTTGATGCAGGACAGTCGCTTCAAAAACTCGCACCCAGCCTGCAACCCGTTGTCCGCTTTGAATGACGGTTCCAGGTAAAGGGTCCATCGCAGCAATATTTTCTGAAGTATCAAGCGGGATAATCAGCGCATATCCCGGCCAAATGGTAGTTGGTGAAAACCCAGGCCGATCCAGGTTGGCACGAATGATGTTGGCTCGTGGAATACCAAAGCGTTGTTCTAATTGATAAATAGTATCACCTTGTTCTACAGTGTAAATAAATGCAGGGACAATTAATGGCTGCCCAGGATAAATCAAGCCGGGATCCTGAATATCTGTGTTGATTCCAGCAATCAGTTCGATAGCTGTAGAGAACCGTAGAGCAATTCGAGTAAGCGAGTCACCAGGCGCTACTACGTAAAATGTGGAGATGTCATTTGTTGAAGTTGATGGGACGACCAACAACTGTCCAGGAAAAATCAGATCAGGCGTGGTAACGGGAGGATAGAGATAATTAGCATCTGCAATTGCCTGTGGCGTACTGCCAAATCGGTCAGCAATTGCGTACAATGTGTCACCTGGCTGGACTTGATAAATAAAGTAAGTGCCTGTTGCAATACTCAAACATATCACCTCCTAATATGATGAAATCTGCTTATATAATACGTAACAAACGGGCGAATGTGTATATGGGTTTGCAAATTAAAGAAGTGGGGTTAATAATAACTGGTTTCGTTTCCCATCAGGTAATTTCAGTAATTTCAGCATTACACTTAAAAATGTAACTGAAATTGTATAACTATTTGCAGTGATACTTGTAATTAAAAATAAAAAATCTCAGTTCATTTAATTAAACTGAGACTTTTCTTGGCAGATAAGAAAGCATTCCTTTCTTACTGCATAAGTGCAACTAAGGCTTGCCGAATACCAAGTTTTCTAATATTTATTTTCAAGTGCTTCTGCAACTAATCTTACCCTTTAGTTAAGCCATCATCCTGCTTCGCTAATGGCGATTTTATTGTTCCGTAATCAGCCCGATTCAGGAAGATAAAATTAAATTCTACTCATCAATCTTTTCAGCATCACGTACGGGAGGGTCACTTTCTCCCTGAGCTTCCTTATCAAAATAAACAGCTATCTGATCACCAACTTTTAAATCTGAATTTTTGTAGATATCTGGTGGAACATTATAATAAGCACCATCTTTTTTCCTAGCTAATTCTTTTAGTTCGTCATCATTTTTTTCCGATATATTAACGTCCTTTACATCTGATATAACCAACATAAAATACCATCCTTCAAATGAGTCACCTTCTTTATTCTTTTCCTCTATACTCACAATAGTCCCTTTGTGTTTATCAAATGTTTTAGTTTCATTGCCCTCTTCCTGTCCACAGGCACTTAATGTTATTAATAAAATTAGAAATAAAAATAAACCCTTTTTCAAGCTCGAACTCCCCTTCTAAGAATATATGGAATTTCACTGATCAACGTAAAAATCATTCAACAATCCGGCCCTTTAAAGCAAAAGCAGGCGCAAGTCTTATTCAATTCTTGCGTCCGTTTGCGGCATAGTGTGACAGAACAAAAAATAGTTACGACTAAGTTAAAAGGGTTTAATATAAGCTCCGTTATGGAATATAGGAACTATCTGACTAGCATTCAGTTCACTTGCAATGATAACATCTTCTGGAAAACCCTTTTCTGTTAGTTCACGACCAGATGAACACGCCACTAAATCCTTTTTTATGTCTTGTTCTGCATGTCTAAATGTACCCACAGCAATCGTTGCTTCTGGGGAAAGAAATGTTTGATCAAACTGACTAAGAATTGCTCCAGCAGCAATCAAATCTTCAATCGCTGGACGCAACGTACCATTTGACCACTGTTCACCACATGCAATTACGCTTATAACCTTATCTGGATAGTGACTTTTTATAAAATTTGAAACAGCGAAGGCATTCCTTAGACATCCAGCAATCGTAAAAACACTAGACTCTTTGGCGATAACCGTGCATGTTGAACCATTTGGAGATGGTAAAACGATGCGAGATTGTTGTTGAAGGGAAAGCAAAGAGCTTGGTGACAGCGGTGGAGTATTACCACGTTTCCCAGCTAAAAGGGCATTAACTGACTCAGCAAATACTGTGGCGGACTCATCTTTATACCGATATGGAAAAACCATGGCTTCTCTTGAAACTGCAATTTCAACACAAGTTGTAAACGATAAAACGTCGATTATGACTACTACACTCGATAATGGTGCCAGCCGACGTACTCCTTCTGCTCCCCATTCAAATCGAACACGGTACGGTGTTTGATTAAAAACATCATCGTTCATATCAATTATCTCCTTTACATCAATTCTTCTCGAACTCTATCGCCGCTTTAGCACAATAAGCGGCTTCTCTATTTAACATGAGCACCAGATTGTTTAAGTATATTCTTCACAAAGATACCCTTCATCTTTGCTTTGCAATCTTATACTAATAACAAATCCCTTTACCTAAGACAATGCACTTTTAAAAAAATGGAAACAAAAAAGTCGTCATTTGACGACTTTTTAAAAACTTATTCGCTCATATACTCAGCACTTACAGCGATACCAGATACTCCTGTCCAAAATGTTTCCGATACAACAGATAAAAGGAATTTTGCATTTAGAAGACTAGGTAATTTTTTCATAGACATCTCTCCCGTCAATATTTTTAAGCTGATAATTCTTAATACAATTGCTAACAGGAGTAAGCCTATTGCTACTGGTATAGATGGGGCTACAGTTACACTCGTAAGTGCTCAATATACGAACTATTTAAGTATAATCATCATATTACAAATTTTCGAAAAAGTCAATGTTGATCAAATATCACTTTACAAAAATGAATTTTAGAGCACAGATCCTTATTCTGGAAAAGCGCCCTTTTAATGAATAGTGAACACATTATCAAAGCGGAAGATGTATTTCTTTTGTTGGGTTATAAACCTTAAGCCAATTTTCTGTTTCCTCCTTTATCCAATCTCCAAAGCTATCCAGGAATTTCAATATTTCTTCTGACCTTGTTAAGGGATTGATTGCGTACCAAAGCGCTGTACTCATCTCTTTCTCTTTTTCAGGATAATGCTTCGAAAATAGTTTATACGCTGGGAATAGATCCCTTGTGTACGACTGTTCTTGAACAATGACAAGCGCAAGCCCAGCTCGCACAATAATTCTCATGATCCATGAGCAGCAATCCCTAATGTCTTCAATGTCATCATTGCCCGTTAAATCTTGCTTGGCTGTATCAATCAGAGATGGTAAATGAATGAGGTGTTCATTTGCCAGGGAGCTATCGGGTTTATAATCAGGAAGTTTACTTATTAGATTTTCACCATAAATACAAATACCATAAGTCTTTAGAATAAAAGGAATCATGGAGCAATACTTTGACTCCTCAACCTCACATAAAGGGCAGAATCCTAATTCTAAACCGTTTATAAAACGGAATTTTTGATCAATAAATTGCTCAGTCCCCTCCACCCAATCAAGGTCAATATCTTGAGGATTAGAATAGGTCACTATTATTACGTCAACATCAGATACACCTTCAATGTCTAACCCTCTTGGCACAGATCCTCTTACATAAATGCTGTGAATTTCCTTTGGTAACACGGAAAGACAGCTTTCCTTTATAAGTCGGATTACTTCTCGAAATTTATTATTGATTTTCCTGGGATCAGACCGGTTTATTATATAGCCTTTGTCGTCAACAGAACATAAAGATCCTATTTCTTTAATTTCAGTCATACTTGTCCCCATTTCTTTTCAGTTTGTATTTAATCAACAAAAATGGCCTTTTACATACAAGGAGCGCATGTCTTATTCAAATTTGCGCCCGTGTGTTTACTATTCATATTCAGTCTTTATACATTAACCAATTGGGTATCATAAGCAATTTCTACATTTAAACCAGCATCTTTTAGTTTTTTTTCTAATTCCTTATATTCATTAAATCCCAATCCATTTGGTTCTTCCACATGTGTTAGGATGACTTTTTGAGATTTGAGTTCCTTAATCATTTCTACTGTTTCAGTAAAAGTTGCTTCCTCTTTTAAAACCGGATGGTTCTCGGATATTATCCTCTCTCCAGTTAATGGGTTAAATTCGAAAATACCAATAGGTAAAATAGCAAGGTCAGTGCCTACCATAGACATATCAGGTTTCCAATTGTTCAGTTCATCAACAGCAATAAGCATCTTTTTTCCTTCGTATTCAAGAATAAAGGCATAAACATAATTCTCTGCCAATCGAAACGGAGAAATTTTTGTGTTATTCAAGAAAAAACTTTCTCCATCTTTCAGCTGAATTATATTAGCAAAACCTTGTACTTCAAAAAAATTTAAGTGATCCCGGCTACCAAGAAATGTTTTAAAATCATTTTCTACCTGTTGTGGTAAATAAACGTCTATTTTCTTGTGTTCAGGCGGATGATTTCTCCAATCAGCACTCAAGGACTCAATAATTCTTCTCCCCATAACGTGGTCGGGATGCCAATGAGAAAATATTATTCCCTTTACTTCATCAATCGTAGAACGGTTAATTTGATGATAGATGTCTTCTGGAGTATCAATCAATAGATTAGGACCATGTATAAATATACTCGGACCCATTCTGCTAAACGGAACCCCTTTTCCCCTTGCTTCTTCACAAACCTCACAATCACAGAGTGGTCTCGGTATTGTAATAGCTCCACCGGTTCCAAGAAATTCAACTTTCATTTCTAATCCCCTATTTAATATTTTCCATAGCATAACACATACAGTTATCAACGCCTATGTAACCAAGAAAATGGACTGATAAAAAAATACAGCCCATCGTTGTTCACTTCTTGCGCCCGTTTGCTTAAGACCGAGGTATTTGAAGAACAATCTGCTAAAATACTAAGATCACACTACTGTAATATCCTAGTTTATGAACGTTATGTTGATAATATTTTCTTTAAAAATCATATTTAAGAATAGTCTAATAAATGGTTAGATTGATTTTTAATCTGCGAATTGAGAAGTGAATAATAAAAAGTTATCGAAAAACAATTGTCTTATCATCCGGTACAATAACCCGATCCTCCAGATGCCATTTTACCGCACGGGCAAGTACACGCCTTTCTACTTTCCGGCCGATTTTTTTCATTTCAGTCACATCATCTCTGTGGTCTACTCTTTCGATATCCTGCTCAATAATTGGTCCTTCATCCAGTTCATTGGTGACGAAATGGGAGGTTGCACCGATCAGCTTGACACCGCGGTCGTATGCCCGCTCATATGGTTTCGCACCAACAAATGCCGGAAGGAACGAATGGTGAATATTAATGATACGGTCTTGAAAACACTCAACGAAATCCGGCGTCAATATTTGCATATATCGTGCCAGAACAAGCAGGTCAACATCGTATTCTTCCATGAGCCGGATTTGCTTTTCCTCCACCTGTTGCCTGATGTCCTTGTTTGCTGGAATGTAGTGAAATGGGATACCCATTGATTCAACAATTCCGCGGGCAGTTTCATGGTTGCTGATGACACAGACGATATCTGTTTCCAAATCCCCGCTCTGCCATTCCCAGAGCAATTCCATAAGACAATGCGGATCTTTTGATACGAAAATCGCCGTTCGTTTGGTTTCGCTATGATAGGAAAAACGGTACTCCATTGAAAATTCATTAGCTAATTTGAGAAAACCAGCCTCCAATTTTGTACGTTTTTCCATAAGGTTCATACAATAAAATTCAACCCGCATAAAAAATGTTCCATGATCGGGGTTACTTGTGTATTGACTTGATTCTATTATATTCGCACCGTACTCCAGTAAAAATGTTGAAATGGCAGATACAATTCCGGGACCATCCGGGCATTGGACGAGTAGCGTGCAACGGTCATCTTTTGTGGTCGTTGTCATGTGATTTCTCCCTTCCTTCTGGAATCTGCCTTTTTTCTTAAGCCATTCAGACGCTTACCAGATTCCGAAGTATCATGAATAGTATTCTAATACTTTATCATTTTTAAGGTCAACGGTTTATACAAAAATTGTTGACATGGTGATTCTCCAAGGACAAACAAATAACAAAAATAAAAAAACGATAGAACACCGATATACAGGTGTCCTCATTTTCGGCATCGGTACCGTCTACACCGAATAATATGATAATCATTATCACTGTCCAACCTAGAGGTTACTCAAGATACCTGTAATTTCAGGGCATAACGAGGAAAATAAGTTAAGGTGGCTAAAAAATTATATTTCAGCATTAAAGTAGATTATTTTGTTTTAAGTTATTTACTTTTCTCGACGTGAAGCCCATTCTTCCAATAAAAAATGCGGCTGTTTCAGAAAAATAGTTCTTTACCTTATTCCGCAATCTGGCCGGATTGTTGAACAAAGATTTTCTGTACTTTCCCACTAAGCTGCTAGCTAATTTCAGTGTAAATATCTGTATTTACTTTAACATAAATATTCAGAATACCCTGTAGAATCAAGTGAAAAGCAACCAATTTACACTACAATTTTAATAGATATTAAGCCGAAAATGTTATCTAACCAACAAAAAATGGCCATCAAATTATCATACAAATTCATGGCCATTTTATTATTTGTAACAGGTAAAGAAACCCGATCCATCCAACTTCCTACACCTTTTTCCGTGTCCTGTAAAGCAAGGCCCCAACAAGCGCCAGGAAATAAACGAGCAACCCAATAAATGTATAGACATACATGATAGGCTGATTTTGAACATACCCAACGATTGGCACATTTAGCAGCAGTAATAAAGGAAACCCAAACATTATTGCTGTCGCACTTCCCATCACCATGTTATCTGCTGTATTGGATTGAAACTTTGGATCAACTGCCTTTAATAATGCCATTCCAGTTGATATGGTACCGGTTTGCATTCCGTAAAATCCTAATACGTTTGGCAGTTTATCCTCAGGGAATACGCGCGGTCCAATCCAGAGTAGAAATGCGATGGTTACGAAGCCGCCTAAGGTAGTTAATATCAGTATCGGTACAGCATACTCCTGTAATGCATAGATCGAAATAGCAGCTATTGATGCAGTTATCATGTAATCGAACGAAAAACCGGAAATTCGCTGCAGCAAGAAGTTGTTCGGTGAGTGTTCAAGCTGAAGCCCTGCATTTTTTAATCTATTTAATACCGTTCGGAAAAACATCGCGTACAAACTTCCGATTAAAAAGTGAAATCCAATGATTAGCTGGGCAAAAGTTGCTCCAAATGTTCCAAGTGGTGTCAGTACTTTGTCCAACCCGTATATGGTCAAATAGGTAACAAGATAAATGAAGCCGATTAATGCTATTTGATAGGTTAGTTTATCGATTGCATCACTTAATGAAATTTCATCTGGATCCGATCTTTCTACCATTTGTTTATGTGTCTTGACTGGGCCAGATTCGGTTTTCTGGAACTTTTTGCTGCGGGCTAACAGGTTCATCAGGATAATCCCGACAACCGTTGCCCAGATAAAACCTATACCGGCAATCGTTAAGCCAAGGTTACCGCCACCAACAAGTCCCAGTTCTTCCCATTGTGTACCTATTGAATATGCTTGCCCGGGACCCTGACCGAATCCGAGTGGCAGCAATAGTCCAACACCTGGGAAAAAGTCCGGATATAATGTCTGGACAAGGATCATGAATAAACCAAAACCGACCAATCCTTGGATGAGGTATGTTGAAACGATCATCAGGCCTGAGTTGATAATTGCCGGGCTATTTTCCACTTGCCGTTCTTTTAACGATAAAGCAATAAAGCCAATAGCCATTAAATGGTAAACCAAGTTCCCAAGTAAATCCTTATCAAAGTTTATCCATCCTAGCAGTTCAGGTCCGACGATTAACCCTAGGAAGCCAGCTATCATGGACGTTGGTACAATTAATTTCCTTAATGCTGGAATTCGTGCTTTTAATACAGCGGCAATAACGATTAAAAAAGATAAAAGAGCAAAATCGAGTACAAATGACCAGGAGTTACTCATGATATCACCTCATCTGTTTGTTTAGACTCCAATGCCTGTGCGGTTTTGATTGCCATTAGCCATTTGTACGCTGAGGTGTCGGGCTGATAAAATACAATTCGATAAAATTGATTTTCGTAAAAAAAGTCCAGCTTATGATGAAACTGAATATTAATCCCTTCCAGATCCTGAAATGCAAAGGCATGTTGCTCCTGATTATCACCATTAAACGTGATGGTTTTATTATTCCATTTCAAATCCCCTTTAGAAATAAGCCGGAATGGTTTATTGTTCTCAGATAAAAATAGCTTAACATGGTCCTGCATTGCCTCATTCCAGCTCTGCTGCCAATTCGGATCAAGTAAAGTCTCTTTCAAAAATTCCAGCTGCCATTTATTCCAATCACGAGGAGTAGAATAATAGATGGGAGGTGTCACTTGCTCAAATGTTCCTAAGGATGTGTAACGAACAGTATAATCACAGCTCCGGCATTCAAATAGGTCATCGTGCGAATGAAGCTGTCCAGGTATTTTACAATGTGGACAAACAAACAACAGGCGTTCCAAGTAGTTTGCTAGATTTTCCCCCTGATATTCACCCGCAATCTCAGACTGCCATTCCATTTCATTATGGTAAAGCGCTTCGGTTAGCTTCTGGTTAATGACGTCAGGTGAATCGTTTGAGAACGCACCCTGATCCCATACTTTTTTATAGGAGATAGAAATCAAGCCTTTGCGATGTTTATCTGCCCACCTTGGATGAGTCAGATGCCCGCCGCGAATCGTTGTAATCACAACAGGGATGTCCAACAGCTTAACTAATTTAGCGGTTGAATAGATAAGCGGCTCGGTGTCACCATCCCAATTTCGGTTCCCCTCTGGAAAAATACCAATAACCCGATTATGTTTTTTAGCTTTCAGTACACCTCTAATCGTGCTTGTATCATTTTTGAATTTCATTTTTGGGATTGCACCAACATAGTTTAATATTCTTTTTAAGAAAGGATTTCGAAAAAGAGGGTCAGCAGCAATGAAAGAAATCGGTTCTTTTACATAACTATTCAGAATCAGTGGATCCCAGTTGTTTACGTGGTTGGCTAAAATAATATAAGGTGGTTTCATGTGAAGGGTGTCATTGCGTTCAATCACTATTTTTGAACGTCTTCTGGTGAAGAAACGGATAAAAAATAACAGCATATTTATGATCCGCATATTCGGTTTATTTTCGATACTCATCGTTTCACATCCAACTATAAAATTATAAAATTAGTACGCTACTATTTTACCATACAACAGCGTATTTTCTTACACAAAAAAGCTATACCCCACGAATATACGGAGTATAGAAAGGTAGTGTTAGTACCAGAAAAACATGAATTTAGGATTAGTCTAGTTCATTTGTATAAACCGACATAAGATAATTTCGTTGGTTGAGCTTCACATCTAGTAGTTGACTAACTTGTATTAATGATGGATCTGTAAAATCACTTCCATTCGCCTTAACTTGATACATCAAGGATTTAAGCATTTTAATATCATCGTTAATAATCTTCAGAACATCTTCAGTATCCAAATCACATCCACCTTTCAGGAATAAGGGTGTATTCGAAAGCTGGCTGACTTATTGGAAAACCCAACTTAGCCCCTATAGCTTTGCGTCATCATCTTTCAATGATTTTGCCATTATCGTACATGATGTGATGGTACTAACACTCTATAAAAGTTATTCCCCACAATATACTATATATACTGAATTAACGCAAAATTCACGAAAAAGTGCCAAAACATTCTTAACTTGCTTGTTCTGGATTATTGTCCCGTCTTTTCATAATACGCATAGGATAATACAATACTATGAATAAGGAAGTGACCAAGAGATGGGATTATACATTAATAATAATGATCATCCAGACGTCTATATGAATGGCAGCGATATCCTGGAGCCGAACCAAGGATACTTTCGCGTAGATTATTTCTCCGAGATGATAAAAGAACAGAAAGAACTAAATAAATCATTATCCAATTCATTCCGCGACTTAAAATCGTTATACCATCAGCAAAATAATACACAGGCAGGCAGATGGCAGGAAGTTGGCAAACAGCTGGAAGTATTAAAAGAAAGTAACCTTCAGCATAAAAATTTCGAGAATCAGGCTGTCCAATGGTTGAAAACGTTAGATAGCAATAATGCTAAGCTGCAGGATATTTTAGAAAACGGTGGTTTATTAAATAAGGAAATTGCAGAACAAGTCAATCGATTAGGCGAATCGAACCAAGATATTGTAGATCAGTTAGGAAAATACGAAACCTCAAGCCAGGCACTCGCATCACACATGAGTGAATTATATGATCTTAACAAGCAGATGTCGGAGCGGATTTCCACGCAAGACGATAACCAGGATCAAGTTATCAACCGACTGGAAAACCAGGAAGCCCTGATGGAGAAAACGTTAAGGCAAATTGATCAGTTTCGATCTATTCTTTTTGAAAGAACTAACTATATAGCAGAAAGTATTGAAAACAGTTATAATCTTACTTCCACATATGTCTATAAATTGATGACTGGATCAGAACAACCGCTGTCACTTTTTATGAATAAGCAAAGAGAAGAACAGAGGAAGTCTGATTAAGTGAATGAAATAGGCTGAGACAAAAGTGTTTTGTCAAAAGAAAACTCCGAACTAACAGGGGAAATTGGCTTCGGAAATATACTTCGCTTTCCACGGGCGGCTGTTGAGCCTCCTCGCGCTATCGCGCTGCGGGGTCTCATCTAGGCCTTTCCTCCCGTAGGAGTCTACGTATATTTCCTTCGCTAATTCCGTGCATTGTTCACCTCTTGTGTTACACTTTTTTAATTTGCTTCAGCCTCTTCTTTGATACAATGTAAACAAAAGTAGTCCATAAAGGAATGAATTTCAATGAACATAAAAATTATCGCAGTTGGAAAATTAAAGGAAAAATACCTTAAGCAGGGCATTGATGAATACTTAAAACGATTAAGTACATATGCAAAAGTTCAAATCATCGAAGTCGCCGATGAAAAAGCCCCGGAAAATATGAGCGACGCCGAAACGATCGAAGTAAAACAAAAGGAAGGCGAACGCATTCTCGCTAACATCAAGCAGGATACCCATGTCATAACGCTCGAAATCAATGGCAAAATGCTAAGCTCCGAACAGCTCGCAGCCAAAATGGACGAGCTTGCCACCTACGGGAAAAGTAAGCTTGCATTTGTAATCGGCGGTTCACTAGGCATCAGTGATGAAGTCCAAAAGCGAAGCAACCTCGCATTATCATTTTCCAAAATGACATTCCCTCACCAGGTGATGAGGCTTATATTATTGGAGCAGATTTATAGGGGGTTTAGGATAAATAGGGGGGAGCCGTATCATAAATAGTGGTGAAACAGAAGGTGGAACTGTTAATTAAAAATGAATGGTTAAATATGTTGTAATAGAAAAAACTGAGGTAATTGGGCAAGGGACTCTTAGAAATCTTTTTTCTATTTATAAAATACATCTCTCTTTCATTACTGAAATTAAACGGCTTCTGAATTAATAGTAGATGAAGTAAAAGCAGAAAAAGAAAATATATTTTTAACTTCATGGAAATATGAAAAAGTAGTTAAACAGGATGTCACAGTTACTTATCTGAAAAGGAGTCTTAGTCGCTTAATTGGATCTTGATGAAAGTGGATGATCATCCCCGTTCTTCGATAAGCGAATTTCAAATATTCTACTGAAAGGAAGTAAAACATGACTAAACAAAAACCACAAAATATTGATGAATATGTATCTCAGTTCCCTCTGGAGACAAAGCAAGTATTGAATGCTCTACTATCATGTCTTCATGAAGTAGTTCCAGAGGCAGAAAAAGGTCTTAAGTGGGGGGTTCCAGCATTTACTTATCGTAGAGTTTTGTTCACCGTCGGAGCCTTTAAGAATCATATAAATTTTTATCCTACTCCTGCTGCAATCAATGCATTTAAAAAAGAATTAAAACCCTACTCGATAACTAAAAGTGCACTACAGTTACCATTGGATCAGCCCTTACCATTTAAGTTAATCCGTGAAATAGCAAAATATCGATTCAGGGATGTTGTGGAAAATGATGCGAAATGGATGTGAATTCAACCGCTCTTATTATTAGTTGTTTAAGTCAGTACAGAGACATCCCAAGTGGGTATTTTATTGAAAATAATAACCTGAATGAAGAAAGACAAAGTACATATAATATTATTAAAATGAAATGAGCCGTATCACAAATAGTGGTAAAACAGAAAGTAGAAATTGAAACCGATAAAGATATTGAGTAAACTAGTATAGAAAGTTAAATCCTCTCAGATAATTAAGAGAGGATTTTTATTTCAACCATTTAACGGTTTAGTAGAAGTAGTCTCTTCTGTGTTTGAACAAGACGATATTAGCATCCTCATACCGAGCCATAATATTCTCCTCGTCCCAATTGACAGGAATTATTCTTCTAGTTAATAATTTATGTTCTTGTTTGGTTACTGTTGCTGTCCATAAATATTTGTTAATGATATCACTCACAAAATTTACAGTAAGATTAACTTCTGCTACCTTCCGTTCACATATATCTTGTATGTATTTTTTCTTAGGAATAAGGTGCTCGTATTCTAAATCTACAACACTACTTTTCTTTAGTATTTCTAGTGCTGATGGTGTTACAAAGTCAGTAGAAAACCTCTTATCATTCCAATTTTTAGTTAAATCCTTAGTTGTGATTAAGGCCAAGGAAATGTACCACTTGTGTCATCTTTTTTACCAGTGATTACCACATAACTTACCACTTTTTGCCACCGTATTTACCAATTGGGAGATTTAAGATAAAAAAGCCTAATTCCTGCCTATTTTTAGCGAGGAATTAGGCTTTTGATCTTCAACAATTGCGTCCGATTCAGGAACAATCTTTTACGGTTCACTAATTCCTGCTGCAAGCAAAAGGAAATATGCGAAAATCAACACTGCACCATTCAGAATAATTCCTGTTATAACAAACCATAGTTTTCTAGATACTATGGCAAAAATAATTCCAAGTACGGAAAGCACCGTAAACACGCTAATGCTCAATGTTAAATTCGCGTTAGGTCCTCTTAATATATGAAAAAGATTACACTTATTATTACGGTCAATATAGATAAGAATCCTAATATACTTTTTGTTCATTTGTTCATAACATTTATAATTGAATATACGTATGGTTTTTTATTTTAATCATTTAAAAATGTGAGGTGGTAATTTTCAGTGGCTGTAACCACCTAATAATAATTTAAAGTCAATTGTTTTTCCACACTCTTACAATACCTCTTAATCAAGATTACTTTTCAAAAAAAACCGCTAGTCCCCATACGACTAACGGTTCAAACTGAAATGATCTATTCCAATATTTCAAAATCAGGCAAGTTATTTACAATCTTATTCGTTTCAATTGAAACAGTAATTACACGTTTTAATAAATCTAATACATATCGTGGATTATCGGCATACTCATTTGGATCATTCTTAATACCGCTATTTTTATCTTTCTTCACTTCATATTGGTCAATAACCCATTCAATAGGTGACCTTCCATTTACTTGATAGTTATATGCTTCAAGTGGAATATCAGATACTGTAATATGATCATTAAAGTGAATAACAGATTTATTTACTTCTTTTCCATTCTTACCAAACCGCATTTTCTTTACTTCATAAGGATTATCAAAAGCATTTTCTTTCTTAGTTTCCTTTATTGGATAAGGTTTTACATCCTCATAATTGATGTGGAGTTGAACAAGTTTGAATCCTGCCTTAGAATATCCCCAAAAATCTTTTACCAAAGGAATACGGGGAATCTCTTTTCTTAAATCGTTTGCATATGTTTTACGATACTCATTTGAATGAAGAATTCCGTAAACATAATAAAATATGTCTTCTTTGGTAACAGAATTAGAATAAGTTTTTCTGAATTTACTTAACATACTATCATTTACATTATCTACCACTTCATATTCATTATATAGGGAATCATATTCGATAAAATACAGAGGAACACTTTTATTGTTGAAAAGTGTTTGGTAATCTGTTATTTCATTTGTAACGATAGTTGAAAATTCTTTATTACCACCCATAAAATTAAGAATTAAGTTATCACATATATCTTTATTAATCACTTTATTCCACATACTTGGACGCTTAATTAGCGGTTTATCATTATACAAGTGCCTTTTGGCAAAAGGACGATACTGTACTTTTGTTAAACTGCTCTCATTGTATTTAATTTTTTGGCTTTTCTTCCATCTATTTTTTAAATCATCTGACCAATTAATTTCCGTCTTATTTGAGTTTAGTTTTTTTTCATCTGAGACGTACTCTATTTCATGATTGTAATTATATATTAATTTTTTTACATTTTTAACCAGATTATCTGTTGAATAATTTGTGACCCAAGCATCCCGACTGCTGCCAAACCCAATTCCTCTATCTTTAAAGACACTACTAGAGTCATCACTTAGAGGAATAAAGGAATCAAATTTTTCATTTCTTTGACCTATCCAGTTGTTATACTTATCTGGTTGAGTAATAGTTAATTCGTCTTTCATATTACCAAAACTTTCAGCATTCTGTATCTCACTTAATTTAGCTTCTCTACTCAGATAGTCACCAATATCTTTATAATAAATTTTGCAACCTGACTTATCACTGTTCTTTACTAACAGCATTATAGCCACTGGAGTTCTAGTACCCATGCCAAATACATTCCCTGACTCTTTTTTTCTTTCTTCCCCTGATGTACGTGCGTTCCCACGTAAATTAAAAATATATATAGAAGTAAAATCTTCATACAGTGACTGACGTAATCCATCAGAAGTTATGCTATCTATAAACGAACCATTTGTCACAAACCCAATAACACCTTTATCTTCTATTCGGTCAGTTGCCCATCGAATAGCACGAATATATGAGTCATACAAATTATTCTTATTCTGGGCGGTAGAGTTTTTAGCATAAGTCTCCTTAATACTCCTATCTAACTTAGGAAATTTTTCATTTTGGTTATTGTCATTTTCGCTTCTTTGCTTTGCAGAATACGGAGGGTTTCCCATAATTGCAACAATAGGTTTTTCATTTTGTTTTTTAGCCCTTTCCGAGTTTTCTCCAAACATTTCTGTTAAAAGTGTATCCTTAGTTTCTGTCAGTTGGAAAGTATCTGCTAATACCATTCCCTCAAAAGCTTGGTACTCACCACCATTTAATTCATGGAAGGTTTCTTCAATATTAATTGAAGCGATATAATATGCTAACAAAACAATTTCATTTGCATGTATTTCATTAGTAAACTTATATAGTAAATTCTCTTTATTGATCAGTCCACTTTGTAGCAATTGAACAATAAATGTTCCTGTACCTACAAATGGTTCTAAAATGTGGACTCCTTTATCGTTTAAAGTAGCATCAAACTCATCTTTTAAGGTTTCATTTACACTATTGATGATAAAATCCACGATCTCGACAGGAGTATAAACAATTCCTAACCGTTCAGTGGTTCTCTTAAATGCAGTACCAAAAAACTTATCATACAACTCAATAATAACTTTCTGTTTCCCAGCTAAATTATCTATTTTACTTGCACGAGTTTTTACACTTTCATAGAACTTGTCTAATATACGTGTTTCTTTCTCTAGGTGTTCTTCCTCTAGTACACTAAGCATATTCTCCATTGCAATTGAAACTGGGTTATTTTTAACAAAGCTATAACCTTCAAATAACGCATCAAAAACAGGCTTTGTAATTAGATGCTGCGATAACATTTCTATTGCTTCGTCTGTTTCGATAGAGTTGTTTAAGTTACTTCTTAAGTCATTCAGAAACTTTTGAAATACCGCATAAGGTTCACTGTTTTTATCTCTCAGTAATAATTTAATACGGTCAAAATGGCGTTGTGCAATCTCGGCAACGTCATTTGACCAATTCTCCCAATAACGTTTATCCCCAACTTTATCAACGATCTGTCCATAAATAGCGTCTTGTAATTCTTCAAGATCTGGGAAAGTTGCTATTATTTGTTCATGGCGTTCTACTGTATCATCCTTGTCTTTATCACCATCACCTTCCCCTGATTCACCTTTATCACCAGTGTGTCCAATAACCTCAACATTGGAAGGTTTATTCATGTTAAGTTCCATTTGATTTATCATGGCATTAAAGCGTTCATCATGAGAACGTAGTGCTTGAAGTACTTGCCAAACTACTTTGTATTCCTTGTTATTATTTAATTCAGTTTCTATATCATTACCTTTGTTAATTGTAACCGGTAAGATAATATAACCATATTCCTTATCATCTGCTTTACGCATTACACGCCCTACTGATTGGATGACATCAATTACGGAGTTTCTAGGATTAAAGAAAATAACTGAGTCTAAATCAGGTACATCCACACCTTCAGTTAAACACCTTGCATTTGAAAGAATACGACAAACATTATCATCTTCAGGTTCATCCTTTAACCAATCTAATCTATTATTTCTCTCTAAGGTGTTCATTGTTCCATCAACATGTTGAATTTCAACTGTCGCACCATTTGAGATATCACTATTCTGAGTATAAGTATCAACAACATCCTGGAAAATTTGTGTAACCTGTTTTGATGTCTCAATTGTAGAAGTGTATGCTACAGCTCGTTTCATAGGATTACCTTCAATTTTATTCGAGTGACTTTTTCTTTTTGAAAGTCCATTCCATGTACCAACAATACGTGCAAAGTCACTACTCCTAAGAGTGTTTGATTCACTTTTGATTTCATTTGCAAGGGCAACATCAACATAATTTTGATCTGTTACTAAGACCATTACTTTATAGTCAGTTAATAGTCCGCGTTCTACTGCCTCACCAAATTTAAGGTCATAGAATGTTTCTCCGAAAAGCGAAACATCATCCATAGAAGAAAGTACCGCTTCTTTTTCATCTGCTTTATTTTTAGTTTTATCCCCAAAAACTTTTGGTGTTGCAGTCTGATATAGACGCTTCTCTGCCTGAATATATTCATTGTCATGAACACGTACAAAATGACTTTCTTCTCCATCTGATAATGTAACTCCCGTTGTTCGGTGTGCTTCAT
This sequence comes from Virgibacillus sp., assembly GCA_041689365.1. Taxonomy (GTDB): domain Bacteria; phylum Bacillota; class Bacilli; order Bacillales; family Amphibacillaceae; genus Lentibacillus. The sequence goes on from JBDNGJ010000065.1 coordinate 20,068, forward strand.
CAGATATAATTAAATCAAAAGTTGGAAAGCCTTTTTTTTGAGCTTCATGAAGTACTTCAATAGACTGATACGTTGAAAAAACAACAGTCATATTATTCTTATCGGAAAACAATTTGTAATCTGCCACGATCTTATTAGAATCTGTAGTAGCGGGAAAACCTATATCATACGAAGTGATGTCTTCCGAGTTTCGAGATACTTTTCTATCTGAACATACTGCATAAGTACGAAATTGTGTAGTAGACTGGTTATTCCATTCTGTTAGCGTTTGGGATAATAAAGAAATTGAAGGTACAAGATATAAAATGGTACTATTTTTTTCTTCTTTTTGTTTTGCGATAGCTTCTGCAATTTTTAAAGATGTAAATGTTTTGCCTGTTCCGCAAGCCATGATAAGCTTTCCACGGTCAGCTTGTTGAAACCCTTCTAGGACATTTTCATATGCTTCACTTTGATGCGGTAGTAACGTATGTTGTTTCTTTAGTTTCATGCTATCGGTTTGGTCAACGATAAAAGAAGACCAATCTACTGCTGAATCTTTTAAATTTTGAAATCTAATACGTTGAATATCCTTGTCCCGCTTATCAAGAGCTGATGATGCATTATCGGTCCAATTATCAGTTGTTGTAACAATAATCCCATTTGAATAAAGCTCTTTCCCTGCTTCATTAAAAAACGAATCTATATCCTTTTTTTGAACCGTGTAACTTTCCGCATAAAACTTACACTGAATAGCACAGTAATTACCTGTAACCCTTTCTTTTGCTACAAGGTCAATTCCTGTATCACGTTTTCCTCCATTTAAAGGAAACTCACTCCAAGTCCAAACAGATTCAAATATATCTGCATAGGGTGGGGCAATTTCTAAATACCTTTTAATTAGTAATTCAAATCTTCTACCCTTTTCTGCTTCTGAGTCTGAAATAGTGCGTAGATAATCAAGTATATCTTCGAATGATTTATTTACTACTTTAGACATTACAAATCCCCTTTACCAAAATTAACATTAAGTAATCCAATAATAACATATTCTATGTTTACAACCTACCAATAGAAAGTATGATACTTACATCAGTTGTCCAAGCTTTCAAGGTTTATTCTTTATAACAGGAACCTTGAACTATTCATCTAAAGTCAAAGTTCACAGTCCCTTAATATTGATAATGAAAAGATATACAGCATAAAATACTGTATCCCTTCCGCTATTAATTCAATATCAAATTATCCCTCACAAGTAAATAACAATCGTTTAATATCACTCTGGTCATATTCATTACGACTTAATCTATCTAAATGGCAAGACAGAATATTTTGCCTCCCAACATCCCTATTCCTATACTTCAGCAACAACTGTTCCACCTCCGCCTGTTGCTCTGAATTTAACTCAGATGTAAGCGGCTTTTTCTCCTCAGCCTGCTTCCGTTTTCGCTCTTTAAACCAATCCGGCACGACTTCGCCACTAGCCTTGGCAGATTGATTTGTTTTCTGGTTTTGCCTGTTACGGAATGCTGCTTCATCAGCTTCTGCCTGTTCAATGGTTATTATCCCTTTCCTTGCCCATGCTTTGAGAACACCTTTGACATAACTCCACGTTGTTTTGTTCTGTTCTAATGCCCTTTTCATGGCTTCCAGAACGAGTGGTTCGCTTAAGTCATTGATCCACTGGCAAATATCAGTGGTAACATACAAACTGGCGACACCGAAGTTATCCTGGTAAAACCGGATGGCATTGGATGTAGTTGTTGATTGATTTATTTTTTTAGTTTGCTTTATATTTTGTTTAATTAATGGGTCCGCATTGCGGTTCAGTTTATGTACCGATTTGTCTGCCGAATTGTGGTCCGTGTTGTTTTTCATTGGCTGGACATCAATTGGGGCTTCTGTAAGTTTGGTTCCGGAGTGGTCTGTTATAGAAGCAGTTGTCGATGAAGTTCGCGCAGATTGTGTTGCAACTGCGGTGGTTTGCTGGTTGTTTTGTTTGGTTGCTGTATGTAGATGGGCCTGCTCTGGTTCTCGTGCTTTCTTTTTGTGACGTGGAAGTGGTAGAATCGTTCCCATACTTCTAGAATCCAATCAGAGAACAAGACGAACAACTTGCCACACGCTGTTTGAAATGTAATGAAGTAAACTAGTGATTAGTTAAGATAAGGATTTATTGGTCTGTATAGGCTGTTCTAAAAGAAAATGAAGAAAAAATAAGACACTATTAGTGCGAGTCTTTTTCTTATAGTTATTAAGGAAATGTATCTCCAAACTGATTATGATTATCATGCCAGGAAAAAAATATATAGGTCTTGTCAGAAGGATATCGCATGGGCGGAGTTCGTTGGAGCATAATATAAAAAGAACCACCTATGGTATAGGCGGCAGATAACTAATCATTATTTTTTATGCTTAGTTTTATCGACTTGTTTCCACTGGTTACCTGGTTTCGATGTAGCAGGTAAAGGTTTATTTTCTACGCCTATTAATTCTGTATTACCTTGTTTGCCACCACGTGGACCGGCTTCAATAAATGGGCCTGAGTCATCAGGTCTTGAACCTGGGGTATAAGTTTTTCCAAAAATAATCACCTCTCTCTAGTAATTTCGACATTCTAATCATTAATCCTTGTTAATTTGCAGGAAAATTTAATTATTTGTCGAAATATTGCCTATGAGAGGAGTGGGAATTTAAGTGACGTTTAAATAAAAAACTATGGATGGAAAGAGAAATCCTTCTCGAAGCGTCGTCAGTGTTACTTAATGCATTTAATTAGAAAAACGGAGAATATGATGACTTCCATCAATAAGAAATTGATAGTTGTTTTGCCTGGGCTTAACTCTAATTTGTGAAAATTTAACTAAGATATTTTAAAAGATGTATAAGGACGGACCTCATGCTTCCTTTTTATGGAAGCGGCCCCCATGCTTATCTAAGGAAATTAACCCTTTAGCCTTTACTGGATGTAGATTCTTTGGAATAAGGCCATAAATCTCGTGTATTTTAATAATAAACTCGTCCATCAATAATGAAAATGAATAGGAAGTGAATATGATGAAGGCTAGTGAAACAAACCTTCAAGAGATTATAGAAGGAACCAAACAATATATTATTCCAATGTTTCAACGTACATATAGCTGGGAACAGAAACATTGGAAACAATTATGGGAAGATATTATTGATTTAATAGAAGATAATGAAAATCAGTCACATTTTATTGGTTCTGTTGTTTCCATACCAGTCAATACTAATACGCATGGTGTACAACAATTTTTAGTTATTGATGGTCAACAAAGATTGACCACATTACTAATATTATTAGCAGCAGTAAGAGATGTCGCTAAAAAACAGGAAAATATTAATTTGGCTGAAGAGATTCAACATACGCTGTTGTTAAACAGCTATAAATCTGGGGAAGAGGTCTATAAATTCTTACCCACACAAATAGACAAGTCATATTTTAAAAGAGTGATTAATAGTGAGGTTTCAAATAATCCAACCGATTCACGAATTATAAAAGCATACTGGTTCTTTTATGACATAATTAATCGGGAGGTAAACGAATTATCTATCCTAAAGTCTATCATTACTGGAGACTTATCAATTGTGAGCATTGTTTTATCCCCGGACGATAACCCTTATCTAGTTTTTGAAAGTTTAAACGCAAAAGGTCAACCTCTTACACAAGCAGATTTAATCAGAAATTATTTGTTCATGAGAATCCCAGCTGAAGATCAAGAGGATCAATACGTACGCTACTGGCTCCCTATGCAGGAAGAGTTAGGGGATCATCTCACTGAATTTATTCGGCATTATTTATTGGGTGAAAACATTAATGTAAAGAAAAACGATGTATACGTGAAGTTAAAGGAAAAGACAGTTAAATTGGAGGCAAAAGAGTTTTTAAAAACTCTTTCGGAATTCGCTGAATACTATGGTAAGTTATTGAACCCAAGTTCAGAAGATAATAAAGAAATTCGTAAATATCTAAAAAGAATTAATGATTTTGAAGCTAAGACTGCTTATCCGTTTCTATTATACATTTTTAGGGATTATAAGAATAATAAATATAGTGCTGATCAATTTGTTCAAGTCTTGCGAACTATTGAGAACTATTTGGTTAGAAGATTTGTATGTAACATTGATTCTAAAGCTCTGAACAAAACATTTGCCTCTTTGTATAATCAAATAAGTATTCACGAAGCTGAACAATCATTGGAGGAATTAATAAGTTTTTTACAAAATCATGGTTATCCAAAAGATAATGAATTTGCCAGATCTTTAAAAGAGAACCATTTGTATGGACAAGGTGATACCAGGAAAAAAGGTAGTTTTATTTTAAGAGCTATTGAAGATTCATATTCTCACAAAGAGCAAGCCGACTTAAGAAACGCAACAATAGAACATATTATGCCACAAACACTTACTGATACTTGGAATGAGGAGTTGGGCGACAATTCAGAGGTAACTCATACGACATACTTGCATACTTTGGGTAATTTAACGCTTTCAGCTAACAATACAGAATTATCTAACGAGTCATTTTTGGTTAAGAAAAGGTATTACGAAAAAAGTAACTTGCAATTGAATAAAGATATTGCAACTTTTAAGAAATGGGATAAAGATAGTATGGAAAAAAGAGCTGGTGAATTAACACGAACTATTATCAAACTTTGGTCGTACTTTGGAAAAACACAAAATGAATTGAGGAAAATAAAAGGTAGTTCTCCCCGACTCCTAACGATTTTAGAGCAATCATACTCCGTGAGGTCATGGCGAGATGTGATGAAAAAAACATTAATGACAGTCTATGAAAATAATGAAGGAAAATATAAAAAAATAATGGATAAATACCCCGGATTTATTGCAAGTAAGGGTAATGGAATGAGAAACCCTAAAAAAATTGATAATGGACATTATATGGAAGCAAATTTAAATGCTAACGCTATTCATCGCTTTTGTATAAATGCAATTGAGGAAGCAGGATATAATAGAGAAGAATGGAATGTAGAAATTGAATCTAAGTAGCGAAGAATGAGTGTATCTTCGATTTCATACGTGGAATAGTTGTAGAGAACACTCAATATTTGATGCCTGGACCTAGTAAATTAAAAAATGTCCAGGCACTTTTTTCTACGCTTATGTCGGTATATATTGTATTAAGTTAATAGTCTTTGTGAGCTGTTACTATTGAAAACGTAACTGAGTATCTGCTCTTTGTTAAAATTATTAGTCCTCTTTGTATTCAATACTATCTACTCCCGTAAATATTATGCGTGGATCATCATATTTGAATCTATTACTCATATTTGGCCCTAATTCTAATGCTTCATTAATATGGTCAACGAATTCATCTCTTGATTTTTGATCTGGTTTAAAGTCGACAATTATTAACTTTTGTAAATATATGGCGTTTTTTCTTTTACGTTCAAAACTCATGCGTTTTTTAACTGCTTTGTTAATGTGGTTGTCACGAAAACTGTAACCAATGACATATAGCTCCTCACAGCAATTATTCTCATTTATTAACTGTCTTTGAAATTCATTATAATAAAAATGAAATGGATTTTCTTCCACTTTTCTACTTTTTTCACCACCTGTAACAATTGACGGAATTAGATCAAAGCCAAATATCTTATCATAAACTTTGTTGTACCTAAGTGCTTCTTGAGTATTGCGAACAAATTGAGCCAGCTGTGCGAAGTTTTGAGCCACTGTTTGCGGAGAATAGAGCCAGTGATTGCGGAAGAAAGAGCCACTTGGTTTTTAAAGGACAAAATAATAACTAGCCATTGGGATGGCACATCCC
>JBDNGJ010000066.1:0-8155 GCA_041689365.1 Virgibacillus sp.
CGTTCGGAGGTATAACGATTCACTTTATATTATATCTAATGAAAAGGAAGACAGAGTGAAAAAAAGTTATGCCATTACAGCGTTAGATGGCTCAACAGTGCCAGAATTAGTAAATATTCATAAAAGGAGATTGATGGAAACTGAGGCAGAACGGGAAAATTGGAGTGCGATTCTCCCGCAATACAAAAATGCTGAGGTTATAAGTGAATCAGGGAAGTCTTTTACTATTAAACTCAAGAAGTATCCAAAAGAAAGCTTCCAGCCAGAGTATTCAATAAAAGAAATCTCGGAGGATACATTATTTTTAAAATTAACAGACTTTATGAATCATAATGCGATCTCAAAGTTAATCGATGAAAATCGTTCACTTTTTACTACTCGTAAAAACCTGATCATTGATGTTCGTGTAAACAGAGGTGGAAGTGACTTAGCTTATTTTGATTTACTTCCTTTTCTTTTTGAAGGAGAAGGAGAAGAAATAGATTTAAATGGATTTGATGACGGGTCCATGCTAACCAACTGTACAAGCCGAAATGTAGAACTGAGAACACAATTGCTTAAAAATGCTTTTTCTTCTATCGAAGACGAGGTAACACGAAATCAAATAAATGCTTTCATTAAACAACTAGAAGAAAACAAGGATAAGGGCTTTGTTGAACTTGATTTTGGAGAAATGGATGATAGTTTTTCAATCAAAACTCAACCCGGTCCGGAACAAGTTATTCTATTGACTGATGTCTATTGTGGAAGTTCAGGTGATTCTTTTGTTGAGCTATGTAAAAATTCTTCAAAGGTCACTGTAATTGGAAGACCAACATTAGGTTTAAATGATTATTCTAATCTTGCCATTATGAGTTGGGAGAACAAATTCAAACTTTCGTATCCTACGTCAAAATTATCCACCGTTGATGAAGGAAAGGGTATGAGCGGCGTTGGAATCCAACCTGATATTTATATCCCCTGGACACCGGAACATATGGACGTTGATTTGGATTTTAAAAAGGCACTTGAGTTAATTGAACAGTAGGGGGGACTTAATGGGACATTTAATTCTCTCTGATGGTGGAGATAAGGAGCAATCAAAGGAAGTTGACCAATATTTTATAGAACACATTAATCCGAACAAACCAATGTTATATATTCCTATTGCAATGAATGGGGTTATTCCCTATGAGGAATGTTTCAAATGGGCGTATAGTGTTTTAAACCCATTATTAGGAATAGAAGTCACTATGTGGACCAATGTAGCTAACAAATCTTTTTGTAATTAACCAGACCAAGGGGTGATTAAATGAACTCAGAAGGCAAAGTAGCAATCGTTGCGGATATTCATGGAAATAGTGCGGCTTTGAAGGCTGTTCTGGATGATATTGATAAAGATGAACAAATAGATCACATTTATTGTCTGGGGGATTTAATTGGTATTGGTCATGAAACAAATGAAGTTCTTGAGTTGTTATTTTCTCGTAACGATATATCTTTTGTGATGGGAAATCATGACGAGTCAGTTTTAAAAATACTTGATGGAAATGAGCCAGTGAGTGTTGGAGATGAGAGGGAGCATCATAAATGGATTGCCTCACGATTGGATGAGAAATTTATTTCTAAGTTAAAAAATATTCCAATGAAACAAAATCCAAGAATAAACGGAAAGGAATTTTTGTTTGTACATTATCACTGGAATGGACAAGATGAATTTTTGCCAATTGATAATCAGCCAACTTCACAAAGACTTGATGACATTTATGAATTAACTGATGTGGATGTTATTTGTTTTGGACACCATCATACAGTTCATCATTTTAAGTCTAAAGAAAGACTTTACCTTAACCCGAGTTCATTAGGTTGTACCCCTAAACCCCTTGCACCATATGCTAAATTGCAGGTTGGGGATTCTGGTCAAATTGACGTTTCCTTTATTGAAGTATCTTATGATAACAAGGAATTTTTGCTTGGATATGAAAAGCTGAATGTTCCAGCTGGAGATGATATTCTCAATATCTTCCACGGTAATCAACATTTAAAATATGTCTAGATTCTATAACCTTTATGGGGGCACAGAATGACAGAGCCAACTGTTAATCTTGTGAAAAGAATTAATACTACGGTAGGGAATAAAGTTGTTAAAATTGAGTATATTTGCAGCTCTTTGATAAAAGGGCTGGATTTGAATTAAAAATTAGCAATATTATTACTCATGGGATTACTGCTGCTGTGGACGGGACAGTAAAATTTGTTGATGATCCCGACGATGTTAAGCTATATGCCTTTTGTGATATTTGTCGGTTTAATAGGTTCAAAGATCCAAAAGTAAAGGAGTTAACATCGTATGTACTGGAAGTAAAGGAATAGCGCAAAAAAATTTTATAAAAAAGTCTCCCCTTTTATAACTTTTTCTGTTAGTATATGCTAAGTGGAAGTTGACGCAATTAAAAGTGGGGGGACAGAGTGATGAGAAATACGTTAATTACAATTATCTGGGTTACTGGCATTTATTGTTTTTGTCATGTTTTGTTTGATTTAAATACGAACCAATCATTAATATTGTTAGGTAAGGATATGCAGGTTACGGTTAGCCTACTAACTAGGGTAATTGAGTTGCTATTTTTGGTCAGTCTGTTCATCTATACATTTAAGTACACGGAGAAAAGTCCAGCAAAAAATTGTCAGTAGATTAAAAGAAGCTTGCAGAGAATACGATTTCTCTGCAAGCTTCTTTATTATTACTTGTTAGAAATACCCCAAACCTCTTCACTCAGGTCAACAATATATTTCAGTTTATTCCATTGTTGTTCTTCGGTTAACTTATTGCCATGATGTGTTGAAGCAAACCCGCACTGTGGGCTTAGAGATAGTTGTTCTAGTGGTACATATTGTGATGCTTCTTTAATACGTGCCTTAATTGTTTCTTTGTCTTCAAGTTCACCGTTCTTTGATGTTACAAGTCCTAATACGACTTGAGCACCACCGTTTGGGATATGTTTAAGCGGTTTGAAGTCCCCTGAACGATCGTCATCATATTCCAGGAAGAAGCCGTCTACTTTTTCTTTTGCCAATAATGTAGGAGCGATAAGAGAATAGCTTCCTTCAAATGCCCAGGTAGACTGGTAGTTTCCACGGCACAAGTGTGTTGTCACAATTAAATCCTCAGGCTTATTCTCTAAAGCGCCATTAACTACTCGTAACGCCAGGTCAATTAAATCTTCTCTTGAATATTTTCCCTCATTAAATGGGATATCTGGAGCGGATAATCCAGCGATGTATACATCATCTAATTGCAGGTATCGTACACCGGCATCGTAAAATGCCCTGATTGCATCCTGGTAGGTTTTAATAATATCACTTGCATAGTCTTCAATGTTTGGATAGATATCTGTATTATGAATGCCAGCGTTAAAGAGCTGGTTTGGGCTAGGAATTGTTTGCTTCGCGACTGCTCGGCCATCAACAATTTCGTTTAAATCAGTAAAGTCTTTTAGGAAAGGATGGTCAGGATTAAACGAAACCTTACCAGTATTCCGTACGTCATATTTCTCTGTTTCCAATCCCTCGAATTGGTATCCTTGCTCTGGTACATATCCTTCAATTCCGTTTAGATGCTCTAGGAAGTCCAAGTGAAACCATGTACGGCGAAACTCTCCGTCTGTAACAACTTCTAAGCCAAGTTCAATTTGCTTGTCAACAACACGCTTGATTTCTTTTGTTTCGACCTCGCGTAATTGTTCTGCAGTAAGTTTGCCATCTTTGTACTCTTTTCTGGCTTCGTGTAAATTATCTGGGCGTAGTAAGCTTCCAACGTGCTCTGCTCTGAATGGTGGTGCTTTTGTTAACGATACTGACATGTAAATTCCTTCTTTCTAGTTTTTTCTAGTTTAAAAATTTGTATTTTAAGATAAAATCTTTACGCTTTTAACCGGTAGTTCTGATTATGTTCTTGAAGTGTTTTGTCTGTTCCAAACAAGAAATGCTTCTCCATGTCTGGGGAATATTTTGAGTTTACTGTTTTAACTCCTACAGCTTCAGCTACTGAACGCAGCATTGCTGGTGATGCTCCGCAACAAAGCCCGATATAATTTATCCCGATGTCGTTTGCCTCTTTTGCCCAGGCTGCCAACTCGTAACGGTTATGGTAAAGCGGATCAAGCGCAGTCGGAAAAGTTGTTTCTAAAGGCAGATGACAGCTGCATCCTCCATCAGGTAAATTAAAGAATGTCGGGTGTTCCTCTGTAGTACGGTATGGGATAGGGAGTCCACCCACATAGCCATCTACATTGGTCCGTATGTCAGCGAGGTAAGGCTGCATTGTTTCAGGACCCCGAAAACAATTCATTCCCACAACCAGTGCACCATTTTCAGAAAGTATTTTACAGGATTCTTCTACAGTGTAGCCATCCCTTAATACATTTTCTCCCATTAGTCCGAACGTGATGACTGCTGGTAAATCTTGTTTCAGAATTTCTTCCAGGGCTATTTGTGCCTCTTCATGGTAATAGAACGTTTCCCCATTAATGAAATCGACGCCCTCTTCCTTGCACCATTTTATCATTTCGGCAAAAATACCTCTGACCTTAGCCTTGGACTCAGGGTCTTCGGGATCGAAAATGTTAGTATTTGAGATGTTTCCAGCCACCAACGCTTCTTCGCTGGGATGTTCTTTGGCAACCTCTTTAGCCAAGCGGACAGCATTTCGGTTTAACGGTTCTAATAAATCTTCTTTGCCAATAATGCGCATTTTTTCCCTGTGTGCATTATATGTAAAGGCTAATACAACGTCTGAACCTGCGTACATATAATCCCTGTATGCCTGTTTCAGTGCTTCGGGGTTATCAAGTGCAACCTCTGGAACAAATGATCCTGCTTGCAAGTACCCTCTACGTTCTAATTCAAATAAATATCCCTCTCCAACAATAACAGTTCCATCTTTTAAACGTTCTTCTAAACTACGCTTCAATCGTTTTCCTCCTCTTAAGTAAATTAAAAAAAACCCACTTCTGAAAATAGAAGAGGGTTTGTTACCGTTAAGTATCACTCTCCTTATCTTCAAGCTTTAAGCATTTCAGCTTCTGGAATTAGCACAGTATTTAAAATCTGTTGCTGAGGTTTCAACGGGCCAGTCCCTCCACCTCTCTGGATAAGAAAATTATTCAATTTTGTATTATTGAATACAATACAGCTCTTGCAAATGAATGTCAAGAATATTTTTAGCATTTGAATTAATTTCATCATTCAATAATAAGACAGTAAATCCAAACTACTTGTTAATGTGCTATGCCTGTTGATTTCCACTGCAGGCGGACGCTTTCCACGAGCATGGCTTGAGCCTCCGGGGTCTTAAAGCTCATGCTCATTCAATCGCAAATAAACCGTTTGCTATTCCCGCAGGAGTTGCCGCCTTCCCGTTTCAATCAACGATAATAGTACTTTGAATTCACGAATGGTAAAATATTAGTTCGCAAAACTGTTCGGATAAATGATGAATATACGTATTTATGAAATTGACTCATCTAAGAAACCTACATAGCTGCCGAATGCGTAGCGACTATCTATCAAAATTTGAGGTTTTGCGGACACCAGAGTCCTTATTTGGCACAAATCCACGAAAATGGAAGTGTTAGCGGACACCAGGGCCCTTATTTAGCACAAATGCCCTCAATTAACCATGATATATGTTAAATAAGGGCCTCTGTGTCCGGATAAGTTCGAAAAGGTCACTTTTTTAGAGGAATAGCGTCTCCTGTGTCCGCTAAAAATAACATTCTTAGATTTCGTTAACCTTTTATAGAAGTTAAAGAATACACCGTTCGTCCGCCACTTGATAACTTTGAGATTACATTCTGGTTCCCTTGGCACTCGTATCTGCTATTATGCATTAATATTCAACATAACAGGATTGGAAGTAGACTGGACTAGATGACAGCTTGGAATCATCGGAATTCACCCCGGATTTGGAAAAAATAAACATCATCAAAATTTAAATTCTTTTTCAGGGTTGTTTGAACGTGGGATATGTTAAAATTGCGTTAGAGAGTTGTTGTAGAGGGGGAGGCCAATCCATGAATGTCGTATCGATAGACTTTGAGACGGCGAATGAAAAGAGAAACAGTCCATGTGCGATTGGTGTTGTTGTAGCCAATGAAAATGGAATTGTTGATGAATTTTACAGTTTAATAAATCCAATGATGCATTTCAGTTCGTTCAATACGCGTATTCATGGGATACGAGAGGAAGATGTGGCAAATGCGCCGACGTTTGCAGAATTGTGGCCGACACTCAATGATTATTTATCTCATAACATAGTTATTGCGCATAACGCCAGTTTTGATATGAGTGTCATCCGAAATACATTGGACTACTTTAACCTTACATATCCTGAAATGGATTATCTTTGTACGGTGAATATTTCTAAAAGAATTTGGCCCGAATTGGAGAATCATAAGTTAAATACGGTAGCTGGATATCACGGTATTACCTTTGAGCATCACCATGCACTTGAGGATGCAAGAGTTGCTGCCAAAATTTTAATGAAGGCTTTTGAGACATACGAGACGGATGAAATGGATATATTTCTAAAGAGATGCAGTATTTCGAAAGGGAGAATTTATGAACGGGGTTATTTTCCGCCGAAAGTGAAGCGGACGAAAAAGAGCAGTAAGCTTTATTTCTAAAATATATCACGGGGAGTTGGATTGCATATGAGGATACTTGTTGTAGGTGCTGCTGGGACGATTGGTAAAGAGATTGTAAGAGAATTAGGAGAGAATCACTCCATAATTCGTGCAGGACGAAATGGGGCAGATGTTTCTGTTGATATAACTTCCGAGGATAGCATCAGAGAAATGTATAAACAGGTTGGTAAAGTGGATGCTGTAGTCAATGCATCTGGTGGTGCGAATTTTACAGCTATTTCTGAATTAACACCGGAATTAAATGAAAAAGGAATTGAAAGTAAACTTAAAGGGCAAATAAATCTTGTCCTGCTAGGTATGGAATATGTGAATGACGGTGGCAGTTTTACGTTAACAACAGGTGTGATGATGGATGATCCGATTCCACTGGGTGCGTCTGCAGCAATGGCAAATGGTGGTGTCAAGGCATTCGTTAAAGCATCATCAATTGAAATGCCTAGAGGGATTCGCATAAATAGTGTTAGTCCTAATATTGTGCAGGAATCATGGGAAAAGCTTGGTAAATTCTTTGCAGGGTTTGATCCAGTTCCTGCAGGTCGTGTGGCTCGTGCCTTTGTTAAAAGTGTCGATGGAATGCAAACCGGTAATAATTATGAAGTCTATTAGGAGGAATCTATGTGGCAGATCTGAAATATGAGGTAATCGATACAGTAGCTGTTCTATCAGAATCGTCAAAAGGATGGACAAAAGAGCTTAACTTAGTAAGCTGGAATGGGCGTGATCCCAAATATGACCTGAGGGATTGGTCACCAGACAAAGAGAAAATGGGAAAAGGAGTTACATTGACGGAAGAGGAATTATACAAATTGAAAGCGGCATTATCTGAATTTGAATGATTTCACAAAGAAATCGTGTGTGGCGCTGGGTCCAAAGCAATCTTCTTGTTTTGGACTCGCTAATTTGGTAACAAACGTACAAGTTTTCAGCATAAATGTTAACAATAATGTAAAATAGCGGTAATACTTGAACTACCCGCCACTTATCAGCCTTACGGTCCGATTGAAGTGGGGGATTCCTAAGAACACAGGCGTAACCGCCCGTTATGGATTAGGCTATCCCCGCAGTTCCTGCGGTTAGAAGTCTTATCGCTTCGTTTTTAAGGTTTAATCCTGCATTGATATCTCGATGGTGATGTGCACCACATACACAGGTCCACTCACGCACACGCAGGTCTTTAACGGTTTTGTTTTGATAGCCACAACACGAACACAGCTGCGAACTGGGAAAGGTTTTACTCACTTCCACAACAGTCTTGCCGTACCATTTAGCTTTATATGTCAACATGACCTTAAATTGATACCAGGACACATCAGCAATGGATGGAGCGCTTTTCTTGTTTTTCATCATATTCGATACCTGCAGACGCTCGATTCCAATCACATCGTGGTTTTTAATGATAGCGGTAGAGGTCTTATGCAGGAAATCTTCGCGCTTGTTTGCGATTTTCTCATGAATGCGGGCTATTTTGA
>JBDNGJ010000067.1:0-1288 GCA_041689365.1 Virgibacillus sp.
AAAATCAAGGCGTAAAGTGGGTGGAAATCGTGTTAGTTAACAAAGCCTATAAGTTTCGTATCTATCCGAACAAACAACAAATAGAACTCATTAATAAAACGATTGGCTGTACTCGTTTCGTATTTAATTTTTTCCTTGGTAAACAAAAAGATAAAGATGCCTATTGGTACATTACAGAAGAATTAAAGCAGAATGGTCAGCTTCCAGTCAATAATTGGAAAGGAAAATGGTTAAATAAATATGAAACAATTAAGTCACTACCTGAATTAAAGAAACATTATGAATTCTTGAAAGAAGTGGATAGTATTGCCCTGCAAAAGGCTGTTGAAAATCTAAGTGATTCTTACGATCGCTATTACAAAAAACAAAATAAACAACCACGTTTTAAATCAAAAAAGAACAAGATCCAATCCTATACAACAAAACATATAAATGGAAATATCACAGTTGTTGAAAACAAAATAAAGCTACCAAAACTAGGAAACGTTCGTTTTGCCAAAAGTCGTGAAGTTGATGGTCGTATTATTAATGCCACTGTTAGACGTAATCCAAGTGGTAAATACTTTGTGTCTATCCTTGTTGAAACAGAGGTAGAAGAACAACGAAAAACACATTCGTCTGTTGGTATTGACGTGGGTTTGAAAGACTTCGCTATCCTATCAGACAATACCGTATACAAAAATCCGAAGTTTTTTCGTACATTAGAGAAAAAGTTAGCTGACGCACAACGAATCCTTTCGAGACGTAAGAAAGGTTCTTCTAATTGGCATAAACAACGAATTAAGGTTGCGCGTCTTCATGAAAAAATAACAAATGCACGAACAGACTACTTACATAAAATCTCTACCGAAATCATCAAAAACCACGATGTAATCGGCATAGAGGATTTACAAGTATCTAATATGCTTAAGAATCATAAGTTGGCCAAAGCAATTAGTGAAGTAAGTTGGTCTGAGTTTCGTACCATGCTAGAATATAAAGCAAAATGGTATGGGAAACAAATTTTTGCAGTTGCTAAAAATTTTCCATCTAGTCAACTATGTTCAAGTTGTGGCTACCGAAATAAAGACGTTAAGAATCTCGCATTACGTGAATGGGAATGCCCCAACTGCAATGCTTATCACGATCGAGATAGTAACGCAAGTATAAATATTAAAAATGAAGCAATTAGACTTCTAACCGTAGGAACTACGGAGCTAGCCTAATCAAAACTTTCGGTTACGAAGGTGTTCTTAGGAATCTCCCACTTCAAATGGACCGTAAGGTCATTAAGTGGCGAGTCGTTCAA
>JBDNGJ010000068.1:0-17749 GCA_041689365.1 Virgibacillus sp.
CTATTCCTGCAATAAATACTTTAATTTATTATATGATGAAAAGTAATTGAATAACCCTTATCACAAAGAACAGGCACACAGAAATACCTTGATTAACGATTGTGCTATAAAGCAACGTTATACCTTTGTCATTTCTGGAAACTCCTACATTAAAATTAGGAACAATTAAGAGTGGAGTTGCAACTAACGCAAATGTTAAAGACCATATAAGGTAAAATAAAACGCCCTCACCAACAAACTCGATAAAAGTTGTTTTGGCCATGTTTGTAACTTTAGATGAAAAAACAGATAAAAATAAAGTTCCAATATAAAAATACCAATGTGTATAATGGGTTTTTATATAAAGTTTTAAACTATCCATAAGTTAGTCCTAACACTTCATTTATCCTGTTCAATCTTATTTAATAGTTTATGAGGTGCAATATCTAATGAGTATATTGCAACACTTTTAGAATGATGTTCTGTATGGACAGCTGTTGTAGGGATATTTTTAATAGTTACGCTTGTTTCATCCTTATAATATAATATAATGTTAATATTTTCTGTGTCAGTTCCATAAGTGGACTCCACAACACTTATATTAGCTGATTCTAAGGATTGATTTTTCGTTAATGTGTTTATGAGTTGCTGAAGTTTTTCTTGCCTCTTATCTGCTTTGTATTGCTGCAGTGTTTCCATGAACTTTTGGGGCTGGAAAGCCTGAGAAAATAAATCCATATCATTCAAATAAAGAGCTCCTATAAGAAACTTCCCTGCTTCTTTTGGTTCATCGTTTTGCATTTGAATTGATTTGTCTACATCTTCTTGTTGAAAATGTTCATCTCCAGTATAGGAATCACTACTATTTCTCATCATTTCCAACCCTTCTTTGATATCATTAGCCGATTCTTTAGGTGACGTATTTGTTTTTTCATTAGAGTCAAAGAAGACTAATCCCATAAAAGTAAGGAAAATACTGATACAAATAATCACTGTAGTCACAATCCATTTAGACATTCTTTTATCCTCCTTTTAGTTACCAGGGATACTGATTATAACTCCTTGATTATTGGCTAAAGGATTAAAGGAGTTAGTTTTGCCAAAATTCCAACTTGGAGAGTGGATTTCAAAGTGCAAATGAGGCCCTGTGGAATGTCCTGTACTACCCATTTCTCCGATTAACTGTCCTTTTTTCACTTTTTCTCCTTGTTGCACAGCTCTATATACCATATGTGCTGATACCGTTTCATATTGAACGCCGTTTAGGTTGTGGGAAATATAAACCACATTTCCATAAGACTCTGATAAATAAGAACGTGTTACTGTTCCATCTGCAATAGCAACAATTCCTACATTTGTTCTATTTCCTCTTCCAATATCTATACCTTCATGCATTCCGCCACTTCTATAACCATATCCTGAAGTTATGTACCCTGTTGTGGGAGCTGTATATAAACCATCATCGACGGGGGGTAAATTCGGTACCCCATTTGGATTAGGATTATTAGAACCATTCCCAGTAGGTTTTCCATTATAGGAACCGTCTACTTCTCCATCTAGCCAATCGGTATAATAAATTTCGCCTCCGGTTTCCGCATAGACGCCTTCCATCCATTGTATATCTTCTGTTGTATAATCATATTCAAATAGTACTTCTTCAAATTTGGAATAATCGTATTCGTTTGTTTTATTTTTAGTTAAACTTTGCTTTCTTTCATATGTGTAAGTTGTCTTTTTAATAATTTCAGTTTCTTCATTGCCACCATTAGTATCGTCAGTATTTGTTTCCTCTGGTAGATCTAGTATTACCCTATTGAAAGGATTGTAAGATTCTATTCGCACTGGGCCACCCGGTCCTATATCATAGTCATTATCTTCGTTACCTGCATTGTCGTTATTCTCTTCCTCTTCTTTCTCTACTTCTTTTTCCTCTTCTTCTGTATCGACTACTTCCCATTCCGACCATTCCTTGTCGTATGATATATCTACATCACCATCCCATGAATCCACATGAGTTAGTTTAGAAACCGTCTTAGATGATGAAGATGTACTACTTTTGGTACAGTTTCCATTTTCACAAGTTCTAGTATACGTTTCTGTCTTGATATCAAAATCCTTATAAGTAAAGTCCGGGGCTAGTTTGTTTGCCATTTGATCAATTATATCCATTTCAGTTTCATTTCCCTGCATAACATCTAACTGCATAACAGTTGCCACTAAGGGCTGAGGTAATTTGTACGGTTCTTGTTCCGGTTTATCGGGATCGATTGTACCGTTCACTTGTTCCACAATATGCGTTCGTATCTCTTCAGCTTTCCCACTTAATTCTGTATCTTCGCTTCCTAAACCACCGAAAACAGAGGTTATTAACACATTTACTAATATAATCAGCAAAATTACTCCAATGACAGTGAAAATTGTAGGTAGTCCTACGGAAGATACAATAAACATAACTAGTTTAACGATAAGGGCAATGGCTTTAGCCATAGCTTTTACTAATGCTTTTGCTATGGCTTTACCCGCCTTCTTTTTAACTTTTTTCTTAGCTACATTTTTTACATGGTGTGCTGCTCCTACCTTTTGGTCGTTATTTCTACCGTTAGCCATTTAATCCATTCCCTTAAACCCTTGTAGATTACGCGTTGCCTGTTGAATTTCTCGTTGTTGATTGCGTTGGTTTGTTACTTGGTGATTTTGGACTTCCTTTTTCAACATACCTTCTATGTTGTGATTGACTTGTGGAATGCTAGTCATTTGTTCCATCTTCTTAGAAATATCAGTGCTAGTAGATTGTCCTTTTTTAAGTGTCGAATCGCCTCCACTCATCGTAGAAACAATCTTTGAACCACCATCCTGGTGTTGTACTTGAATATAAGAATCTTCTGAAGTTGATACTAAGTTAACCGACTCGGGTGCAACATTTCCGTTTGCATCTTTTTTAGCATTTTGCATAATTTGTTTTGGTGAATAGGCTTGTTCTTGCGCTTTATTCTTGTATGGCGAAGCCTTTTGAGAGAGGCTATTACCTAAATCATGACCTTTTCTACCACCAACAACTCCTCCAGCATATCCTAAGGTTTTTTGAAGGTTGCGTTGTGCACCGACTGGATCTTTACTTATATGGTTATCCCATGATTGTTTAGGATGTTTCAATGTTTCTCCGGCTTGATTTACTTTATCTTTTATTTTAAATTCATTATTTAATCCTGATAACGCTCCATCTATTGGAGACACTGGGTTTTTGGTAACACCGTCATATACTGATGATCCTGCTCTTTTAACTTGACGTCCTACAGTAGAGATACCTGTAGTTTCACCCAACCCTTTAGCTGTACTTTTAAGTGTGCTATCACCGTCCGCTTGTGAAAGCGCAAATGCCCCTTTACCTTTCTGTACACGAGAATTAACTCCTTGTCCTGTTGCCACCGTTGCTCTAGTAGCAATTCCACCAGTAGCACCACCAACTGCGCTACCACCTACGGCTCCTGCTAAAGCCCCTGCAGGACCTAATGCTGAACCTGCAATAGCACCTGCCGAACCAACTGCTGCTTTTCCACCTTTAGAAACAATATCTCCTGCTTTAAGCATTTTTTCAGATACTCTTCCTGGAGCATTTGTTTTATCTGTTTTAACACTGTCAGTCGCTGAATCACCTTTACCGACTTTTCCATTTTTACTACCGTTTTTCATAGACTGCAATGTGCCAGTAACACCTTGCCCTGACAGTGCTCCTTTTGTAGCACCCATGACACCACCCATAGCTGCCATTCCACTATAAGTTGCTGCTTTCCCTAGACCACTTTGAGTATTCGTACTTAATCCAAATAAACCCTTAATACTCTCTCCAACAGGGATAAATATAATATACAACATGATAGATTCAATCGTTCCGGCAGTTGTAACGGATAGTACAGAAATAAGGAAGAAGGCAACTGCATGTACCGATTGTATTAAAACGGTTCCGACAAACTCCCTGAAATACCCACCAGTAATGGCCTTTGTTTGGGGTATCAAGTAAAGGGCTATCATAACTGGGCCAAGTATCATAAAAATCATAATTGTTAATTTACGCATTGTATAGTAGAAAAACGCCCATAACCCTAATACAACTAGCGTTAAATTAATAAGCATCTCACCAATGAAATTCTGTTCATCATCTAGTTCTGATTTCAGACCGTCTAAACTACCAATATCCGTATCGCCAAAACCTTCCTCAACGGTTCCTATTACAAAGTCATTTATCCAAAATATAAATTCATATAAATTAGGTAGATTAAATAATAGAATCGTAACAATAGCAATATCTTTCAAAAACTCAAAGATGTAATTTCTATTCGCTGGATTTATGCCGCTTCCACTTACTTTCATTCCAGCCATAACAACTGCAAACAGAACAACTCCAACAGCAATTGTAAAGAAAATGGTTACACCTGGTTCATATGCTGATGAAAGTTCTTCTTGAGTAAACGTATTAAATACAAGCGATTCGCCTTCTGATTTCCCAAAAATCAAATCTTGTAAAGAAGGAATATCAATAAATGGACCAATGGTTACATCATAGAGCCATTTGAAAATACTACCGACCATATCTATTATCTTTTCTCCTATTCCAAATAAGCCAGACAATACTAGTACCTCCTTTCTTTATTAGATATTTCTACATCTGATTACGCTCTAACTGTTTCTTCTGCATCATTTGATCAAGAACAGCTGTATTCGATTCAACAAAGACGATTTCTTCCTCGGATGGATCTGTTCGTAACCAAACAGAAGATTTCCCTATCCGAAAGATTCCCTCCCCTTTGTCGGGGTTACCGAATAAAGTATCGACTTCACCATCCGATAAATCAAAATTCTCTTTGATGCTTTTTAAATCAATTTTTTGCTGGCGTAGAAAGAAGAAAGAATACGTATTTTGCAAGACCCCACGCGCTTTAGGGTTTTCTAAAAACCGCACAAAATCTTGAGAAGCAATCCTCAACCCGCAGTTCCTTTTTCTCGACCTACGAGCAACCTTCTCGAGAAAGGAAATTGTTTGATCATTGTCAACCATTGTCCATGCTTCATCGCATAATACAATTTTTTTCTTTGTAGCTAAATCAATATTTTTCACAAAATATTCCCATATATAGTTCAAAATTACGTGGTAGGCTATCGGTCTTAAAAAACCTTCCTCCATTGAACTAATATTAAAATTCACTAATCTTGCTGTATCTAAATCTTGAACAATGTTTTTACCCAAATATGTTTGGCCATCAAAAATTGGCTTTGAACCATCATTTAAAAATGGACGGATAGCTGCTATTAAACGTTCAGCTTTATGTTCGTTTTGGTACCGTTTGGTTAAGAAATCATATATATCCGAAATGGTTGGTTCCGACTTTCGAACACGAGACTGTATGATGCGTCCATCTACTTCTTTTGGTTCCGATTCGTACAAAGAGGATGGATTGGTACTAATTTTATATTGCTCTAAATACACATATTGCAGGCCTTCTTCTAAATAGTTTCGTTCAAACACATTAAGACCATCATCACCCCCGTTTTTACCACGAGCAACAATATCGAAGAAGTCTATAACCTCATTAATTTTTTCTCGAAGTGGTACAAAAGCAATAACTGTTTTATCGTCTCTATCAATAACTTCTTTTTCATCATCATCTTGTAATTCTTTTAATTCCTCATCATCATTTGTATCAATTGGTATATGTGTAACATTAATTGCAAGAGGATTAATTCGTATATCTGCTTCCTCTGATATATTCAAATTAATGCCACCTAAACGTTGTGTGATTTTGACCATTTCGCCTTCAATATCTATTGACCGTGAAAACACACCCATTCCTGCTGTTTCTCTCGCCATCATTAATTTAATGGCTAAAGACTTTCCACTTCCACTCGCCCCAAAAATAGCTTGATTATAGTTATCTGGACGGTATGTATCATTACCAAATGCATTATAAAATTCTTTTTGCCCCGTAATAACGTTATTACCTAAAGGTATTCCTCCGTTAAAGGTTCCACTTCCACTTATAAATGGACTAAATGTACTTAACGCTCTACGATCCATATTACGATGGGAGTGTTTCAGTTCGTTATCACCAAAAGGTAGTACAGAACGAAAACCACTTTTAACTCGGTTCCAGGTAGAAGCTACATTAAAAAACATTCCACTCATTTCGTCCTCTATAAATTCAGAGTATTTATCCAATTCCTTCTTGTTTTGAGCATATATATTGCCTAAAACACTGACATTATAAGAGTCATTATCACTAAATTGAATTTCCGCCATCAACAATTCTGTATCGCTTATTTTTGTTTCTAAATCTTGTATCTGATCAATGTTTCCCCTTTTTGTTTGAAAGGATAAATTTGACTTCAACATGGTCAGCTGCTTTTGTAATAACTTAATTGCTTGTGTTTTATGCGTTTTATGAACATCAACTACAACATCCATTTCACCAGTAGAAACAACATTATAAATCCAATTAGTTTGTAATGTACGAGGATAGCCTTCTGGTGGTATATAGAATGGTCTAAAATATGTGTTAGTTGCTAGAGACTGTTTAACAATGCCGTAATCCTCTGAATCATTGGGTATTTTAAGACCGTCTGGAGATACGATATCCCAAAATCCGGGTTTATTGTCCAATTGCGTATTAATGTTATTTTCAGTATCATTTTGATTTGTATCTTCACTAACTGATGTTTTCTTGTCGTTCGTCGTAGACTCTTTCTTTTTCTTCATTTTGAGCAAATTCATCATTAATCATCTCCTTAACACGTTCAATATGTGCATCTGTCTTATTTGCCGTTACATACAATGCTAATTTCTCTTTGTTACTGATATCTTTAAATTTATTTTGTATGGCTCTTTTACGATTGAAAGCGTAATATAACGTTTCTGCGATTCCCTCACTAGTTAAAAGTTCCACTTCCATATTGGCTTTACTTAATGAACCTTTTGCAGTATTTAAACGTCTGTATAACTCGTTAAACGCTTTTGATGTAACTCTTTCATCAAATTCTTCTTCGTCATCTGCTTGTATATCTTTCATTTGCACTTGGTATGGGAATACTAAGTATCTTTTAGTTTCATATCGAGGTGTTCTGTTTTGCCAATCATTAAGGTTTTTAATTAAAGTGTTTCCGTATTCGATAGATAATTGATTGAGATCAGGGTCATTTTTAAGAACTTCTTGGATTTGTTCTACAGGTTCACTTAAATCGACATAACGATTCTGTAAGTAAAATTGTACGGGGTAATTAATTTGGGCTAACCATGTTTCAAACCTAGAATCAATAGCTTCTTGTTCATCTTGACTAAGTAAAAAGTAGTTTACTGGAGTTACCTCTGCAATCATTACGAATTTATGATTTTCAAGTTCTATCATGTGATTTTTAACACTTTTGACCTTAGATAGAAATTTTGGAAATGGTTCGGACCCTTCATTCGTTTGACTCCCGGATTTCTTCTTTCTATTATCTTTTACATGCTTCTTTTGGCTGGTCTTCTTTTCTTTCCATGGTAGTATAGGTTCCTTGACCATTATTTTGAAGAAAACATATAAAACAAGAAGAAATACGCCTAAAATTAATATATCTCTCATGTTTCTTTCTCCCTTCTCATACTTTCCGCCAATTACCCTTTTGTGTTTTGGCTAATAGTTTTATTTTAAAAAATTGATCAAAATACATTTGTTTCTTTTCGCTCCTAATAAAACCGAACAACAACACAATTGTTGCTACTGGTAGTGCAGATATGCCACATAAAATAAATGACGCAATTATATTTGAGGTTAACTGAAATACAAGAGGAATATATGCATATAGTAATGCTCCGCCACCTATGAGATAAAGTAATTGTCTAGTGGACATTACTCCTAATATGTTTTTCATATCTGTTGACATATCCTCGGGCACTTGTGTTTTTCGCACTGATATCCATCCTTTTAGTTAATGATTTAAAAACCCCTCTTTCTTAATTAAGAGGGGTATTTGTATGAGTTAGTTAAACAAATAAAGAAGTTATCCTCCGAAACTGTTCACCCAACCGGCGATATCATAAGCCTTAATAATTATGAATCCACCTAAAGCAGTAAAGGCTAAGGCGATTAATCCTTCAGTACGTTTTTGTGGGTTACTTCCACTACCACTTAATTTCATTCCAGCAATAATTAAACAAGCTAGAATCCAAAATCCACCTAAGGCCATGATAACGCCAATAAGCATATCTAAGTCCGCAAACAAACCTGACGTTTCTATGCTGCCGGAACCATCGATCCCCGCTTCACCCCAAGCAGCATATGCTGTTAGGTCAGGCTGGATTAAAACGAGTGTCATAGCAAAGGTGAACACTGTAACTAAGTAAAATTGCTTTTTCTTCAAGATTCCTACACCTCCAAATGTAATGTAAGGGAACAAAAATTCAGCGAATAAATTTGTAGAATAATAGAATTATTCGAGAATAAAAAAACCCCAATAAACACACAAGACATAGCTTGCGCACTTATTGGGGGTTTCCCTTGGTTATTTTATTTTATATTACATATCATACCGAAATAAAAATAAAAAATCAATACATCCAAGAAATAAATTGGATGTATTGATCATAGTCTCCTTTAGTTTGTTGCTCTAACACAGTTTTTTAAATGATGGCAGCTTGCGATTTAAATAAATGTCGTCTATTCCCTTCCCGTCTTTTTCATTCCATATTACTAAGAATAATTCAACACCTAATTGCTGAAGTTCTTTAACACAATTAAATAGGTGTTTTTTGACGTGAATGTTTTTCATCATATCCGCATCAAAACAAATGTTCACTCTTTTGGCTTCCATTTCCTTAATCATTGGGATGGCTAGTCTCCAAGAACCTACACCCGGTAATGCCAGCATTGTATCCCCAATCTTTTTTAATTCTTCCTCTGAATAAATCTTTTCTAGTAAATCTACAGCGATATCACATTTTAATGGTCCTTCGGATAACCATACAGATTCACACTTATGCTTTTCTCCAGTCTTCCATTGGACTAATTTTTTGCTCGGTACAGATACATGAATTGGAGCGGGATCTCCTGGACTAGTGCCTTTATCTCTATTTGTTGATGAAAGCCAGAAATAACGTTGTCCCTTTACTAAGCGTACAAAACCAAGTAATTCTCCAGTTTCATCACCATAATAGGCATGTTCCCATTTATCTATTTCCATTTTCTTTTCCTTAACGATTTCCCCGTCATAGAGAATTTGAACAAGGTTAGGTTGTTCCTTCACTCGTACCTGTAGTCCTTCTTTTCGTTTGTTAATTTCCACATCATTTTTTGGATTATCTACTCGCGTTTGAAAACCAACAATTTCATTTAACTGATTACGAAAAGGGATAAGGATACTTGGATAACTATTAATTGTCCAATATCTATTGGCTCCTTTTTTAGCTAAATGAAAACCTGGAACACCTGTAAAATCTTTTATATTTGTCAGCTGAAAAATGTCCTTTACTGTATTCCATGATTTCTGCGGTAGTGTACGATATCCTCTGGCATAAATTTGTTCTGTACTGAGTTGCCTTTTAGAACTAGTTAAATGTTCAAAGTGTTCATCAGATAAAACCGTACAATCTAACAAAGCTGTATAAACCTCATGTAGATATCCATCCTCTTTTTTCTTTTCGCTTTTAATAAAAGATACTTGTCCTTTCGGAATTGGGTCTTTTCCATTTAACCAATGCAACCATGAAGGGATAGCCGAGTTTTTCGAAAAAGGAAATTTACTTTCACTGCGAATACAAGCAACTCTATCTCCTTTTTCATGAATCATACAACCTCCAGCATGATTACAAATAGGACAAGTTTCCCTATAAAATTCATACCAGCCTTTCATTTTTGTTTGCCGCAATGTCTTCATATTAGCACCCTTTCTAAAATCGTTTTTTTTAAACACAATCTGTAAATCGCTGATGATCAATTGGTGGCATAACGGTAATTACTAAATATGGCTTCTCCTCTAACACAACCACAATAATTGGATTCATGAAAGTATCCTTACCAGAAACAACAAAACGCTTTTCGCTATTTTTTTGCTGCATTTCATGAATATAGCCATTCATTATACCCATAGCAACGTCAGATTTACTGTAACCTCTACTCTTCATTCGCCTAATAGCATGTGGATGAAGAACAATTTCTCCTTTCATCAATGCTTTGCGAATTTCTTTTAGTTTCTTACCCATCGTTTGTCACCTCCTTAAATTAAAAAAAAGCGACCAATTAGGACGATGAGATTTAGAAAGGAGTCCCTTTCTAACCTACCGACCCAAAGATCGCTTTTGTTTATTCTTTAACTGCTAGCTCTTTGCATGAAATGTAGAGCTGCTTTTTATAAGAAAAATAAAATGTATATATAACTATAGTACCATTATTTTTTAATGCGTGGCAATAATCTTTTTAAACATATTTTTGATTCGCTTATTAAATGGTATAGTAGCGTCTTTATCGGTTATATGCTTATATAATTTTTTATAACTTGGTAAATACAGTTCTTTTACTTTCTTCTTATCAATTAACGGATGTGACTCATAATTATTTTTGCTAACCATTTCAAAATCTAAAGGTGGCAAACTTGTAAGTATGGAATACCCGAATTTTTCCTCCAGTAGTTTTTGTTGGCTAAATGGAAACGCATTATTAAATATGAGATGTATTTTTATGTGAGGATAGTGTTTCATAACACCCTCTATATATTTTTGATACGAAAGTAATAAATGATAATTGTCGTCAATCATTATCCATAGTTCATCCATATGGTTTAGTGTTATTTTTGTTAGTTCTTCAAACGGCCCTGTAGGTAAATCACATAAGGTTATATCAAAATCTTGTATAGATTTGAAATAATAATAAAGTGATTCATTGTTCCAAACAATATCTTCTGTATCATCTTCATCAAGTGGTAACCACATAACCCCTCTATAATTCCAAAGGAATTGATCTATAGCTACATTTTTATTATGTAAGGTATGTGCATATGATTTCCAATCTTTTGGTTGGCTTTTCATCCTTGAAAGTAATGTTTTGAGGTAATGCCTAGCACTTATTCCTTCTAAAACGACCGTAGAGATTTGTTGTGATGCTAAGTAAATCGCGAAGTTAAAAACGAACGTTGTAACCCCCATTCGTTGTAAAGGCGACCATACACCTATTGTTTTATTTTGATTTAAACCATTCTGTATAAAAGTATATCGCTTAGCAATTGTTGAACGAGAAGCAACTATATAATTGCTTTTGTCTACACATTCATTTTCAATTTTATCTTCTCTTTGAGATCGAACTTCTTCTGCTTGCGGTTTGTCTTTTTCATTTTCTTCATCTTTTGGAATGTTATCATCCTTTTCATCCCTGCTGTCGTATTCGACTCCGGGTGATGAATTTTTTTCTTTTGATTTTAGGGAAGTGTTTCGAATTTTAAACCAATTAGACAATTCTTTGATACTGGCTTTTTTTAAATAGTTCCCGTTCCATTGAATTTCTTCTCCACTAGCAGTATTTACAATAAGCAAAAGATTATGTTCAGGGAAACTTTTGTAAACAGAGGAATCTACTATATCTGTTATAAAAAAATCTGCTTTTTCAACTTTATCTTCTTCCCATATTTTTAATTCGTATTCAAATCCAGGTTCTTTTTCCTTTTCTTCAGCTAATATTTCATCAACCACGGTATATATAACGTCTTGATTCGCTTCGTCTTTAAAGTATATCCATGTTCTTTCCATAATCACCGCCCCCTTCATCAATTGATGCTAAGTATGTATTTATTTTCTTTCTTAACTTATTAGAAAAAGGAGCATGATAACTTTCTATTTTAGCTAGATAACTTCCAGAGCATCCGATATCTCTTGCAAATTGATATTGTTTTTTGTTACCTAGCCGTTTGCGTAATACAATTAGTCGTTCTACATCATCTAAAATTGCCACATTTTCAAACCGATCCATTTTATATCACCTCAGTAAAAAATAAAAATGCCCATACATATATCCACTTGGATATATGTATGGGCATTCATTGCCTTGGCTCTTTAATTATTAACTGGATTATAGCATAATTTGTTAAGAAATCAAACTTGTTCTTTTATATTATCTTAATGTAGTGTATAATAATTATATATTCATTTTATTTTAATTTTTTAAGCGATCTTTTTGGATCAGCAGATACAATAAAGTAATTTACACGCCTTTGGGTGCGTTTGTAAGCATTTATGCTTTTTAACAAACAATCCTAAAGGCGTTTTTTGCTTTTATAAGGATTGATAGCTAAACGAGTAAGTAACTTATGGTTATTTGCTCGTTTTTCTATATATAAAAAAACTTTAGAAGGAGAGGATTTTTATGACAGCCAATAAG
Source organism: Virgibacillus sp. (assembly GCA_041689365.1). Lineage (GTDB taxonomy): Bacteria > Bacillota > Bacilli > Bacillales > Amphibacillaceae > Lentibacillus. The sequence continues at coordinate 12,369 of JBDNGJ010000068.1, forward strand.
GATTGTCAACAAATCTTAAGGGAGTTAAAGGAACCTTTTGAGTCTCATGAAATTGAATGGCGGGCGCAACGAACAGTTAAGACGAGAAATGGCTGGAAAGCTATTGTAATGCCTTATGTTACAAATAGAGCTATTCAAAACCGTCTTGATAAAGTGTTTGGTCTCTTTTGGTCCAATGAGTATTTCGATTGGGGTAATAATGGAGTTAAATGTGTTATTAAAGCCAAAATTGAAGATGAATGGGTTTCTAAAGAAGATGGAGCTGAAAATACTGATGTTGAATCTATTAAAGGCGGATTTTCAAGCGCTATGAAGCGTGCAGCGGTTCAATGGGGAATTGGTCGTTATTTATACGAATTAGATTCTCAATGGGTTCCGCTAAAGGAAAAAGGAGAAAATTACGCTAAAATTAAAGACGGGAACAACAATAAAGTTTTGTATTGGGATTGTCCTAATTTATCAAACAATATTGTTCCTAATCAACAGCAGCAAAGCGGTAACCAGAATAATCCGCAAAGCGACAGTCAACAGCAAAGTAATAAAGCATCTAATTCCACTAATTCTAACAATCAACCTACGTCTAATAACGATAAACAGCAAGACGTAAATCAACAAGAAGCGTTAAAACATGTAGAAAAGTTAGAAAAAGCAGTTCACTTAGATAAAACACTTAGGTTTTCATTATTTAAAAAAGCCAATAAAGGTGTTGTTTCAAGTAAAACAGTGGAAGAAGGATCTTTAGAGGAATTAAGGAATTATTATGATGTACTTTTACCTGTTAGTTTTATTGTACAAACAGCTGATACACATAACATTGATAAAAAGTTATTGCTAGCTGTTTGTCAGAATGAATTTGATTTCCAGGTAGAAAGTATTAATAATTTGTTCCTTAAAGCAACAAAGGATATTGCTAAAAAGATTGTTAATAATCTTAAACAATATAATACAGAGCAAGCAACAGGTGCATAAGGGATATCCCCTTTTGCATCTTTTTTGATTTAAAAAACATAGAGAGGAAGATTTAACATGCAACTAAAAATAAGTAAAGAAGTACTAAAAGAAGGATTGTTAAAAGTAAATGCTGTAGTAACTAGTAAGGCCACTATTCCGATATTAACCGGAATCCTTCTACATGCTACAAAAGAGGAAGTTATTTTAATTGGAAGCGATGGTACAGAAACGGTTAAACATTGCCTTCCCGTTGACGGTGAAGTTGTTGATGTTGTTGAAGAAGGCGCAGCTGTAGTACCTAGTAGATTTCTTACAATCGTGAAGAAATTAAATAAAGAAATTAACATTTTTCATGATGATTCCAACATGAAAATTAAAAGCGGAAAAAGTCTTTTTGAACTAAATTGTATGGACGCAACTGAATATCCTAAATTTGTCGAATTTAACTTAGACGAACCTTGTTTAACTATGAGTTCGTCAGAATTTAAAGGTATTATCCAAAAAACATCATTTAGTGCCAGTAAAGCGGAGACACGTCCGATTCTTACGGGAGTTCACTTCAAATTAGGTGACAAAATTACCGTATCAGCTACGGATTCACACCGTTTATCACAAATAAGTTGCGATAAGGAATTAAGTGGTGACTTGGAAGTTGTTATTCCTGCAAAAACTGTTGAAGGATTATTGAAGGTTATAGAGTCTGATGATGTTTGCATGTACTTAGATAAACATCAAGTCATGTACAAGACCGGAGCAACTTTCTATTCTTCTAGAGTATTAGATGGAAATTATCCTGAAATATCGAGGTTAATTCCTAACGGAGAAGACTTTAATACTGTGGTTGAAATGAATAAAAGTGAACTATTGCAATCCTTAGAGCTTGCTAGTATTGCTAGTGAGAAAAACGGAGTTGTGAAATTAGAGCTAAAGGAAAATGCTGCGATACTTTCTAGTAATGAAGAAACTTCTAAAAGTAACGTAGAAATAACCTTATCAAGCATGGAAGGAAAGGAACTCATAATATCGTTTAATGCATCCTATATGATTGAAGCATTAAAAAGTATGGATACAGAAGAGGTTACGGTCTCATTTAATAATGACCAACGGCCTTTTATTTTGCATCCTAGTGATATTGATGAATATAACGAGATCCAGCTAATTCTACCAGTGAGAACATACTAAAGTGTCAAAGAGGGAGTATACGATACTTCCTCTTTTTCTGAAGTAAGGAGCGATAAAATGGATATATCCATCACTAAACTGCAAAAAGAATTATGCAAGCGACAAAGTAAATCTAAATCGAACTCTACGGGTTATGGAAAGGTAATTCTAAATTTATGGAACTTAGAAGATGCCATGAATATAGATTTTGACGCTTTTACCCTAGAAGATATTGAGAATGCCATAGAAGAATTTCATCATTTACCTATGGATAGTCAATGGGATGAAGATTTTATTTGTGATCCAAACAATGACTTTGTTACTTGCTTTAACCAACGAGAGCTAATCTATAGTTTTATAGAAAACAAACAAAAAAAGTATCTTCCATACAAGGATGATATTTTTATTTAAGGAGAGGAACATTAGCATGGATATGAGCGTATATGAGTTCGATTCATTGATGCTTTCACTTTGTAACCTTGCTATCTTAAAGTTGTTTCATGAACGTGGTGTGAATGTAAAAGAAGGTTTTACTACCCATATTGAACATATAGAATCTGGTGGTGTGAATTCGTTTGAGATATGCAGAGAAGGTTTCAGCCGTTATTTTGAAAACTTTTCTGAGTATTGCTTGTACAACGAAAAACTCCCCAAACAATATGAGGATCTCTTTGATTATCACCATGATTATGTATTTATACTAAATGATTCTGCTTTTAGGATAGATGAGAAAGTAACAAAGGAAGAATTAACAAAACGTGTAGACAAACTATCAGATTGGGAATTTCAAGTGGAGATAGTACAATCTCCTGATGAAGCAGGTTTGGCCATTGCGTTCGATTATTTATCTATGGATTTATTTGACTTTGTCAAAAACCTGTTGGAATTACCTACTGAGTTAAATCGCATGAGAGGAGAAAACGTATGAAGATAAATATTGAAATTGATTCTGATAAATGTCATGAGCTAAGTGACTTTATTTCAGTTCAGGAGCAACATGACAATGGTGAAATAATTGATTATTCCATGTCTGTATCAGACCTAATCAATTCATTATCGGCTTCTACTAATCAACAAATTGGGCATACAAGCGAATTGCTACCCAAAAACACGATATTATATCGTGATTTTGAGAAAACAAAACACGTGTTTATTGAAGTTCCTAGAATGCAACGGAAAATTGACTATTCCGGTTTTTCATTTGTAGTAGGATTTCCAAGATGTATTTTCCAATATACGGTTAAGAAATATAAAAGTAATCAAGAAAAATGGGATATCTTTTTGGATAAAATCGTCGCTGTAAAAGGACGTGCGCCTATAAACATGGAAACGGAAATATGTAGTTTTCCTTATTCTCACGTTTCAACAGACGGAAATGTTTGTATGGGAGGTAATCAATTTCCATCAGTGAAGAACATAAATGAAATAGAAAATTTTCATTCAATCTTTTTCTCTTCACCCTTTGGAAATGATTATGGAGCATCAACAACACTTGATAAAAACGTGTCAACTTTGTTTGGAGATACTTTTTGTAACAAAGACTTTGATGACAATGTTTTGATAAGTCAAAAACAAAATTTTAGAGAGTTTTTCAATATACAATAAATTTCTAGGAGGAATAATATGAGAGAACATTGTGAGGTTTGTGGAGAACAAGAGTATACTCAATTATGCGATTATGCTAATGGTTCAGGGATCATAACAAGCGTTGACTTCCAGGAGTTAACAAGCACTTGCGATAAGAAAATGTGTAGGAAATGTGCTGTTAACATATGGGCTAACTGCGAATTATGTCCAGAACATGCGCAATCCGTAAAAAACAAATTGCAAAGAACAAAAATATAAAAACTAAAACCAATTAGAAAGGGTGCTATTAAAATGTCAAAAGAACAAACTAATATTTTTTCCATGTTCGGAATTGTAGATGAGGCTGAGGAACAGAAACGTAAAGAGGAAGAAAAACGCCAAAAACGGATAGAAGAAATGAAAAAGCAAGAATCAGAAAATGCTTCGAGTTCTTCTAATCCAGCTGCAAGTACTAAAAAGAAAGAAGAAAAGAAAGAGGAATTTAATATAGATGAAAATACCGTCGCGTATCATTTAGGAGAGTATATTTCACTAACGGAATATTTCTCGCTTGAAGAAATCAGAAATGGTATTCAGAGAAAGAAAAAAGAGGAAGTTGTAACAGAAAAGATAAGTGGAAATGAAGTAAGAAAAAGAATGGAAAAAGATTTTCCGGATCTTGTAGCTGCATATACTGAAATGGTTTACATCAAAAAGAAGAATATGGTTCTTGCAGTTGCGAAGGCTAAAAAGAAAGGGTTGTGTGAGTCCTCTACTTCAGAGGACTCTCTCCCTTCTATAAAGAAAATACCATTCGAATTACTCACAAAATTTGTTGCACTTTCCCATAAAATTTATGATGAGAAAAAATGTGAATGTCATGCTGATATATATATGGACTTAGACAAACAAGACTTCTTTATGGACGTACCAGAACAAGTGGCCACACGTACTCTTGTTCAAGTTACAGAGGATGCTCTATCTATTGCAGAACGACTGTGTGATATTCGTTTTGTTAAAGTAATGGAAATTCATTCCCACCACATAATGAGTCCGACTCCTTCTCAACAAGATAACGAGAGCGAAAGGCAGGAGAATATAATATATGTGATTGTTGGTGATATTTATAATGTATTCCCAACATTAACTGCTAGATACTTTTTTAATGGTAGACACTATTCTCTAAATCCTAATCAATTATTCGCTAAACCGATATCGTGTTTAGAATTTGATTTCGATAGCCTTGTCCAAGAAGGTGAAATTTTATGATAAATGTTTGCGATTATAATCAGAAGTACCTTGTCAATCGTGCAAAAAAAATTACACCAGTAATTGTTCAAGTCGGAGTTGGAGGTACAGGAAGTAATCTTAGTCAACAAATCGGACAAATGTTAGCTACAATATTCTGAAACTAATATTGGGGAACCCAAAGCTAAAGTTTTAGCCCAGCGTTATGCTGCTGCTTATCAAATACCGGTTTATTCATACACGAAATCGTTCATTGAGAGCACAGATACGCTCTTTCAACTATTTAGCACAGATTATTTCGAAAAAGAACGGAACACGTGTGTTTGGCAAGTAAAAAGTACACAAAATGGCGGTGAATTTGTACATAACCCCCTACCAGTCTAAATTATCCATTTTATCAATTTATTTACAGTGAATTTCAGGCAAGATCCACTCCTGTTAGAATGGATCAAATC
>JBDNGJ010000069.1:0-12450 GCA_041689365.1 Virgibacillus sp.
TAGATTAGATATATGCTGCATGCTAAAATAATCTCTAAAAAGGATTATACAATAAGAGAATGATGTATCTCCACTCGGAATGAGGACCTGTAAACAATCGAAGTGGATCCTCATTCCGTTATTAGCAGAAAATCAGCCAAAATTGAGGCAGAAATGGCAAATCAGCGGAATGAGGATCCGAACCCAAGCTTAAAACAAGGGTTTTTAAGGAAATAACGGAATGAGGATCCGCCAAACTGTCGAAGCGGAGCCAATTCTGCTAGGGACAAAATGTATGCTAAATATTTCTAATGTTATTAGCATGTCCCCGGCAAGTAAGTTATTAGGAAAAGTCTTACTTTTTCAATTTTATAATAGAAAACCCGATTTTCATAACTGCAAATCCTATAATCACACCAAGTGTATTTAATATAAGATCATCAACATCAAAACTTCTTAAGAGGACCTTTAGGAAAGATAGAACAAGCTGTGTTACTTCAATAGTAAAAGATGCTCCCATACCAATTAGGAACATCCTTGTAAAACTGATTTTCCTGTTTGCTAGTACAAGTAATATTCCCATAGGAACAAAAACAGTAGTATTCCCAATTAGATTAACGGAAGCGACAGATACTCCCCCATGAGAGAATAAAAATAAATAATTTTCAATCGTGTTAAATGGTACCAAGTTTATACCTACCCAATCACTTCGAGTAGCGTCTATGGAAGGAAACACTGTAAGATAAAGCAAACTTTCCATATAAATTATCCACAAACTGTAAATGACTTCGTGGTATAGGGAAATATTTCGATTCGTTATTTTAGAGACTATGAACCTTATAGAAATGAAAATGACCAGGGATAGGAGAATAAAGGATACCGGTAAAGCGTTTATATAGTGCATCGAACATTCCCCCTGCCAATCAATCTGAAAGTATTATAGCATATAATTAAACGCTATAAAGTTTTTTGCAGGAAATCATCGAAAGTTCATAATTTTATCGACCAGGCTTTACTTTATTTGCTATAATTATAATAACATCTGGAATAGTTAGGAGGGGTGAAATGACATTAACGTTTTACTGGTATCCAAATTGCGGAACCTGTAAAAAGGCGAAGAAATGGTTAGAAGAGTATGAAATCGATTATACTAGCATACATATTGTGAACGATCCACCATCAAAAGATGAACTTCTAAACATGATTTCAACAAGTGGAATACCTGCTAAAAAGTTTTTCAACACCAGCGGGAAGAAATATCGTGAATTGAATATCAAAGAACAAATAAAGGATGCGAATCTTGAAGAAATGGCTGAAATTCTGGCATCTGATGGTATGCTAATTAAGCGACCAATTACAACCGATGGAAAAAAGGTTACTGTTGGATTTAAGGAAGAAACATTCCATCAAAATTGGCTCTGATAAAAGTGAAAATGCTAGAAAAAAGTGTATATACCTAGTATAGTAATATTGAATTAATTAACGGAGGGATTTATATGAGCTTACCAAAAGACTTACTATATTCAGAAGAACATGAATGGATAAAAAAAGAAGGCGACAAAGTACGTATTGGTATTACAGAATTTGCTCAATCCGAATTAGGCGATATCGTTTTTGTTGAACTCCCTGAAGCAGGGGAAGAGGTTGAAGCAGATGAGCCATTTGGCAGTGTTGAATCTGTAAAAACGGTTTCCGAATTATACGCACCAATTAGCGGAAAAGTTGTTGAAATCAATGAAGAATTAGAGGATAGCCCTGAGTTTGTTAATGAATCACCCTATGAAAAAGCATGGATGGTTGTTTTGGAGCCATCTGACGATTTAGAGCTAAATAATTTACTATCTGCTGAGCAATACCAGGAAATAATCGAGGAAGATTAACCCTACTAATTAGGCCGACTTTACAATGTAATCTTGTGATGTCGGTTCTTTTTTATTTGGTTTTCTAAAAGATTGCTGTTAATCCAAGCAACGAATCATTACAAGTAGTTGATGTAACAGAGACTAAGGGTAACCGACTAGTAGTATTTAGTGTCGCTTTCCCACACCGTCTCGCATATTCCAACTGCATTATCTTTTCCTACATTGAGTAGCACTTTACATCAATAGCAATAAACTTTAAGAAACAGCATTTCTTTTTAATACTTAATAATTCTTTTTAGGCATAAACTACCTATACAGATGGATTGCAAAGGTATAAAACTAATTATTGGATGTGGATTGAAAAAAGTAGTAAAATTTATAATTAATGCATTCAGTGAATTTAATGAAGGAGTGCATGTAATGATGACAAATGAAGCAGAAAAAGTTATCATTGTTGAGGGACTAACTGATAAAAAGCAGGTCAAACGGGTGATAACAGATAATGTTGAAGTGATTTGTACGAATGGGACACTCGGTGTTGAACGATTTGATGAGCTGTTGGAAACGTATGATTTGGATAATAGGGATGTTTATATTTTAGTTGATGAGGATAGTTCAGGTATAAAACTGCGCAAACAGCTAACGCGTGAGCTTCCACATGCTGAGCACATTTATGTGAGCAGTGAATATCGTGAAGTTGCAACGACTCCCGAAAACATACTTGCAACTGCCTTGGTAGGCAAACGAATCGAGGTTAATCCCATATTCTTGATTTAGGGTGGTAGTATTGCAACAGATTAATGAGGAACAATTAGAACAAAAGCATTATTTATTATATATTTATACACCATTTTGTGGAACATGTGCATTGGCAAAATCGATGCTGGATAAGATTGAATCGGTCCATAAACAGGATATTTTTTATAGCATGAATGCCTCGCTGCACCCGGAGTTTATGCAGGATAATGAAATTGAAAGTGTACCATGCTTATTAATAAAGGATGGTAACGAAATCAAGGAAAAAGTCTACGCATTTAAATCAATTGCCAATATATATAGCTACCTAATGGACTACGAACCAGCTTTATTTTCAGATGAATAATATATTGACACATGCTAATATGCGTGCTATTATCTAGATTATCGAATTTTAATTAAATAGTTTATATCTCTTATCTTGAGCGGTGGAGGGGCTGGCCCTATGAAACCGCGGCAACCTCAAATGTTTTTTATTTGAAAGGTGCCAACTCCTGCAAAGCAACTGCTTTGACAGATAAGGGAACGTAAAGACTACATATATTACGTCTTTCTGTTCTCTTACAGAAAGGCGTTTTTCTTATTTAGTAGGGCATAATAGTGGTTGACTAAGGAGGAATACTTGTGATTTCAATAGAGGGTTTAAGTAAAGTCTTTAAATCAAATAAAAGCAACATAACAGCAGTCGATGATTTAACCCTTGATATAAATGAAGGAGAGATTTTTGGTGTTATTGGGTATAGTGGTGCTGGAAAAAGCACATTTGTACGATTATTGAATCGGCTTGAAGAACCAACAGGTGGGAAAATAGTAATTGATCAGCAGGAAGTAACTGCATTAAATTCAAAACATCTTCGGTTAGCACGTCAGGAAATTGGCATGATCTTCCAGCATTTTAATTTATTGTGGTCACGGACCGTTACAGATAACATTGCATTTCCATTGGAGATTGCAGGCACGCCAAAGAAAGAACGTGATGAGCGTGTACAGGAGTTAATCGAATTGGTTGGCCTTACAGGAAGAGAAAGTGCTTATCCTTCCCAGTTGAGTGGCGGTCAGAAACAGCGTGTTGGAATAGCGAGGTCACTTGCAAATAATCCTAAAGTATTACTGTGTGATGAAGCAACATCTGCACTTGATCCGGAAACAACTAATGCTATTTTGGATTTGTTAGTGGATATCAATCAAAAGCTCGGTTTAACGGTTATTCTGATTACCCATGAAATGCATGTAATTCGCAAAATTTGTAATCAGGTTGCGGTAATGGAAGATGGCAAAATTGTTGAGCAGGGTGATGTGCTGGATGTATTTTTACGGCCGAAGAAATCTGTTACGAAAAAATTTGTTGAGCAGGTGATGGGAACAAATGATGAAGATGATGGTGTAGCCCATTTAATTGACAACTATGACAGAGGTAAAATTATCCGTCTCCATTTCATTGGTGAAACAACAAACCAGGCATTGATTAGTCAAGTCGCCAAAAGGTTTGCAATTGATATCAATATATTACAGGGAAAGATCACCCAAACGCAACGTGGTGCATATGGAACACTATTTGTACAGGTTGAAGGCGAATTGAGTGAAATTGATAAAGTGATCAGCTTTATAACAAATGAGACCTCAGTAGAAGTGGAGGTGGTTCGCGATGCTGACTAATCTTTTCCCGAATTTGAATATGGAGGATTTGTGGGTTGCTACTTACGAAACCTTTTACATGACTATCCTTTCATTATTTGGAACATTTATCTTAGGAATACTATTGGGATTACTGCTTTACCTGACAATGAGAGGGGGGATTTGGCAGAATAAATTTCTTAATTTAATCGTGGCATCAATCGTAAACGTGTTTCGAGCGATTCCATTTATTATTTTAATATTACTTTTGTTCCCATTTACTGACTTTTTGATTGGGACTATACGGGGACCGAATGCAGCTTTACCAGCATTGATCATTGGTGCTGCACCATTCTACGGAAGACTTGTAGAGATTGGACTGAAGGAAGTTGATAAGGGTGTCATCGAAGCAGCGAAATCTATGGGAGCAAAGACTCGCACAATAATATTTCGTGTTCTGCTCCCAGAGTCAATGCCCGCACTTGTATCAGGACTTACTGTCACTGCAATTGCCTTAATTGGCTATACTGCAATGGCAGGTGTTATAGGTGCTGGTGGTCTAGGAAATTATGCATACTTTTTTGGTTTCCAGCGGCGTATGTTTGATGTTGTGTTTATTTGTACTGTATTAATTGTAATCATTGTATTTATTTTTCAATTCATTGGAGATTTTATTACTAACAAATTAGATAAAAGATAAGGGAGAGAGATAAAATGAAAAAGATTTTGGCATTTGTATCTATATTTTTTGTACTAGTATTAGCAGCTTGTGGCGGGAGTAATTCCGGTTCAGGTGGAGATAATGTTATTAAAGTTGGCGCATCCAGTACTCCACACGCACAGATCTTAGAGAAAGCTAAACCTATTCTTGAGGAAAAAGGAATCACTTTAAAAATTGAAGAGTACACTGACTATGTTCTACCAAATGAAGACCTTTCAAGTGGTGAACTTGACGCAAATTATTTCCAGCATATTCCTTATTTAAACAAGCAAATTGCAGATATTGGCTATGATTTTACACACATTGGTGGAATTCACATTGAGCCAATTGGGATATATTCGAAAACAATTAATAGTGTTGATGAAATTGCTGAAGGAACCGAAGTGCTTATGAGCCGCTCTGTCGCTGACCATGGACGAGTTCTCTCCTTGTTAGAAAAAGAAGGGCTTATTAAACTTTCAGAAAAAGTGGATAAGGTAGAAGCTACTACCGAAGATATTGTAGAAAATCCAAAGAACTTAAAGTTTTCCTATGATTATGATGCAGCATTCTTACCAGAGCTGTATGAATCTGAAGAAAACACATTAGTGGCAATCAATACAAATTATGCAATTGGAGCAGATTTAAATCCATTAGAGGACGCGTTAATCCTGGAAGGTGAAGAATCTCCATATGTAAATGTTATAGCGGTAAAGAAAGAAAATAAAGACAATGAAGCATTAAATACATTGGTTGACGTATTGCATACAGAAAAAATTCAGGATTATATAAAAGAAGAATTTGAAGGTGCAGTAGTTCCAGTTAACGGAGCACCGAGTAACTAATTTAGCGAATTTTAAGGAATTAATAGTATATGGAAGGTATTCGACCTATATTTAAAGGTGAACCTGCTATCCATTTTCAACACTTCCATACTTTATTCATTACGATTATATACGTTTAAATGCACGTTGTAGCGGTTATCGTCCTTGTGATATTCTTAATATTGTAATCAAATCGAAAGGATGGTTCACTATTTATAGTGGGATTAAGATGAATTATACTCCGGAGATGGAGAAGGGAATGCAGCAAACACACAAGATGTGCTACGCTGAGTATGAAAGAAAGTTAGAAAACCGCATTGCAGTTGAAAAGCGACGACAGAAAGAGTATGAACAATGTAAACACATGGTAGCTGAAATTGATAGTCACATTCATAATTAATAAATAATCATGGTGCTGGTACCCTGGGATGGGTACCAGCGTTTTTGTTTGCAGTGAAGTCTTACTATACTAAAAATTTAAGGAACTTTGTGAGAGCAGTATCGCTTTCCGAAGAATTCCTATACCGATAATCTAACTTTTCCAATCCTTGGGAGGGCAATACCAGAAACAAAATTATGGTATGCAGAAAGTACATTCTCAGTTATTGCATATAATATAAAGAAGAAATTTATGATTTTTCTCAAAAAAAACGTTCGTATAATCAGTTAACATCTACGTGGGCTTATTCATGTGAATGAGTTGATAATAAATTCGAAATGCTTTAAGATTATAATGAGAATAAATTGAGAATGGATGTAATATCCATTTGAAAAAATAAGCACAATAATAGTAATTGGAGGTATCGACATGGCAGGATCAACGCTAGAAATTAAAAATCTTCATGTTTCAATTGAAGGTAACGAGATATTAAAAGGTGTAAACCTTACGATAAAGGGTGGCGAGTTCCATGCAGTAATGGGACCAAATGGTACTGGAAAATCAACACTTGCATCAGCAATTATGGGTCACCCAAAGTTTGAAATCACTGAAGGAAGTGTACATCTTGACGGTGAGGACGTATTGGAAATGGAAGTGGATGAGCGCGCACGTGCAGGGCTATTCCTTGGAATGCAATATCCTAGTGAAATCAGTGGTGTAACAACATCTGATTTTCTTCGTTCATCTATAAATGCTCGCCGTGAAGAAGGCGATGAAATTTCCCTAATGAAATTCATTAAGGAAATGGATAATGCCTTAGACCATCTAGAAATCGACAAAAACATGGCACAGCGCTATTTAAATGAAGGATTCTCAGGTGGGGAAAAGAAACGTAATGAGATTCTTCAGCTAATGCTTATTAAGCCTGAAATTGCGATTTTAGACGAAATTGATTCAGGTTTGGATATTGATGCATTAAAAGTAGTATCCAAAGGAATTAATAAACTACGTGACGATAATTTTGGTTGCTTGATCATTACACATTATCAGCGTTTACTTAATTATATTACACCAGACCAAGTGCATGTTATGATGCAAGGCCGTGTTGTTAAATCAGGTGGGCCTGAATTAGCAAAGCGTCTTGAGGCGGAAGGTTATGACTGGATTAAAGAAGAACTTGGTATTGAAGACGTATCAATTGAGCAAAAAGCGTAAAGTTAGGAGGGGTTATATGACTGTTGAAACAAAGCTACCATACGACAAAGATTATATCAGCCAGTTTTCACAAAATAATAATGAACCAGAATGGATGAAATCATTACGCCTTCAAGCTTTGGAACAAGCTGATAATCTTGAGATGCCTAAGCCTGATAAAACGAAGATAGGCAGATGGAATTTCAGTAAATTTAAACATGAGGCAGCTCAAGGTGAGAAGATTTCATCATTAGATGATCTACCAGTGGATATACAAGACTTTATTGATAAAGAAAATACACAAGAAAACCTTGTCATACAACGCAATCACACGGTTGCATATGCTTCCCTGAATGAAGAACTGAAAAATAAAGGTGTTATATTTACTGATATCTTTACGGCACTTCGTGAGCATGAAGACTTGGTTAAACGTTATTATATGAAGGATGCAGTTTCTGTTGACGAACATCGTCTGACTGCACTTCACGCAGCATTGATGAACGGCGGCGTATTTGTATATGTTCCTAAAAATGTACAGCTGGAAGAACCATTACAGGTAATTTTTTGGCAGGAAGACCCTGAAGCAGCAATGTTTAATCATGTATTGGTTGTTGCTGATGATAATAGTTCATTAACATATGTTGAGAATTATGTTTCACAAAATAAAGAAGAAGAAACAGTAGCAAACATTGTTACGGAAGTAATTGCGCATAACAATGCACAAATTTCATTTGGTGCAGTTGACAACTTCGCTACTGGAACAACTTCATATATAAATCGCCGAGGTGTTGCTTATCGCGATGCCAAAATTGATTGGGCACTGGGTCAAATGAATGATGGGAATACTGTCTCAGAAAATGTTACACATTTAGTTGGTGACAATTCTGAATCAAATGCGAAAACTGTGTCAGTTGGTCGTGGTAAACAAACACAAAACTTCACAGCGAAAATTGTTCACTTTGGTAAGGAATCAGAAGGACATATTTTACAACATGGTGTTATGAAAGATAGTGCAACATCCATATTTAATGGTATCGGAAAAATTGAGCATGGTGCATCAAAATCAAATGCTGAACAGGAATCACGAGTCCTAATGCTAAGCGAAAAAGCACGCGGAGATGCTAACCCAATTCTTCTTATTGATGAAGATGATGTAACAGCCGGTCACGCAGCATCTGTTGGACGTGTAGATCCACTTCAATTGTATTATTTGATGAGCCGCGGGATTACACAAAAAGAGGCAGAACGTTTAATCATTCATGGTTTCCTGGCACCGGTTGTTAATCAATTGCCAATTGCTTCAGTTAAGGAACAGTTAACGCAAGTAATTGAAAGGAAGGTATACTAATGGATGTGAAAGCCATAAGGCAACAATTTCCGATATTAAATCAGGAAGTGAATGGACATCCTTTAGTATATTTAGATTCATCTGCTACATCACAAAAACCATTGCAAGTAATTGAAGCCGTCGATGCATATTACCGACAGGATAACTCAAATGTGCATCGTGGTGTTCATACACTAGGCACACGAGCTACTGACAAATATGAAGGTGCTCGTGAAAAGGTAAGACGCTTTATTAATGCGAATAGTACCGCAGAAGTTATTTTCACACGTGGTACAACGACATCAATCAACACAGTTGCCTATAGTTATGCACGTGCCAATTTAAAAGCTGGAGATGAGATTGTAATCACTCCAATGGAACATCACAGTAATATAATACCGTGGCAGCAAGCAGCTAAAGCTACAGGTGCAACATTAAAATATATACCATTACAGGGTAATGGGACGTTTACATTGGACGATGTACGTGAGACAATAACAGATAAGACAAAAGTAGTTGCTGTTACACATGTATCCAATGTACTCGGAACAGTTAACCCAGTTAAGGAAGTTGCAGAAATTGCTCATCAAAATGGTGCAGTTATTGTAATTGACGGTGCTCAGGGTGCTCCACATATGAAGATTGACATAAAAGAAATGGATTGTGACTTTTATGCATTCTCAGGTCATAAAATGTGTGGACCAACTGGTATCGGGGTATTGTATGGTAAGAAAGAACTTCTGGAAGAAATGGAGCCAGTGGAATTCGGAGGAGAAATGATAGATTTTGTTAATCTCTACGATTCAACATGGAAAGAACTGCCTTGGAAGTTTGAAGGTGGGACACCTATTATAGCTGGTGCAATCGGGTTAGGTGCAGCAATCGACTTTTTGAATGATGTTGGGTTAGATAATATTACGGCACATGAACAAAAGTTAGCTGATTATGCACTCGAAAACTTACGAAAAATCGATGGAATTTCCATATATGGCCCTGAAAAACGTGCAGCATTAGTTACATTCAACTTAGATGATGTGCATCCGCATGATACGGCCACAGTGCTTGATGCAGAAGGTGTAGCTGTTCGTGCAGGTCATCATTGTGCACAGCCGTTAATGAAATGGCTTGATGTAGTAGCCACAGCACGTGCAAGTTTTTATTTATATAATTCAGAAGAAGATATTGATCGGTTAGCCGATGGACTTTTGAAAACGAAGGAGTATTTTGGTGATGTCTTTTAACAACCTTGATACATTATATAGACAGGTAATCATGGATCACTATAAGAACCCAAGAAATCGGGGCGCAGTTGAAGGCGATGCGCTAACCGTTGATATGAATAACCCAACATGTGGTGATCGGATTCAACTTCAATTACAAGTAGAAAATGGAGTTGTTCAGGATGCCAAGTTTGATGGTGAAGGTTGTTCAATCAGTATGTCATCTGCATCCATGATGACCCAAGCGGTTAAAGGGAAAAAACTTGATGACGCATTGAAAATGTCGAAAGCTTTTTCACAAATGATGCTTGGTGAAGAGATGGATGATTTAGGTGACACAGATTTTGGTGATATCGAAGCATTACAAGGTGTTTCCAAATTTCCAGCACGAATCAAATGTGCAACCCTTGCTTGGAAAGCTATGGAAAAAGGTGTTCAAGAATAGTAGGTAGCTAATGGATGATGGAGATAATGCCGATTATTACGCAAATGTCGTATCAGTATCGGTACTAGTACGTCCCAAAACACCTGAAGGAGGTTTTTTACATGGCAAAACAAATGCCAGAAATGGAAGAGTATAAATATGGCTTTCATAATAAAGACGTTTCGATTTTCCGCTCTGGAAAAGGACTTACGCAAGAGGTAGTTGAAGAAATCTCAAGAATGAAAGATGAACCTCAATGGATGCTGGATTATCGTTTGAAAGCATTGAATCAATTCTATAAGATGCCAATGCCACAATGGGGTGGAGATCTTTCCGAATTGAACTTTGATGAGATTATCTACTATGTTAAGCCATCCGAAAGAACAGAAAAATCATGGGATGAAGTACCTGAAGAAATAAAACAAACATTTGATAAGTTAGGTATTCCAGAAGCAGAACAAAAATATCTAGCTGGTGTATCCGCACAGTATGAATCTGAAGTAGTATACCATAGCTTAAAAAAGGATTTGTCAGATATGGGTATCATATTTAAGGATACGGATACTGCACTCAAGGAAAATGAAGATCTCTTCAGACAATATTTTGGCAAGGTTATTCCAGCGTCAGATAACAAATTTTCTGCATTAAATTCAGCAGTATGGTCTGGCGGATCATTCATTTATGTTCCAAAAGGTGTACAAACGACAACACCTCTTCAAGCATATTTCCGTATAAATTCGGAAAACATGGGACAATTTGAACGTACACTCATCATTGCTGATGAAGGATCGTCAGTACACTATGTTGAAGGTTGTACAGCACCAGTTTATACAACGAATTCACTGCACAGTGCGGTCGTTGAAATCTTTGTTCATAAAGATGCATATTGCCGTTACACAACAATTCAGAACTGGGCAAATAACGTTTATAACTTGGTTACAAAACGTGCAACTGCGGATGAAAATGCAACAATGGAATGGATTGATGGTAACATTGGATCTAAATTAACAATGAAGTATCCATCTATTATATTAAAAGGTGAAGGTGCACGTGGTAATACACTTTCAATTGCAATTGCCGGCCGTGGACAGCATCAGGATGCGGGTGCTAAAATGCATCATCTTGCACCGAATACTTCTTCCACAATCGTTTCGAAGTCAATTTCAAAACAAGGCGGTAAAGTATCATATCGCGGTATTGTTAATTTTGGACGTAAAGCATCCGGTTCACGTTCTAACATTGAGTGTGATACGTTAATTATGGATAACGAATCAACATCAGATACAATTCCGTATAACGAAATTAATAATGACAATATTTCCTTGGAACACGAAGCAAAAGTTTCCAAAGTTTCTGAAGAGCAATTGTTCTACCTTATGAGTAGAGGACTTGGAGAAGAAGAAGCTACTGAAATGATTGTAATGGGCTTTATCGAGCCATTCACAAAAGAGCTTCCAATGGAATATGCTGTAGAAATGAACCGCCTAATCAAATTTGAAATGGAAGGTTCAATCGGCTAAACTGAATAAAGCCTTGATATGACAAAGTTGTATCAAGGCTTTATTATTAAATAAAACAACAGGTGTATAAAACGTGAATTCGTGGTATAATAAATTTAGAAAAAACATATTATATTAAAAACCGTCCCATGCAGCACACATGGAACGGTCCCAATAGACTATCCCCATCAAGAGGGGTAGGCACAATTCAAGGAATAATCCCTCAATTAGCCTGCTAAAGCACATGAGGGGTTATTTTTTATGGTTCTTGTCGGACATGATAAACGCAATCAACATCCCGAAGGATATCATTAACGTTAATACCGCATCAACATCCATACGCATCACCTCCTTTTTAGGAAGCATCCTAAAAAGAAAAGTGTGCCTAACCCCTCATGTGAAGCCAATCTATTGTATTTCCACTATAACATATTCGGGTTTTATTTGCTGTTAAGAAACCACCATAGCTGCTCAATGCGCAGCCACCATCTATCATGAAAATTATTTTTCATATAGCAAATTTGAGGTTTTGCGGACACCAGAGACCTTATTTGGCAGAAATTCACGAAAATGGTGGTGTTTGCGGCCATCAGGGACCTTATTTCACACAAATACAGTTAAATAACCATGATATATTTAAAATAAGGGCTTCTGTGTCCGGATAATATCGAA
>JBDNGJ010000070.1:0-54130 GCA_041689365.1 Virgibacillus sp.
AGTTAAATCGTTCAATCTTTTTTGGCAAACGCTCATTACCATGGAATCTTTATTAAACTTCCGCAAACAGGGAGTTTTTTTCTTGCCAAAAAAACCCCGCATCATGTAATATAGAAAAAGTGACTGACCGGTTAGTTCAGTCTTGAAAAATGAAACCAAACAGCAACTAAATCGTATAACGAAACAGGTGTTTAAATGAATGAGAAAAAAATGAAGCTCATCGAGGCAGGCATGAAGTTATTTGCTGAGAAGGGCTACCATAACACATCAATTCAGGAAATTGCGTCAGAAGCAGGCGTCTCCAAAGGTGCATTTTACTTATATTTTCAGTCAAAAGAGGATTTTATCACAACAGCTTTTCATTTTTACCATGATGAGATTACCGAGCAAATTGAAAAGGTCAGTGAACAAAATCTTGAGCCTCGTGAAAGCTTAGCGAAACAAATCGAAGTCATTATCGCGTACATATACGAGTACAAGGATTTTCTCATAATGCAGCTTCGTGAAAATATTTCGATTGGCGAAGATACGGATACGTTTATCAGGCAAATGAAGATGCAAAATTTTCACTGGTTGAGGCAGAATATAACCAACATTTACGGCGAAAAAGTCGCTCCATATTTAGTTGATGTTGTTATTCAGCTGGATGGGCTGATGAATGGCTACTTTAAGTGGATTGTTATCGACGACATCGCTATTGATCGGACGATAATAGGTGCGTACCTTGTCAGGCGTATTGACGATATAGTGTATGGACTGCTTGACCGTGATGAGATAGCGATAATCACGGAAAAAAATATCGCCGATTTATATCAGGATGGCGAACAGCAATTGGCTGACCTCAAAGAAAAAGTCCACAAACTGCAGTTGCCTCAGGAAAAAGTAGAGCAGTTGATTGATGTAATCGAGATTATTTTAAAAGAAATAAGTAAAGATAAACCGCAATACATGATGATCCAAGGATTGCTGGTTCATTTTCAGCGAATACCGGAATTGGAAAAAGAATGTGAAGCAATCGCTCGTGTTTTAGATATCGATTTGCTTGATTAAATTTACAGAAGAGGAGTTACATCAATGCGAAAAATGCTTGTAAGTATAACAGCGATAGCCTTAATTGGCGTTCTTGCTGCATGTAATCAAAATGAAGATTCAGCCGAAGATAAGAAAGAAACAGTTACCCCAGTCGAAACAGTCAAAGCAACTACTGGTGACATGGTAATTGAAAAATCACTTTACGGACGTACAGCACCGGCAAGTACAACACCAATCATGGCGCAAAATCCTGGAGAAGTCACTGAACTGGAAGTCGAAAACGGCGAAATGGTTGAAGAGGACGACCTGATTGCAACCATTCAAACAGCAAGAGGAAACCAGAACATCTACGCTTCCAAGGATGGCGAAATTGCCAATTTGAACGTTGAGGAAGGATCGATGGCATCGAATTCAGAGCCACTCGCAGTAATTGCCGACTTTGACTCCATGAAGCTAAACTTTACTGTAACAGCCGATACATTGGATCTTTTTGAAAAAGAAGACACGTTCACCGCAGCAATTGACGATACCGAATACGAGGCAGAAATCACGTCGATTGCTTCGATGCCTGATGATACTGGCCTATATCCGGTTGAGGCAACGATTGAAAATAAGGATGGAGCTGTTTTAGCTGGAATGATCGCTATCATGCAAGTTCCGGAAAACAGGGTGAAAGATACCACTATCGTACCAACTACAGCGATCGTCGATGAAAGTGGCGAAACGTTCATTTACGTAATAGAAGATGAAAAAGCAATTAAAAAAGCAGTGACCATCAAAGAATCCCAATCCGATGAAACGGCGATTGAGGGTGAGGTCAACGACGGTGCGCAGGTTGTCACGAGTGGGCAGCTGACACTTACGGACGAAAGCAAAGTCAACGTCGTGAAAGAAGGGGAATAAATCTTGAAACTAGTAAATACATCCGTAAAACGTCCTGTTGGCGTCATTATGATTGTCCTGGCGATAATTGCGCTAGGCGTTGTTTCAGTCCGCAGCTTGACGGTTGACCTTTTTCCAAAAATCGATTTGCCAGTTGCAGTCGTAGCCACAAGTTATGGTGATGCAGCACCACAGGAAGTAGAAAGTCTAATTAGTCGGCCGATTGAATCATCCGTAAGTTCAGTTGAAGGGATTCAAACCGTACAATCGCAATCCCAGTCAGGATCTTCACTCGTCATGATGATGTTTGAAAATGGGGTTGATCTCGATCAGGCCTTGCTCGACGTACGGGAAAAAGTCGATCAGGTCAAAGGAATGCTGCCAGATGGAGCGGGTGACCCAAGTATCATGCGGTTCAGTCCAGACCAGTTACCTGTTATGTGGGTCGGTCTGACTGGCGATGACCCTGCCACCCTAACGCAAATTGCTGAAGATGAAGTAGTGCCATTCTTTGAACGTCAAGGTGGCGTAGCATCTGTTACCGTCGAAGGGGCAAAAGAACGGGAAATCCAGCTAATACTTGACCAGGCAAAATTAAAGCAATATGGCGTATCCGTGCAGATGATCACACAGTCGCTAAATAGTTCGAATCAGTCGGCATCAGTCGGCACAGTTGAAAAAGGAAATAAGAACTTGCAGCTCCGTGTAACAGGGGAGTTTGAATCCGTTGAAGAAATTAAACAAACGTTTGTTCAAACGCAATCTGGCGGAAAAGTGTATATCGATGACATCGCCAATGTGAAGGACACATTTAAAAAATCATCGACAGAAACACTTGTAAACGGTGAGCCATCTGTCGTGCTTTCCATTATGAAAAAAACAGATGGAAACACGGTAGAGGTCGCAACGAACATTAAAGAAAGCATGGAAGAAATTAAAGGCGAGCTCCCTTCCGATGCCAATCTGGGTGTGATTATTGATACATCCGAGTTCATCGAAATGTCGATCAGTTCCGTTGTCAAAAACATCCTGATCGGTGGCGCTATATCGATCTTCATCCTGTTATTATTCTTAAAAAGTGTTCGAGCAACAATTGTTATCGGACTATCGATACCAATTGCGATTATCTCAACATTTACGTTAATGTATTTTACTGGCGAAACGCTGAACGTTCTAACGCTTGGAGGTTTAGCTCTCGGGCTCGGTATGATGGTCGACAGCTCGATCGTTATTTTGGAAAATATCTATTCATACCGGAAAAGAGGATATTCCTTATTTGAGTCAGCAACAAAAGGTGCATCAGAGCTTGCACCAGCCGTTATTGCCTCAACGACAACAACATTAGTCGTATTTTTGCCGATTATTTATGTTGAAGGTATCGCATCTGACATGTTCACGCCACTCGCATTAGCAGTATCATTCTCGCTAATCGCATCACTTGTGGTGGCAGTAACATTAGTGCCAATGCTTTCATCAAAATTACTATCGAAGGCAATGGAAGACAATGGACGGCGCTACTGGTTTGACCGCTTCCTGGATCGTGTCAACACTGGCTACCGCAGCGTACTTAGATGGGTGCTGAAACACCGTAAAACAACCGTATTCGGCACCATCATCGCGATTGCAGGCAGCCTGGCACTGACCCCACTAATCGGAGCAGAATTTATCCCATCCTCGGATCAGGGACAAATGGAAATCCGCGTTGAGGCAGCACCAGGAAGTTCATTGGAACATACACAAGGAATCGTCGATCAAATCAATGAACAGCTAACTGAATACGATGATGTTATCGAGACGAACTATGTCAGTGTTGGAGGCGGCGGATTTGGTGCAATGGCTGCAAGCGGAAACCAGGCAACATATACAATGCAGCTGGTACCTTCAACAGACCGAACGAGATCAACAACAGATATCGTGCAGGAAATTGATGAAGACGTACAATCAATTCCAGGTGCCGGGATAACCGTAAATTCTACTGGAAGCGGAATGGGTACAGGAGACCCAATACAAATCCAGTTAAACGGACCTGAACATGAAGTATTACGTGAATTATCCAGTCGTGTAGTTGATGAAATTTCAACGGTCGATGGCGTATACAATCCGACATCAGCAGCCGGAGATGGTGTACCACAGATGACCATTGAAGTTGATGAGGAAAAAGCTGCAGCATATGGCTTGAACCAGCAGCAAATCATAGGCCAAATTCAGCTGCAATTCACCGGTCAGGTCGCATCAAAATATCGCGAAGACGGCAATGAAATGAACGTCAAGCTCATGTTCCCAGAGGACGAACGCAGCACGATAAATGATTTGCAGGATATGAAAATACAATCACAATCAGGCACGTCGATCCCATTGGATTCCGTCGCGTCATTCAAACAAGTGCAAGGCCCTGTAACATTACTGCGAGAAAATCAACAACCGCAAATGAATGTAACAAGCGAAATTGTAGATCGTGATCTTGGCAGCATTACAACAGATGTCAAAGCAGAACTAGAAGCAATCAATCTGCCTGAAGGATACAGCTATGAAATCGGCGGTCAGGCACAGGATATGGCAAAATCATTCACAGACCTGTCAATCGCATTGATTTTCTCGATCTTCCTAGTGTACGCGGTTATGGCAGTACAATTTGAGAACTTCCTGTTTCCATTGATTATCATGTTCTCCATGCCAGCAACCGTTGTCGGGGTAATGGTAGGACTATTCGTAACCGGGCTGCCATTAAGCATACCAGCATTTATCGGTATAATCATGCTCGCCGGTATCGTAGTCAACAACTCCATTGTGCTCGTTGACTACATCAATATACTGCGGCGAAAAGGAATAGATCGATACGAAGCAATCCTGCAAGCAGGACCAAGCAGATTACGCCCAATCCTGATGACAACCTTAACAACCGTACTGGCAATGGTGCCACTAGCACTCGCATTAGGCGAAGGCGCAGAAATGCAGCAGCCACTTGCCGTCACAATCATATTCGGACTCGGAATCTCCAGCATCTTCACACTGCTGCTAATCCCAGTCGTCTATACATTGTTCGACGACCTAACGGCAAAAATAGTACGCCGGAAAAAGAAAAACGCTTGATTAAGAGCTCCCTGCTGCGGCGGGGAGTTTTTTGGTGTGGATGGGGAGTGGGAGTCGCGCGACAGCGAGTCAACTCGCGCGCCAGGAGGTCAACTCGCGCGACAAGGAGTCCAACTCGCGCGCCAGGGAGCCCAACTCGCGCGACAGCGAGCCAACTCGCGCGACAAGGAGGCCAACTCGCGCGCCAGGAGGTCAACTCGCGCGACAAGGAGTCCAACTCGCGCGCCAGGGAGCCCAACTCGCGCGACAGAGGGGCCAACTCGCGCGACAAGGGAGCCAACTCGCGCGACAAGGGGATCAACTCGCGCGACAGAGAGCCAACTCGCGCGACAAGGAGGCCAACTCGCGCGACAAGGAGTCCAACTCGCGCGCCAGGGAGCCCAACTCGCGCGCCAGGTGGGTCAACTCGCGCGACAGAGAGTCAACTCGCGCGCCAGGAGGCCAACTCGCGCGACAGAGGGGCCAACTCGCGCGCCAGGGAGCCGAACTCGCGCGACAGGGAGTCCAACTCGCGCGACAAGGAGGTCAACTCGCGCGACAGCGAGCCAGCTCGCGCGACAAGGAGGCCAACTCGCGCGCCAGGGAGTCCAACTCGCGCGACAGGGAGTCCAACTCGCGCGACAAGGGAGTCAACTCGCGCGCCAGGAGGCCAACTC
This sequence comes from Virgibacillus sp., assembly GCA_041689365.1. GTDB lineage: Bacteria > Bacillota > Bacilli > Bacillales > Amphibacillaceae > Lentibacillus. The sequence continues at coordinate 5,661 of JBDNGJ010000070.1, forward strand.
GCGCGACAAGGAGGTCAACTCGCGCGACAAGGAGGCCAACTCGCGCGCCAGGGAGCCCAACTCGCGCGACAGCGAGCCAACTCGCGCGACAAGGAGGCCAACTCGCGCGACAAGGAGGCCAACTCGCGCGACAGAGAGCCAACTCGCGCGCCAGGGAGCCCAACTCGCGCGACAGAGGGGCCAACTCGCGCGACAAGGGAGCCAACTCGCGCGACAAGGGGCCAACTCGCGCGACAAGGAGGCCAACTCGCGCGACAAGGGGATCAACTCGCGCGACAGAGAGCCAACTCGCGCGACAAGGAGGCCAACTCGCGCGACAGCGAGTCAACTCGCGCGACAAGGAGCCAAACTCGCGCAATAGCATTCGACAAACACCGGAAGTGACAAGCACCACTCACACAAAATAGGAAGATTTTCTGCCACAGCAGAAAATCAACCTTTCCCAGACTCATATTTTGTTCGAAAACTGAATAATCGCGTGTGAATACTGAATAATACTCCACGAATACTGAATCTGCAGTCACGAAAACTGAATAAACGCCACACTAGCTCAAAACAGACTGAATAATCCGCGCGAAGACTGAATCACCCGCACCCAGCACCCAGCACCCCGCACCCCGCACCCAGCACCCCGCAATCAACCAGCCCCACCCACAAACAACGAAAGCTTTTCTGCGACTGCAGAAAAGCCTCTATTTGGCAGTTAAGTAATATTTTCTTACTGCATAAGTACAACTATGACATTCGCTATTAGGACTTAGCCAATGCCAATCATTCTAATTAATTTCGAATAAGGTCTAGCAAATCATAGAAATAGTAAGTTTTATTTCGTTGGCGATCATTGGAGAAAATTATCTTATGCTCTTCTAGTTTGTGAAGATATCTTCTAATAGTTGCGTCGGAAATATCTGTTCGTTCTGAAATTGCCTTTGTGCGGAATATCGGCATTTCGAACATGACAGCAATTATCTTACTGATATTACTTGAATTAATCACTTGCTCAGCAGCTTCAAATGTTTCTTCGTACAACGTGTTAATCGATTTAATTAAGCTGATGTTCTTTTTAGCCTGTGTCGTAACAGCCTCTATAAAAAATGTTATCCACTGGTTCCAGTCATTTTTATAACGAGTGTCATTTAAAAACCGATAGTATTTATGTTTATCTCGCTCAAGTGCATCGCTGATGAAAAAGTTTGGGTAACTAATAATATTTTTCTCAAATAAATAAAGGGGAATTAAGATACGCCCAATTCGTCCATTACCATCGAGAAAAGGGTGAATGGTCTCAAATTGTGCATGTATAATAGCAACTCTGACTAATCCATCTAAGGAGTCATTTGGCTGGTTAATATAGTTTTCAAGATTGGTCATATAATCGATTACAGGTGGGGAAGGTGGTGTGAATGTTGCGCTATCTTTATTACCAATATAATTTTTAACCCTTCTAAATTCACCGGGATCCCTTGATGCTCCCCTGACCTGTCCAGACATTAATATCGTGTGTAATTTTTTAATTAGCCTGGTGGAAATGGGTAATTGTTTAAGAGATTGCTCTCCTTCAATGATAGCCTCATAATAATTAATAACCTCTTGCACATCTAAATTATTACGTTTGCTTTCCGCTTCAACTTCCAGCACATCCTCATACGTTACTTGGGTACCCTCAATTTTTGTGGACTGGACAGCTTCTTGCTTTAAAATAGGGCTCAATAATAAATTTTTATCAATTTTAGTGTTTTCTAACAATGTTTCATATTGGGCAATATGTTTATGAGCCTCAATTAGAAGATGTATTATTGCGTTTTGATCAATTACGCCGTCATCAAGTGGTAAAGAATTAGGGATAAATGGCTTTCGTGTCATTTGATCTCCTCCATATCATTCAAAATATCCATATTTAATTGCAAATAGGAAAATAATAATTATTGTAATCAAATTATACACATTATGACCATAAAGTGAAAGCAATATACAAAATAAGTGTGTTTGTCCCATGCAATATGCTACTATTGAATGAGATATTTATTTAGGAGGCAACATTATGTCGTTATCTCGTATTATGAAGTGGGTAACTGGGGGCTGTGAAGCATTCCTTGGAATTCCATTCATTGGCGGTGCATTTGTACTTAGCTCAGGTTGGGGTGCCTTGTTCGTCATGTTCATCCTGCACCTGGTGACTCTGCTCGCCGCGCACAATGAAAAAGGTAGCAAGGCCGGAAGTATTATTGGAATGGTCACATCCGCTGTTGGTGTTATCCCGATAATTGGAATGATCATGCACATCATAACCGCAATCGTTCTGTTAATTGACGCAGGATTTAACAAAAAATAATTCGACAGGTGTTATGCACCTGCCGAATTTATTTTTTTAATCAGCTGATTCGCTACTTCTGAAAACATCAATCCGATCGCAATTGCTCCTGCCAGCAGCATGACTTTAGCCGATAGCTGTACCGCGGTAAAATAATCATTTTCCACAAAATGGCGCATCGCATCATAAGCAACTCCGCCTGGAACGAGCGGGATGATCCCGGATACATTGAAAACAATCACCGGCTTTTTGAATACTTTAGAACTAATTTGACTCAAAACAGCAACAAGCATCGCACCAAAAACAGTTGCTGGCACAACATCCATCTCACCCAGGACAAGAACGTAATATAAAATCCAGCCGAGCATACCAATGAGACCACATTGAATAAGCGCTCTCCGCGGTGCATTAAACAACACCCCAAACCCAGCTGCAGCTATGAAACTTGTAATAAGTTGAGTAACGATCATCACGGCAAAAAAACCACCTTTCACTAAACTGGGTAATGGCACCACTTAAAAAGCGAATACAACAGCTACACCAGCACCAATTGCGAATGCTGTTAACATTGCTTCAACGCCTTTGGATAAACCGGCAACCAAGTGTCCTGCAACTAAATCCCGGACAGCATTTGTGATAAGCAGCCCAGGCACAAGCGGCATTACCGCCCCGACAATCACTTTATCCAAATTTACACCGAAACCATTTGTGATAAACAGCATCGCAAAAACACCAATCGCAAACGAGGCAATAAAATCAGCAACAAATCCGGTCTCAACCAGTTGCTTAAACCACACCATTACTGCATAGCCAACCCCACCCGCAATAAAGGAAGGAATAAAATCAGGCCAGACTCCCCCAAACATGATCGCAAAGCCCCCACTAACAAAAGCTGCAGCGATAATCTGAATCCAATAAGGGAAAGCGTAACTGGCGTCATTAACATTATTCAGCGACTCTAACGCTTCATTAATGGTGACCGAACCTGCTGCAATATCACGGGAAATACTATTAACTTCAGCAATTTTATGTAAGTCAGTTGACCGATTGGAAATCCGTATAAAGTTCGTAACATCAGCGAAGTCAGCGGAAAAATTAATACCCGTCGGCGTCGCATAACTCTGCACATTCGCCAAACCGTATGCAGATGCAATCCGACTCATGGTATCCTCCACCCGATACGTCTCCGCACCACTTTCCAGCATAATTTTTCCCGCAAGCATACACACTTTCGCAATAACTACTCGATCCATCACAGTCAACACCACCTTTGTCTCATTACATTATAATGTGTGTAGGGATTTTTTGAAAGAAAATTTAGCTGAAATACAGATGTTCACAAATGGAGCAGAAAATCTCCCTCTTAATTTTAATGGCTGTTTTCTCAAAGATTGTTGTTTTAATACCTAAAGTTTGTGATGATATAATGTTCTGATAAAAAATTATTGCTATGGAAAATGATTTCGATATAAAAGAAACTTAACAGAGGATTCATTCGCCTAATATGTTAAGGAGGAGATTTTTTGCTAAGAAAATTGTTATTTTTTATAATGCTTACTTTTGTTCTTGGTGCTTGTAGTCAACAAGAAACGGGACAAGATACAAATAATGAACAAAAACTTAGTATTACGTTAGAAGAGGTAGAAACTGCTTTACAAGAACAAGATTTAGAATTGAAAGAAGCAGATTTGCCAGAAAACAATGTTTTTATTCGAGAACTAAATGGTGTTTCACCTAAAGCATATTCTTTGGAAGGAATGACATTATCTATTTATATATTTCAATCAACAGATGACCGACAAGAAGGAATGGAAGCATTTAAAGAAGCAAATGCAAGTGCATCCTTAGAACCTTATAAAACCTTTACTGTTCATAATGTGTTAGTCTTTTATGTTGAAGGGAATGAAGAGATAAATAGCAAATTAAGTTCTACCTTAAACAAGTTAAAGTAAATACATTTATAAATCGACCTCTTAATTGAGGTCTTTTTCTATGCACTTCTTAGCATCTCAACTGTTGTGTAAATAGATTTTTGACACGCTGAAATAAGCATCTGTTCTACTCGTCTATCAAGTGCTAAATCCTTACCTAATTCAAGCCAACGGAATCTATAGAAATAGTTGTCCAGTCTAAGTTGTATATAAAGGGTTCAGTGAATTATCAACTTCAGAGCAATTAGCATTGTTTGAAGCGATGAAGCAATGAAGCAATACCTATTTCAGAAGAATCAGATAAAATTACAAACCTCCTAAAAACCATTCGTGAATCACGATTTACTTCGGGTATGGCTTGTGTTAATTGTGGAAGTACATCTGTTAAACGTAATGGAAAATACCTTACTCGACAACGCTATTTATGTAAGGATTGCTCAGTCCCCACGCGCCATAATTCAGTTTCACCCCCCAACCACCAAAAATGGACACCCCACACAAGGCATCCATCCAATAAAATTAATCAGGCTGCTCGTATAAAATCGTCTGTGCAATCCCTATAAAGTATTCCGACTCGTCGACGATGTGATCAATAACAACTTTAGCTGTCGGATTGTCCTTAACAGCAGCACTTTCATTCTTCACCTGTTTGCAAAACTGAATAAATGCCACGCTCTCCTGCAAACAAAATGTGACCAGATCCAGTACCTGTTTATATAACGCTGGCGAAATATTATAATTGCTCCGCACAACTGACTCTATGAATCGCTTAACATGCTGATGTGTTGTGTTCAAAACCTCTTCCCAACGCTTCAGCGCATCAACGTATTCACTCTCCAAATTCTTGACGAGTTCCCGCATTACAACAGTATGTTCTGACTCCTGTTCCTTCCAGAATTCTGCCTCATCCAAAACCCGAAGTGGCATCTGACTCCCATAATAAAACTGCATCCTCCAGCCTCCCTGATGAAATAAATATATGTCCAATAATATCTATGCTAAAAAAAACTAGTTCATGCTCGTAAAAATTCGTATGGTTGCCTGTCACTTCCCGGTATATGTCGAATCATCTATCCTGCCAATCCGCCCACAATTTTAATGGGGGATAATGGATCAAACATCCTCGGCCATGCGATCGCAATCGTTTCCTTATTTGGATTGTTTAGAGACGTCGCATGCAAGCCTAACAACGGAACTAGTCATCACGTTTTTCGTACTCGTGCTACTACACATTTTTGCCGAGCATGGCGGGTTAGTAATGGGCGGAAAACCATTTATTGATACGATGAATAATCAGTTAAAAAAGGAGAGAGAACATTGAGGAGAGCATTTTTTGAGTACTTAGTTTTTTAAGTGACTCAATATAGCCAAAGTTTGAAGCATATTCACGCTTGTTTGGAGCAGAAAGCCAAAGTTTGAAGCATATCACGCTTGTTTGGAGCTAAGAGCCAAAGTTTGAAGCATATCATGCATGTTTGGAGCTAAGAGCCAAAGTTTGAAGCATATCACGCATGTTTGGAGCTAAGAGCCAAAGTTTGAAGCTAATTCACGCTTGTTTGGAGCAGAAAGCCAAAGTTTGAAGCATATCACGCATGTTTGGAGCTAAGAGCCAAAGTTTGAAGCATATCATGCATGTTTGGAGCTAAGAGCCAAAGTTTGAAGCTAATTCACGCTTGTTTGGAGCAAGAGCCAAAGTTTGAAGCCTATTCACGTTTGTTTGGAGCAAGAGCCAAAGTTTGAAGCCTATTCACGTTTGTTTGAAGCAGGGAGCCAAAGTTTGAAGCTAATTCACGCTTGTTTAGAGCTGAAGGCCTAAGTTTGAAGCTTATAACGTTCGTCTGGAGCTCAGAGTTATTAATGACATATAACATAACTAGAATGGTTTCTAACTAAAAGCCCCACCTTATTTAATAAAAGGTGGGGCTTGGTATATTATTTAGTTTATATTATTGTTTAAAATAAAATGAGTGTTGGGGTCAGTAGGTGAGGATGCCACTTTTATAATTATTTTCTTATCTTCTAAGTTTCTTAGAATTTTTCGAGCATATTGATCGCTCTTTTTAATTTGCTTTGCAAATGTGCTTGTTTTAAGACCGTCATGGCTGTACATATACTCAAGGGCTGATTTTTCATCATATGAGAGGGCCTCCCAATTTCTTTGGATAATCGCAGAAATCTTTTCTCCTCTTCTTGTTTTTCGCATAATGATATTATTTTTTAATGTTAATATAACAGAGTTACTCGTCTCCTGATAACTTGGTGGATCTAGAAAAAGTTGCTCCATATCCTTAAAAATACGTTTTACACCTTCATTTAGTTCTCTGACCCAGCCAAATTCAGTAAGAGCTCTTGCTATCTTTGGATTTCTTGAATACCGTGTCTCCCTAATGTTATGGATGTTAACTACATTAGGTAATTTACCTGGACTGTGAATTTCCAATCGGTCATCGAACATTTTAACTTTTATGTCATCACCTTGAACACTGTATGCCCGGTGTGTTATAGCATTAATAACCCCTTCTTGCCAAGCGAATGGCGGATATTCTGGTACTTCAATAAATCTACCAGTTTCACCGTCTAATGCAGTAAATTCTCTTAATTGCGTTTCAATAAAGCTTCTAGCATCATTAATCATCGTTGGTAAAGGGCCTTCTATTAATTTTGTTTTGGATACATTCATTGATGTACCAACTTTAGCTTCGATTCCTTCATATCTAAAAAAACGAATCCTTGCACTAGGAATGAATGTAGTAGGCATTTTTGCAAACATTAATGTTCCAGCTAGCGTAATAATTAACTGTCCCTTTACCCTTTTCATAAAACCTCTAGCAAGCAACAGTTCCTCATAATTTCCTCTAAATTCTAATACTTCTTTATATTTATCTAACACATCAAAATCAAGGTCATCCAAAGTGCAATCATGAATTAATTCATCCTCATAGGTGCGACTTCCTCTGTCATATTCTAAATTTAATCGTTGTTCGTGGGATAGTCTTTTACTTTCATCACCGACGTGTAAGAATACTTCATCTGCTTCTGTTTTATGTACTTTATCCGAGCTCGCCTCAATGTGCAGTAATATAATCTGATCATCTTTTTTATTTGTCTTGGTAACATCTATTAATTCCCACCGATGTTTTACCGGAGGATAGCATTTCTCAAATCCGCATTGTATTATGTCGTTAATCTTAGTATTACCTTGGTTCATAATTCCTTGGATTTCACCATTATATATACCTATTGCTATGAGTCCACCATCTGCATTAGCAAAGGCAACCATTGAATCGGCTAATTTTTTGATTGGAATCTTGGAAGACTTTCGATCGAAATATTGATCCTCACCTTTGGTTAAGATATATTCAATTGTTAACGAACTATTATATTTTGATATTCCCATATTACTCCCCTCTTTCAATTAACAGCTAGTGGAAATTTTGTATATAACATAAGAGTTATTTAATTACAAATGGTATCTGGCTCTCACATTAATGAGAAATCTTTGATTAGTCCTTTATAAAATAAAAATATTTTTTTAGTATGGCACTTACAGTATATATTCTCCAATTACGGTTGAAATCCCTTCATACTAAGTAATCTTATTTGAGAGATTCGTAATTTTTGTCAATACTATCTGTGAGTATTATATGATTATTACGAATATGTATTAATAAATCAAATTTAACCTTACGCACTTAATTAATCAACTTTTTTGGATGGATGGTGCCTGTAACTTCCCGATTTGTGTCGAATAATCTTTCCCGCCACATACTTTACAATTAAACACAATTAGCTTACTATGAGAGTGAGTAATCACTCATGTAACTCACAAAACCACAATCAAAAGGAGGCTTCACCATGTCCGCCTTTATCGAAATGAACAACATCGCTCACAACTACAATAAAGAAACCGTTCTAAAAGAAATCGACCTATCCATTCCAGAAGGGCAGCTCTTTGGACTGCTTGGCCCATCAGGTTCAGGCAAAACAACACTTGTCAAAGTTATGATCGGTCTGCTAACCCCTGCGAATGGAACAATCCACATAGAAAATCAACAAATGCCGTCCTTCAAACAAATGCAGAAAATCGGCTACATGGCCCAGTCAGATGCATTATACAGTGAGCTGACAGCCCGGGAAAACCTGCATTTTTTCGCGAGTATCTATAAAATCCCGAAAAAGCAGCAGAAAGAACGTGTCACAGAAGCTGCAAAGATTGTTGACCTCCAGGAACACCTTGATAAAACACTGGAAAAATATTCAGGCGGCATGAAGCGGCGCATGTCATTGGCTGTAGCACTCTTGCACAAGCCAAACTTGCTGATTCTGGATGAGCCGACAGTCGGAATTGACCCGGTTCTTCGCGCGTCCATCTGGGAGGAATTACGAAACATGCAAAAGCAGGGCACGACAATCATCATCACTACACATGTAATGGACGAAGCGGAAAAATGTGATAATCTCGCGCTACTACGGGATGGCTATGTGATCGCCCAGGGAAGTCCACAGCAATTAAAATCAAACAGCAACACCGCAACCCTGGAAGAAGCATTCCTGCAATATGGAGGTGCCACACATGCGCATTCAAGCAATCATTAAGCGAATCATCCACCAGTTTCTCCGCGATAAACGCAGCATCGCCATGATGATGGTCGCACCACTATTGGTCATGACATTGCTATGGCTTGTGCTTGATATGGAGCAATATGAACCGACAATCGCGATCACCGATGTTCCAACACAAATGCAGAATGCCCTTGAACAGCAGGATGCAACAATTCTCGAGACTGATGACAGTCATGGAGAAACCGCACTCCAAAATGAATATGCCGATGCCCATCTGTCCTTTGAAAAAAATCACGCGCAACTGACAATGGAAGGCAGTAACCCATCAGCAACATCTGCCGTCCAGCGTGTCATTAGTAATGCGGTAAAAGAAATAAATCCAAACGCGCCCGAATTGGAGGTTAACTTTCTCCATGGCTCATCTGACCTGAATTTATTTGATCAAACAGGCTCCGTCCTAATCGGATTCTTCGTTTTCTTTTTCGTATTTATTATCGGCGGCGTCTCATTCTTGCGTGAACGGACGCAGGGAACACTCGAACGATTACTGGCAACCCCATTAAAACGCTGGGAAATTGTCATTGGCTATCTGTTCGGATTCGGTATCTTTATTATCATTCAATCGATTATCGTTACAGCCTTTTCTATCTATGTACTTGGTATTTACATGGCAGGATCATTTTTAGCAGTGCTTATCATCGCATTCCTGCTCGCAATCACAGCGCTAAGCCTCGGCACCCTGTTGTCAGCTTATGCCAAAAATGAATTCCAAATGATGCAGTTTATCCCGATCATCATTATCCCGCAGATATTCTTTTCCGGTATTTTTCCGACTGAATCAGTTGAATGGATTAATGCCATTGGAAAAGTAATGCCATTAACGTATGGGGCAGATGCTTTAAAGGCTATCATGCTGCAAGGTGAGAATCTAGCCGCTGTATTTGGAGACATAAGCGTATTAATCGGCTTCTCGATAACGTTTATTATTCTAAATATAATCGCACTCAAACGTCATCGAACATTATAGGAGGAAACCACGCATGTCAGATATGATGGAAACATTACGTAATCATGAAAAGATGACCCCAAAACAGATTGAAATCGTCAAAGCTGCCATCGAACTCATTTCTGAAAAAGGCTACTACAACACATCAACAAGTGAAATCGCCAAACGGGCAGGAGTGGCTGAAGGAACAATCTTCCGCCACTATCGCACAAAAAAAGACCTGCTCGTTACGATTGTGACACCTGTTATAACGAATTTCTCAGCACCTGTTTTTGCAAAAAAATTCGTCAGCCAGGTTTTCCAAAATGATTATGAACACTTCGAGGACCTGCTCTATGCGTTTATAAAAAATCGCTTTGAATTCGCCCAATCTAATCTTCCATTAATAAAAATTCTATTGCAGGAACTGGCATTCCACCCGGAAATCCAAACCGCCTACAAAAAGGAATTTGGCGCCAAAGTCATCCCGGCATTCAATCAAGCACTCGATTTCTATAAAGAAAAAGGAGAACTGCAGAACCTGCCAAACGAGACAATGATCCGCATGATGGTCACAACAATCCTGGGATTCATGATAACCAGATTCATCGTCCAGCCAGACAAAGCCTGGGACGACGAAGCAGAAATAAACCAGACGATCGCATATATTATGGGAGGGGTGGGCAGGTAGATGCCTGTGCACTTCTCGATTCTTGTCGAACGCTTAATCAACTTTTTTTGATCCAATCACTTGCATTCACAAAATTATGGTATATAATAACATTAAATCAAAAATAGTTGATATAAGAGGAGCGAATTCTAATGAAAGAGTTAAATGTACTTAACAATCCAAGCGAGGAAGCATTCACAACCTATGCGTCAAAATTTAAAGCACTTTCAGATACAAAACGGCTCCAGATTATCAATCTCCTATGCCATAATGGGTCAACATGCGTTTGTGACCTTGTGGACATGGTCGGTATGCCACAATCAAAACTGTCTTATCATCTAAAGATTCTGCTTGACGCCAACCTGATTAAAAAAGAAACAAAGGGTACATGGGGCTACTATGAACTCAACAATTCCGAAGTTAAAAGCTTGCTGTCAGATGAACTTTGCTGTGTATTCATTCCAACCTGTTGCTAATTTTTTTGAACTATATATCAACTTTTTTTGATATAACCAATTAATCAAAAAAAGTTGATTAATGCAAAGGAGAGTCCAATATGGAAACACTAAAAAGCTTTCTCATGATTGCGCTCGAATTAACTGTACTATTCTTTGTCATCTCATTTATCCTAAGCGCACTGCAGTCCTACATTCCTTATAAAAAAATCGAACATTATCTATCCAAAAGCAATCAGCTGATCGGTATCTTAGCAGCATTATTGTTTGCTTTCATTACGCCATTTTGTTCATGCTCAACAATACCGGTTGTGGTAAACATGCTGCGAAGAAATATGCCATTCAAGATAGTAGTGATTTTTCTTTTTGCATCACCGGTACTCGATCCAACTATTCTTACATTAATGGGTGTCATTCTCGGATGGAAAGTTGCCTTGATTTACACCGTGGTTACTGCCATTAGCTCAGTAATTATCGGTCTCACGTTAAGCAAGTTGAAATTCGAGCGTTATGTAAAAAATGTGATGGTGACAGGTTATGAAGAAGAAGCCAAACAATTTAGCTGGAGAGGGGTATGGGACGAAACAATCGCACTCATGAAAAGCGTTTACCCATATTTAATCATTGGGGCAGCTATCGGGGCAGTCATTCACGGATTAGTCCCAACTGTATGGATAGCCCAATGGCTTGGAAAAGAAACATGGTGGATCGTGCCAATCGCGTCAGTAATAGGGATTCCTTTGTACATCCGATTATCAAGCATGATACCTATTTCCCATGTATTCATCATGAAGGGAATGGCACTAGGCCCTGTAATGGCAATGATGATTAGCTCAGCTGGTGCTAGCCTGCCGGAAATAATATTACTGAAATCCATTTTCAAAAAACAACTTGTGATTACATTTATCGTCTCGGTCATTTCAATGGCTACTATATCAGGATTTATCTTCTACTTGGTTTAATGAAGGGAGGTGAGCCCAAATGAAGAAGCTTATCGAAAGAATCTTTTCAATGAATAATGATTGCTGTGACGTGAAGATCAGCGAGGTTAAAGAGGAATCTTGTTGCATGAAATAGACTCATTGGAGAACTTTCAATTATTACAGAAAGTTCTCTATTATTTTATAAAAAAACTGAAATGTACTCCCGCATAGCAGATACAAACAGTAATAATCTAATATAAGATGAATATAATAGTTTTAATCTACTATTTAAAAATTGCTTGGCAGATAAGAAAGTGTAATTCCTTTCCTACTGCATAAGTGCAAATAGGCTTGACGAAAAGCCGGGTTTCTTAATGATAGGAGGATAATAGGGTTGAAAAAGAAAATTGTTATATTGACCATAGGAGCATTGCTATTGGGAAGTGGAGTAACATATGCAGCGGCAGCTAATTATTATGCGGAATTATTAGCTGGACAACAAGGACAAATGGAAGACATCATAGAGCAAAATTATGAAGAACGTATTAACGAAGTAGGAGAGCAAGTCCATCACGATATGGTTATGTATGTTTCAACAGAAAGAGACCAGATTCTCAAAGAAGCACAAGCATATCTTAAAACAAAGCTGGACAAGGAACAACAAGACAGAATGAACGAACACTCACAAGCTATTCAAGCTGAATCAGAGCGGATTCTGGATGAGCTGAAATTAAAAGTTGACAAACTTATCGAGAATTAAATAATAGAACCCCCTCCTATACTGTGTGAGGGGATTTTTATTGCATTTTTTTTCAGTAATAACTTGAATCATTAACAATACATATCAGGTTTAAAACCACAATAAATATGGTAACCTTTATTTGAGGAGGATCTATATGAAGAGTATTAAGAAAGCAATAATACCTGCAGCAGGGTTAGGGACCAGGTTTTTACCTGCCACAAAGGCAATGCCTAAAGAAATGCTGCCAATTGTCGATAAGCCGACGATCGAATATATTGTTAAAGAAGCCATAGATTCGGGAATTGAAGACATTATCATTGTCACAGGAAAAGGAAAACGAGCTATTGAGGATCACTTTGACAGTGCCTTCGAATTAGAAGAGAACTTGATGAAAAAGGAAAAATTTGAGTTGCTGGAAAAGATAAGAAAATCAGCGAATGTTGATATCCATTACATAAGACAAAAAGAACCAAAAGGCTTGGGACATGCAATTTGGTGTGCTAGAAAGTTTATCGGCGAGGATCCTTTTGCTGTTCTACTTGGAGACGACATTATCAATAACCAAAATCCGGGCTTAAACCAGTTGATAGAAGAATATGAGATGAAGAAATCCTCCGTAATAGGAGTGAAAAACGTCCCAGCAGAAGACACGCATAGATACGGTATTATTGATCCGCTGAAAAAGCTAGGTCAGTCCCATCAGGTGAAAAGCTTTGTTGAGAAGCCAAAGCAGGGTACAGCACCATCTAACATGGCTATTATTGGAAGGTATATATTAACGCCAGAGATATTTGATTATTTGGGAAAACAAAATATTGGGGCCGGTGGAGAAATTCAACTAACAGATGCGATACAGGAATTGAATAAAGTACAACGCGTCTTTGCCTTAGAAATTGAAGGAGATCGCTATGACGTTGGGGAGCAACTAGGGTTTATCAAGACTACGATAGAAATGGCCTTAGAACGAGATGACCTTCGTGACCCCTTAAGAAAGTACCTAAATGAATTAAATACAAAAATTAATGGGCAAAAAGTTAACTAATAGATGTAAATGGAAGATGACACGTCATTTTTCATTTATTTCTTTTTTTAGGCAATTATTTAGTTCATTGAATTTAATATGTTGTAGGAGTATACATATCCAATAAGGAAACAGTAATACTAGCTACAGATGAAGGAAATCCGACGTGTTTTAAAAAAAGTTCGGAAGTAACAGGCGTCTCACCCCAAATCTCCTCATTTAATCCCAAAATTCCTCACCACAGAAAATAAGGGGTAAATAACGCCAAAATAATATCCCATACCTTGCATATGCTAGTACTAGGAATTTTGCGAAAAAAGTCGATGTTTGGTATAACGGGGTAGTATCAAAAAAAGAGGTTAACTAAAGGAGACGAAGCATGGAAGAACGACAGACGCTGAAAAAATCACTAAAGCCACACTGGGTATGGGCGATTGCCTTAGGCTCATCAATTGGTTGGGGTGCTTTCGTACAGCCAACAAATTGGATGTCCCAGGCGGGTCCATTAGGAGTAATCGCAGGTTTCGGTATCGGCGCATTGCTAATGATGTTGATCGCCGTGAGCTATGGATTTTTAATAAAAAGTTTCCCGGTTTCAGGTGGGGAATTTGCTTATGCATTTATAAGTTTAGGTCGTACACACGCATTTATCAGCGGGTGGTTTTTAACGCTTGGGTACATATGTATCGTTGCATTAAACGCATCAGCTTTTGCATTAATGTTTAAATTTGTTTTTCCGGCATTAATTGAAAAACTTCATCTTTATCAAATTGCTGGGTGGGATGTTTATGGAATGGAAATCATTATTGCATCCGCAGCATTAGGATTGTTTGGATTCTTAAATGTACGAGGAACTGGCTTAACAGGCCGCATGCAATTTATCTTTTGTTCAATTATGATATTGGGTGTCCTAGCCATTACATTTTTAGTTGGTGGACAGCCTGGAGCAGGATTATCCAATATAACTCCGGCATTTCCTACAGGAACAACAGCATTTGCTGCAATCATTTCAATCGTAGCAATTGCACCATGGGCATATGTTGGCTTTGATAACATACCACAGGCAGCAGAAGAGTTTCGCTTTTCATCTAAAAAAGCATTCACATTAATTATTCTGGCGATATTCTTCGCAGCTGTATTATATAGTTTAATGATCGTTGCTACCGCAATGACAGCGCCATGGCAAGGACTAGCTGCTGAAGGCCAGCAATGGGGAACAGGAGCAGCAATTCAAGACACTATAGGCACGATGGGACTTGTAATCCTCGTTGTTGCGCTGACAATGGGTGTTTTCACAGGCCTGAATGGATTTATAATTTCATCAAGCCGATTATTATTTGCCATGTCACGCGCAAAAATTTTACCAGAGGTATTTTCAAGACTTCATCCTAAATATAAAACACCATATGTCGGTATTATTTTCACAGTAATTTTATCGATGTTTGCACCATGGTTCGGTCGTCAGGCGCTGCTTTGGGTTGTAGACATGTCTTCAATCGGGGTAACGATTGCCTACTTCTATACATGTTTTACAGCATTTTCACTGTTCAAATGGTCTAAAGATAAGGACTTTAACGCAAAGAAACATGTTGTAGCACCAGTGAAAAAGACAATTGCAGGCGTGGGGATGTTAGCCAGTCTGACATTCTTGAGTCTACTGCTTATTCCGGCATCACCAGCATTCTTAGGGATTGAATCAAGAATAGCATTGATCTCCTGGATTATACTTGGTGCCATTTTCTACCTTACAAAACGAAAAGAGTTTGTTAAAATTCCAAAAGAAGAACTGAACTATCTGATATTAGGTAGTAAGAAAATAGAAGCGAAGAATAGAGAGTAAATAATAAAACGAGACCTTTAAATCACGTGTGAGGGTCTCGTTTTATAATACATAACAAAATTATTCCATTTCCCTCCCCAAAAATAATCCAAATTACCGAACAATATAGCTGGATGGGGTAAAACAGAACTAAACTTTAGCATTATATACCAATTAAAAAATATGAAAAACATTGATGAAATTTGTAAAATAAATTATCCTATATAGTAATGTATGTTTTAAAATGTTAGACACTTTAAATAATAATGAATAAGTAGGGGAATTTATGTATGATGTTACAGAACTTACTATCGCCTTTATAATATCGCTTGTTTCAACACTTATTTTAGTGTACCCAATAAAATTAATAGCTAAAAAAATTGGTGTAATTGATATTCCAAATTATCGAAAAGTTCATAAGGATCCAACTCCAAGCCTTGGTGGACTTGCTATTTTCCTGGGGGTGGTTATAGGCTTATTATATATAAGTCCAAACCATGAATACTTTCTCGACATAAGTCTAGGCGTAATTATTATCATAATTACTGGACTTTTGGATGATAAGTATACAATTAGGCCGATATTAAAATTAACAGGGCAAATTTTTGCGGCAGGCATATTAATAAATGCTGGTCTAATAATAGAAAAAATAACAATCCCGCTTTTTGGTGTAGTAGAACTTGATTTCTTTAGTATTGCAATAACACTTTTATGGATAGTCGGAATAACAAATGCTATTAACTTAATTGACGGACTTGATGGATTGGCATCAGGTGTTTCAACTATTGCTCTAACCAGCATTTTTGTTATGGCAATTTTAGATGAACGTACGTTAGTCGTGTATTTATGTGTTGTGTTAATTGGTGGGAACTTAGGATTTTTATTTCATAATTTTCATCCTGCAAAAATTTATATGGGTGATACCGGTTCAATGTTCCTGGGTTATTCAATAGCAGTCATTTCAATACTTGGGCTATTTAAGAATGTAACGTTATTTAGTTTCATTATCCCAATTATAGTTTTAGCGGTACCGATCTTTGACACACTGTTTGCAATGGTAAGAAGAAAGATTAACGGTCAGAAAGTTATGGCACCAGACAAAAAACACATACATCATCAGTTGTTATCTGCTGGTTTCAGTCATAGAACAACAGTATTAATAATATATGGCTTTAGTGCAATGTTTGGAGCATTGGCTATTGTATTCTCAAATGCCTCATTAAGTCTTTTGTTATTCATTTCGTTCATAATATGGTTTATGTTGCATATTATAGCTGAATTAGTAGGGGTAGTAGGAGAGGGCAAAAGACCTGTAATAAAAATTTCTAAAAAAATTGTTAATAAATTTAGGGGAAGAAATAATTAGAAATTGTTATTTTATTTTTTATTAAAGAAATTGGTTATGGTATAATAACAAAGATTTTTCTAAAGAAGAAGGAACTCTATTTAAATCAATAGTTGAGAGGAGTTTTCTAATGAATGTCAAGAAGGCAATAATTCCCGCTGCAGGGTTAGGCACACGTTTCTTACCAGCTACAAAAGCACAGCCGAAAGAAATGTTACCAATTGTGGACAAGCCTACAATCCAATACATTGTGGAGGAGGCTGTGCAGTCGGGTATTGAAGATATTATTATAGTATCCGGTAGAGGGAAAAGAGCCATAGAGGATCATTTTGATGTTTCATATGAATTAGAAGAAAAGTTAGCTGAAAAAGGGAAACATGAAATGTTAAATATGGTACGTTCAATTACAGAACTAGCTAACATTCATTATATAAGGCAGAAAGAACCTAAAGGTTTGGGTCATGCGATTTCTTGTGCTAGCAGATTTATTGGGAATGAGCCATTTGCCGTTTTATTAGGTGACGATATTGTTCAAGCTGAAAGACCGTGCCTGTCACAGCTTATGGATGTATATAACAAGTATAATTTATCTGTAGTAGGAGTACAGGACGTACCTGATGACCTTGTTTCAAGCTATGGAATTATAGACCCTTTAAACAACGCTGATTTTGGACCAGCAGTTAAAGGCGTGAACACACTTGTAGAAAAGCCTGAAATGGATAAAGCACCATCAAATTTAGCAATAATGGGTCGTTATATTTTGACACCAGCTATATTTAATATTTTAGAAACATTACCTCCTGGTAAAGGTGGGGAAATTCAATTAACAGATGCAATAAAAATTTTGAATGAGCAAGAGCAAGTATTGGCTTATAATTTCACTGGGAAGCGGTATGATATTGGTAATAAGCTAGGTTTTATTCAAGCAACTATTGACTTTGCTTTAAACCGGAATGATTTAAATGAAGATGTTCGTAAATATATGAAAGAAGTTTTACAAAGTTCAAAGTAGGTGTGGTGTAAATAAATGAATATAGCTGTAATTGGTACTGGTTATGTAGGCTTAGTTTCCGGTGTATGCTTGGCGGATATTGGAAATGAAGTAACTTGTATAGACATAGACACGGGGAAAATTGAGGGATTGAAAAATGGTGAACCTCCCATTTATGAAAAAGGTTTGGAAGAATTACTAAACAAAAACATTTCAAATGGAAACCTTAATTTCACATCAAACTATAATGAAGGTTTGGCAAATAAAAATATCGTTTATATAGCCGTTGGTACTCCACAAGGGGATGACGGGTCTGCTGATTTAAGGTTTGTTGAGGCGGCATGTAAGGATATTGCCAAGAATCTAAGACAAGATGTAATAATTGTTACAAAAAGTACTGTACCTGTTGGTACAAATGAGTATATAGATACTAAGATAAAAGAATATTTAACACGAGATGTTTCAATTAGTATGGTATCCAATCCTGAATTCCTCCGACAGGGATCTGCTGTTTATGATACATTTAATGGGGATAGAATTATTATTGGATCACAAGATCAAGAGGCTTTACAGACAATAGAAGCACTCAATATTCCGTTTAATGTACCCATAGTAAAAACCGATCTAAGAAGTGCTGAGATGATTAAATATGCTTCTAACGCTTTCTTAGCAACAAAAATAAGCTTTATAAACGAAATAGCCAATCTCTGTGAGAATGTAGGGGCAAATGTAGAAAATGTTTCAAAAGGTATGGGGATGGATACCCGTATTGGAGAGGCTTTTCTTGATGCTGGAATAGGGTATGGTGGATCTTGTTTTCCTAAGGATACAAAAGCAATAGTATCCATGGGCCGTAATTTTGGCACTACAATGTCTATTATAGAAAGTGCAGACCAGGCAAATGTTCATCAGCAGTCTATTATAGTGAACAAAATTAATCAAAGGTTCGATAGTGTTCGCGGAAAAAAGGTCGCCTTATTAGGTCTTGCATTTAAACCGAACACAGATGACATGAGAGATTCACCTTCTATAAGAGTTTCCCAAAAGTTAATTGACCAAGGTGCCCTTATACAAGCATACGACCCAATTGCCATGGATAATGCACGAAAGGTGTTGCATGAAAGTATTAGCTTTGCAAGCACTTTAGAGGAAGCATTGGATAATGCAGATCTTGCAGTTATTCTAACGGACTGGAAAGAAATTAAAGAATATAGTCTTGATGAATATAAGCAAGTGTTGAATACTCCAATTATATTTGATGGAAGAAATATTTTTGACCTGCAAGAAGTTAAGCAAAGTGGAATTGAATACCACTCAATTGGGAGACCAATTATGAATGGTGAGTAAAACAAAAATACTATGTAATATAAATATGAAACTTTCTTTAACTTAAATTCGTCTAATAAATGTTGCTAGTTATTAAAAAAGTTTTTAGTTGTGCTTTTAGATTAGATAAGGAGGGGCGTGTATGGAATTAACCGCCTTGGTTTTAAGTTTTATTATCTCTATTCTGTTAACACCATTGGTTGGAAAACTAGCTATTAAAGTTGGTGCAGTTGATCAGCCAAATCAGCGTAAAGTCCATACCAAAGTAATGCCGCGGTTAGGTGGTCTGTCAATATATGTCAGTTTTATGATTTTACTTCTTTGGTTTTACCCTGAAAGCAATTACGTATGGCCATTAATAATAGGAGGTACTATTATTATGGTGGTTGGCTTATTAGACGACTTATACGAACTTTCAGCAAAAGTAAAGTTACTAGGTCAAATTATTGCGGCGATTGTTGTTGTTAGTGGGGGAATACAAATTGAATTTATCAATCTACCATTTGATGCACAACTAGAGTTTGGGAATTGGAGTATTCCGTTAACTATTCTTTGGATTGTGGGAATTTCTAATGCGATTAATTTGATAGATGGTCTTGATGGGCTGGCAGCTGGGGTATCTGCAATTGCTTTATTAACAATCTCAGGTTTGGCGATTTCAATGGGTGATACACTTGCTACTTTTGCTGGTCTAATATTATTTGGAAGTACACTTGGCTTTCTTTTATACAACTTTTTCCCAGCGAAGATATTCTTGGGCGATACGGGATCTTTGTTTTTGGGATTTATGATCAGTGTCCTTGCAATACTAGGATTTAAGAACGTGACCGTATTCTCCGTTATTGTACCTATTATCATTTTAGGGGTACCGATATCTGACACGTTCTTTGCGATGGTGCGAAGGATTATACAAAACAAACCCTTGTCACAGCCAGACAAATTACACCTACATCACTGTTTATTAAACTTAGGATATAGTCACCGGATTTCTGTATTAATAATTTATGCAATGAGTGCATTGTTTGGGATCTCAGCCATTATCTTTACACTGTCAACACTTTGGGTATCTATTACTATTTTAGTGTTTTTAACTTTATTAATAGAACTAACGGTTGAGATTACTGGGATAATTGGAAAAAAGTATCGACCATTATTAAATATGTTTAAAAAAATTTGATGAATAAAAATCGAGTGGTTAATCCTTGGTCTATAGACTGAGGGTTTTTATTTAGTGTTATTTTTCCTTCTCTAACCTTTTATATAAAGACATAATTCTCTCCTTTCCAAATGCTTATTTTGTGTTTATTATTCGAGACCCGTGAGAAATATCAGAGGTATTCCTTATTGTGGGAATATTGCCTGGAGTACTATTAATGGCCCCTGAAATGTAAAAAGGTTGAGTTTTAGCATTTGTCGATTGAAAAAGGATTTTAGATAGAACGTTTTATAAATGGAATAAAGCTGATTTTTTTATGAAAGTAATCAGAATTAAAATAAAACAACAGCATGGACAAATTTGGATATTGAAATTAGATATTTATTCTCATAGAAGATTCTATTCAACTATCGATTTGTGAGCTCCAAGTAAGTTGTTATTGCCTGTTTAGATTTGTAACATTTTGCGAAAAGATTGTATAGTTATTAAGACTTATATTAAAAAGATTGTCGAAACTCTATTGATTCAGAGGTTATATTGTTATATATTAAACTAATATATAGTGGTTTATTCTCCATACAATAATTTAAATTATATTACTTACATAATAAGGGGGAGTATTAGTGAAGAAAGGTTTATTTTTTATTATTTTTGTAATACTTTTTTCTCTGACAATAAACGTGTCAGTTGAGGCTTCGAATGGAAAAACAGTGGTGATTGATCCAGGGCATGGAGGTAAATTCTCTGGAACAGCAGGCTATTCAGGAAATAGCACTGGATACCTTGAAAAACATGCTAATTTAGAAGTTTCATTTAAACTTAGAGATGTTTTAATCCAAAAGGGATTTAAAGTATATATGACACGTGAAAGTGACCGGGACTTTGGGGATTCTCAACAAGAGGACTTAGCCAAGAGAATGGAAATTGCAAATGAATACACAGCTGGGAATAGAGATAATTCGGTGTTTATTTCAGTGCACCATAATGCTACCCCAAACGGGCCATATGCAAGTGGGTACGAGACCTATTACTTTGATATAGATAAAGGAATTGATTCTAGATGGCCTCCTGATCCTATCCAAAAACAATACTCTCCTGAAAGTAAACGACTGGCTTATACGATCCATAATACAGTTTTAGATAATATGCCTGTCAATGAAGGGCCAAGAGGGATTGTAGCAAACAATTTATTTGTTACTAGAAATGCTCAAATGGCCTCCACATTAGTAGAATTAGGCTATATGTCAAATCCTGAAGATGAAAGACGAATTAAAACTGACGCATATCAACAAAAAGGGGCAAATGCTATAGCAAAGGCTGTAGTAGATTACTTTGATGTATACGAGGTATACGATCATAATGACAACAGATTAAAAGTATATAAATCAAAAGATGAAGCATTAAATTTTGCGAAATCTAGGGAAAATGTCTACGTTTTTGATAAAACTAAGCAGAAGAGGATTTTTGATAACTTCCAATACAGGTTTGGCGTTTATCACACTAGTGTTGATAGTATTAGTAAATTATTTATCACAAAAGATGCAGCTCTTAACTATTCGAAAGATTGGAAGCATACTAGAGTAGTAGATAATGAAAGCGGAGAAATACTATGGTCAAACTATTTAGATAAGAGTTATATAGTAGAGCATCCAGCAAATGGAGTTTTATCAAAGCATTATCAGGTAGCATCTGCCATAGAGTATGCTAAAGATTGGAAGCATACTGTAGTTAGAAACGTTAATAATGAGAAAATACTTTGGACTAATTATCGTACGAAAAAATATAAGATTGAACATACGGACAAAAAGATTGTTAAGGAATTTTATAATAAACAGCCTGCAGTAAATTATGCAAAGACTTGGAAGAATACTAAGGTAATTAATAAAAGAACTGATCAAATGGTTTGGGATAATATAGATAGTAACTATAATTATAGTTTTAAAGAAAATGTAGTTGCATCTAATCATAGAATTACTACAGCAGTAGAAGTTTCAAAAGAACTCTATCCAGACGGGTTTCCAAACAACCATACCGAAAAGACAGTTATTCTGTCTACCGCCTATAAATATGCAGATGCTTTATCGGCTGCACCATTAGCGGCCAACTTGGTAATGCACCAATTCTCTTATCTAAAACTGGTCAGATGCGAGAAGAGGTTCTTAACGAATTAGAGCGTTTAAATGCAAATAAGGTAATGGTATTAGGCGGTCCGAATGCGATATCAACTGATGTTGAGACTAAGCTGCAGAATAAAGGATACGAAGTAGAAAGAATTGCTGGTACAACTAGGATTGAAACAAACCAGAAAATCAATGAAAGACTTAAAAATGTCAATGGTGTGCTTGTTGCATCAAGTCGGAGCTTTCCAGATGCACTAGGAGCTGCTCCAATAGCTACAATCAAAAACTGGGCTATTGTCTTGACTAGGTCCAATGCGATGGATAAAAAGAGTTTCCGGTATTTAAATTTTGAAAATGTTGCAATTGTAGGGGGACCAGGTGCTATTTCCAGGGAAGTAGAAGCTAAACTAATTGACCAAAATGGTAAAGATAAGGTTGTTAGACTTGCCGGGACTAATCGTTACGAAACACTTGCAAGTGTACTTAATTATTTTGAAGATGATATTCATTCAAATAAAGTTCTGGTAGCAACCGGTCAGCGCTTTCCTGATGCATTAACTGCATCATCACTATCAGTAAAGTCTGATGCTCCTCTTATTCTAGTAAAAGACAATAAAATAGATCCTGAAATTGCTGCGTTTTTAGAAAAGTACGGCAAGGAAAATGTAGTAGAAAACTTAAAGACCATAGGTGGCGTATTAAGTGAAGAAACAATAAATGATCTTTCGGAAAAAGTGAAGTAACTTGTTATCTATAGACGTTATAAAGGGGGTATTTAATGAGGAGACTACTTTTTTTACTTATAATAATACTAGTTACATCTGCCTGTTCTGATGATGATGGTATAAAATCATCTGCAGAGCAGGAAGATGTGGTTGAGGGTGAGGATGAGAGTCAGACAGATAGTCAGAATGAGGAGGATTCACAGAAAAAAAGTAACCAAGGTAAGACAACTGAGAACCCCGATTCTAAGAACGATAATAAAGAGAATGCAAAAAAAGATAGTACAATAATTCAGGAGGATTTTAGAAATTATCGTCCTGAAGTAGGTGACAAAAAAACGTTTATTCAAAATGATCAATATGAAATAACGCATAATATTATAGCTGGGAATGATAGACTACTTCAAAGGGTAATAGAATTTGGAGATGTTGAGACATTACAGATATTAGAATGGTCATCGGATCAACTGTCGGTAGTATTTCAAGAAGAAAACCCAAAAAGTATTTCAGATCAACTAGATACTTTTGAGACTTATGAATCTCCTAAGACCCTCATTAATATTAACAAATCAGGTAATGGTGAAGGGGAGAGTTGGGAAGTGATTGCGGACAAAGAAACAGTCGAAGTCCCGTATGGGAACTTTGAAAATGTCTTTGTAGTTAAACGAACTAAAATTTCCGAAAGCTCTAGTAATAAGAATGTTTATAAAGCCTTTTATGCTCCTAATGTTGGTTTGATAAAAGAAACGTATGAAGTTATAGGTGATAATGGATATAAGGTTGTAACTAATTTAGAAAGTATGACCACTAACTAGTTACCAAATAAAGATAAGCAAATTGGTAGAGTACTATCTAATTTATCAAAAAGTAATACCAGGAGGCACTTACATGAAGTATAATAATAGAATTGGATTTTGTGCTGTGTTATTAGGAATATTTGCATTTCTTTCTTTTATTCCTATTCAGAGTGAAGCAGAAGAATCAACATCTTTTTCCTTTAATAACGGTGAAAAACAAATACAATTAACAGATACCAAGAAGGTTAAAGTAAATAATGATACCGTTTCTACCATTTCCATAATGGAAAATGGGAAAGAGATCTACAATAAGGAATTAACTTTAATAAAAATATCAAGTATTGAAAAGTTAACAATAAATAGTCAAGAATATGCACTTGTAAACTATCGCTATTCAGGTTCTTCTAATGCTCTCTTTTTTCAAGTACTTAAAATGAATGATAAAGGACTTGAGAAAATCTTTGAATCCGAGGTTTTTGAACGAGCGAGAATAGATGTTGTAGAGAATGATATTGAAATAAAATATCCAGAATATGATAAGGAAGATGTGAAAACAAACCCATCTAAACTTATTACACAATTGTACACTATTAAAAATAGTGGATTTAACATTGGTGATAGGCATGTAAAAGAACTGGATAACATAAACACTTCAGATAGTAATAAATTGTCAAAAGGATTCTCTACATTTAGTACAGATAATACAACGTATACGAATCCTTCCAATGCTGAAATTAATAAGATGTTAACAGAAGAAGCAATAGATGCTGGAATTTCCCCAGAAATAGTTAAAGCAATTGCGTATCAGGAAAGTGGCTGGCAACAATATTGGAATGACGTCCCAGATTCTATTAAAAAATGTCCTAACTATGATGGTACAAACGTTAAACTGGGTTATGATTGTAATGGTATAGGAATAATGCAGATTTCAAATAATGGCCACCGTTCAGAAGAAGATTTAAATAATTTGAAAACAGATATAAGATATAATATTCAAGTTGGTATTGAAATATTAAAAGATAAGTGGAACTATCATAATTATGATTTAATACCAACAATTAATAACAATGATCCAATGGTAATCGAAAATTGGTACTTTGCAATTATGGCTTATAACGGTTTGTTACCGCGAAATAACCCGTTAGAAAAACCTTTTCCACCATACGCAGCATATCAGGAAGAGGTCTTACAAAGAATTGGAGATTTAAGTTTAGTAAATATTAATCCATTTCCAACACATAAATTAGATCCTTACGAAGAGAATGGGTTATTGAAATTTAGGACCTCTAATTTTATTGTTGAAGGACCACAGCATTATTCGAGTCAGTCTCTAACTAGTGGTGACACTTCATATGTAACAACAAATAACTTGAATCTAAGACAAACCCCAGGCGGGAATGAAATAGATGAGCTGAACAAAGGTACACAGGTCACAATTACTGGTCCATATGTAGGAACTAATTCAAAGGTGAATCAATTTGTATGGTTCCCAATTAAAACTAGTACCGGGAAAACTGGCTATGTGGCTTCGAGTTATTTAAGCCCATCAGATGAATATATTGATAAATATAGTCTCAGGGGTGAACGGCGTTATGAGACTGGGGTGAGTATTACCAACCATGGCTGGCATTGGGAACAGCCGACCTCCGTAGTAATAGGTCGTGGAGATGTTCCAATAGATGCTTTAACTGGAAGTGTACTTGCATCATCCCTAGATTCGCCTTTATTGTTAACGCAAAGTCATAGATTGACAGAGTCCGTAGAACAAGAACTTAATAGAATACAGCCTAGTAAAGTATATATATTAGGCGGAGATAACTCGGCTATCTTACCATCTGTGGAAGAAAAACTTAAAGACAAATTCGGCGATAACAATGTAATAAGATTAGCTGGGACAGATCGCTATAGTACTGCATTTGAAGTTGCTGAACAAGTTAGTAAGTTAAATGGAAGCAGCGATGAAATATTTGTAACTACTGGAGATGAGAAATCTTCAGATGCTTTAGCAATAGCCCCTTACGCTGGAGCAAATAAAATTCCGATTTTACTCACCAAGACTAATGGGTTAAATCAAAATATAATAAACTATATAAAGGACTATGGTATTAAGAAGGTCACTTTAATAGGAGGACCAGGAGTTATATCATCTTCTGTTAAAAAACATCTGGAAAAACTTGTCGGGGAAGTTTATCGTGTTTCTGGTGATTCAAGATTTAAGACAAATGCTGCTATTATAGATGAATTCTATGAAAAAGAATCCATAGATAAATTATTTGTCACTCAAGGTTATGAACTAGCAGATGCTTTGTCAGTTTCACCTCTGGCTGCGAAATATAACGAGCCAATTATCTTGACACGTACCGAAAAAATCCCGGCTGAAACAGAAAATTGGATGAACAAATCAATTAAGTCAAAGCCTGACCTCTATTTCCTAGGTGGACCAAATGCAGTTTCCAATACTGTAAGGTCACATTTTGTAAATTTAGTAAGATAGTAAAATAACCCACATTCTAATACAGGAATGTGGGTTATTTTTTTAAAAAAATACTCGAACATTACTTTAAATAAATGGTATAATACTTAAGTATGTGTTTCTGAAATATATTATTTGGTTTTGAAAGAGGTATAAGATTGAAGTATAATATCGGTTTAGCAAGTATACTGTTTTTAATAGCAACACTATTCTTAAAAATTTCTGGCTTAATACGTGACATGGTAATAGCGTATTATTTTGGGGATAGTTATGTTGCTGACGCTTATTTAGCAGCGTATATTATTCCTAACATGATAATACTGTTTTTTACAACCGGTATGAAGAACGCATTTGTACCCAGTTATATTCAATCAATAGAAGATAATAGGGGCATACATCATTTAAGTCAAGTATTTAAGGGTACAATTTTAATAAGTATTACCCTGTCGTTAGTGGGAATAGTTTTATCTAAATATTATATACCAATATTGTTCCCTGAATTTAATGACCATGGACAGCAAATTGCAGTATGGACTACAATAATACTTTTTTCGTCAATGCTTTTTGTCGGAATGAATTCAGTTTTGGAAGCCCTATTTGACTCGCGGAATGAATTCTCTCTATCTGTAGTATCACAAATAACCGTTGTTGGTTCAACAATACTGAGTGCTATACTTTTTGAAGACGAAATTGGAGCATATTCACTAGCAGCTGGTTATTTAGCGGGAACAATTATTTCCTTTCTGTTTAAGCTATTCATAGTAATGCCTCGGAAGATAATCAGTTTTAAAGAAAAAATTAACTGGTCGGAAATTAAAGGATTTTATATTATTTTCATCCCAGTTGCCTTGACGGTAGCTGTAGGACAAATAAATCTAGCTGTTGATAATATATTTGCCAGTTATTTTGAGGCGGGCGCAGTAACATATATAAATTATGCAAAAAACCTTGTGCATTTTCCTCAGGCAATATTTGGTGTGACAATAGGGACAATTATTTTCCCCTTGCTATCGAAGGCTAATACTAAAAATGACCAAGCATTGTTTAAACGTGGAATTGAACAGGGTTTGACAACAATGTTCTTCATACTATTACCATCGATTATAGGTATGATGGTTTTAATGCCTAATATCATTGAACTGCTCTATCAACGTGGAGCGTTTGATTCTGATGCTACATTGGCGACAAGCAGAGTGGCATATTACTATTTTGGCTCGGTATTATTTTTCAGTCTCCATAATGTGATAAATAAGGGGTTCTATATATTAAAAAAAGGACATCTTATTTTAATGATAGGTGGAATGGCTATTCTTTTAAATGTTATTCTTAACTATATCTTTACAACATGGATAGGGTATACTGGTATTCCCTTAGCTTCTTCCATAATGGCGTTTTTTTATGTAGGGACTTGTTTTATTATTTTCTTAAGGCTTATAAAAGACTTTAAATTGAAAAATATTGGATTGGAATATTTGAAGATTATTATAGCTGTATTAGTAATGAGTGTTGTTATATTAGGGTTAAATCCTTTAGTCAAGGGTTGGAGTAATATAGTCCACATCTTAACTATATCTATCATTGGGGCGGCTGTATATCTGTTATGTGTTATCTTGTTAAGAAGTAAAACATTAGCCATATTTGTAGATAGGTTTATTAGGAAAACAAAAGAAAAGGATTCTTCGTCTGGAATGTAACAAGTCCAGTAAGTGCAACCAATTGTAGTCCCAACAGCAAAATATTGAAGAGTCATTAGAAATCAAAAAATTAATTTCAGTAGGTATTTAATTGATTTAGTATTAGTACACCATCCTGATGAGGGTACAATTAGATTATGTGGAACTATAAGGATGTATGGCCAATGCGGGGTAAAAGTTGATTGTTAGTATATTACTGATGGATCAAATAGCTATAGTGCGCACTTGGTACGGAAAAAGAGTAACCGGCATAAGTGGGGTATACTGATGAATTGGTATAAAAAGCCTTCTCTTGATAGAGAAGTAAGAGATGGCGGGCAAATTTTTCTGTTTTATAAATTACTATAAACCTAATTTGATCTACTGTCCTCCTATTGTTGAAGCACATTCAGATTCAAATCAGCATTAGGTTTCTAAAAAAGTCAATAATAAATGTAAGAAATAGAATTTAATGGCTTTTTGGAAAGGCTAAAGCAAATTTAATTTGATAAGAAGTATCGAATTACTTTAACTAATAACTATGATTACTCCTGGTTATTTAAATAAGCCCTCCTTTGGGCAATGTTATAAAACAAAAATTGTAATTTATAGTAGGCTTAATTACAAAGTTTGCTTTAAAAATAAAACTCTTTTCACCTAGGAGGGATATACAGATGGTTTTACAAGAGAACCAATCACAAAAATTATTAAAATTTATTGAGTCCTTTTTTATAATATTTATTGCATTCCAGCCTGTCTTAGATATTACAGCCTTTTTTGGTTCTGCTTTATCAATAGTTATTAGAGTACTGGCAATGTTGGTAGGCTTTGTTTATTTGTTCCTTTATCCTAATAAAAAGGTTAGATTATTTACAACCATATATTTGATATTGTTAGGGGTATTCATGATCTCGAATATTGCTAACAATTATTTTGTGAAAAGCCCCTTCTTTCTGACCGAAGAGCTTACTTTTAACATCAAATCTGCATACGTTGTTGAAATGATCATTGTTTTTGCTTTTGTTTTTCTTTCATTAAGCAAGCGTATAAATTGGGAAAAGATAGTCCAGCGTACTGTTTTTATAAGTATGTCGTTGGTTGGGATTGTAATGGTTTTGGCCACGATTTTTGATTCTGGTAAAAGAAGCTATGGGGCACTAGCCAAAGAGGGACATTCTGGATGGTTCTTTTCAGCCAATGAGTTAAGTGCAATTCTATCATTAGGTTTCGGGTTGATGATTCTTTATATGTTGAATAAGGAAAGCATTAAAATAAAACTTATGTTATTACCCAGTATCTTGGTCGTAGCATGGTCTATGCTAATGATAGGTACTAAAGTAGGATTAGGTGCAGCCCTTTTATTATTAGGTGCTGGAATTATTATGACATTAATTAGTAGTTTTCTGTATAAAAATCAGTTATCAAATCTGATTATTCTAGGGTCTATATTGGTTTTGTCGGTCATATATATACCTTATTCTCCTGTAGGAAACAACATTAACTTTACTATCCTTACTCAGAATGAAGAAAATGGTATAGTGAATGATAATAACAATCTATCCGAAGATGAGGAAACTAAGAGGGCTAACGATGAAGAACTTGCAAAAATGGCTTTGAGTGGACGCGGGGATTTTTTAAAGCGTACATTTGAACAATACAAAGATGCGCCAATTTCTCAAAAGTTATTAGGTATGGGTCCCGGAGGAAATTATAAACAAGAGCCGAAGTTAGTTGAGATGGATTTTTTTGATTGGTTCTTTGGATATGGAATTATTGGTTCGATACTGCTATTCGCTCCATTCGTATATTTTGGTTCACTCATATTAAAAAGTCTTTTTAAGTATAAGTTTAAACATTTAAACTTTACATTTCTAATCGTTGGGATAGAGGTTATAATAGGATTAGGAATAGCCTTTCTAGCTGGACATGTGCTTTTAGCACCTGCATCCGGCATTTACCTCTCCATTCTCTTAGGTTACTTATATGTCTTGGCTATAAAACAAGATTCAAATGCTCACAAAAACTAAGTGAATTACGAAAAGTATTTATGGGCGGTGAAAAGGAGATCTAAATAGAATGAGAAATAGTGAACAAAAACGGATCTTTGTTATTACAAATATGTATCCGAGTCGGAAAAACAAGCAATTTGGGATATTTATTAGAAATCAGGTAGAAGCCTTAAAAAATAGAGGACAGATTGTTGAAGTAGCTGCCATTAGAGACCAGCGTGCAGGTAAGTTTTTCGTTATAAAGAAATATCTTATTTGGGTAATGCATATTATTTATTCATTATTGGTTAAAGGTAGAAGCTACAACGTAGTACATGCGCACTATATTTTTCCTTGTGGTTTGTGGGGAGTATGGTTCAAAAAAATATTTGGCACAAGATTGGTTGTAACTGCACACGGCGGTGATATAGATAAAATGGCCAAGAAAGGTACTTTTTTCTTTAAGCAAACGAAGAAGATTTTACATCAGGCGGATCAAGTGATAGCAGTAGGAGATCGCTTGAAAACCGAGATTGTTACTGACTTTGATATACATGAGGAAAAGATTACCATTATTAATATGGGGGTGAATCGAAACGTATTTGCTCCGGTAAATAAACATAAGGCTAAAAGAGAATTAAATCTTTCAGGGAAGCGAACTCAGCTTTTATTTGCAGGTAATTTGATTAAGGCTAAAGGCTTAGACGAATTAGTTGATGCGTATAGTCTGCTTAAAAAAGCCTCTTATTCTATTGAGCTTCACTTAATTGGCACAGTCAAGGACCATACCTATATAAATCAACTAAAACAAAAAATATCGGATGAGAAAATTGAAGATGTCTTTTTTCACCCACCTAAGAACCAGCAAGATATTTCATTATGGATGTCTGCCTCAGATGTTTTTGTTCTACCGTCTCATATGGAAGGCTTTGGACTAGTCGCCTTAGAGGCAATGTCTTGTCATACTCCTGTTGTCGGTAGTGATGTTGGTGGGTTATCTTACCTACTTAGTGATGGAACAGGAGTGCTGATTGAACCACACAACATTAACTCCTTAAAAAATGGAATCGAGATGATACTTAACAGTAGTGATTTTAGAAATAGCTTAATTAGGCTAGGAGAAAAGAAGGCAAGAGAGTATGAGGAAGAAAAACAATTGGACAAACTATTGGGGATTTATGAAATGATTGGAGCGAGACAAAAGTCATGAAAAGACATAAAAGGCTTCTTTTAATCTCATCAATTGGTGGACATTTAACTCAACTATTACAGCTAGAACCCTTATTTAAAGAATATCAATATCATTTAGTAACAGAGAAGTCGGATATAACAGCGGAATTAAAGCAAAAACATCCGACTTCATATCTAGCATATGGAGCAAGAAATTATCCTTTAAGGTATATTTTTAAGTTTACTTATAATATCATTAAATCCTTATTCATTTTTCTACGTGAAAGACCTGATATTGTCATAACAACTGGCGTACATACCGCTGTACCTATGTGTTATATAGCTAAACTCTTTAGGAAAAAAGTGATTTTTATTGAAAGTTTTGCAAAGTCGTCAAGTCCTACCCTTTCAGGCAAAATGGTTTACCCAATTGCAGATTTATTTGTTGTTCAGTGGGAATCCATGAAAAAAATTTACCCAAAGGCAGTCTATGGAGGGTCGATATATTGATATTTGTAATATTAGGTACACATGAGCTTCCTTTCACAAGATTGATAAGTGAGGTAGAACGATTAAAGAAAGAGGGATTAATTCAAGAGAAAGTTGTCGTTCAAAGTGGTAATACTAAATATTCAAGTCCACTTTTAACTATTAAACCCTTCATGAACTATGAAGAGATGGAAAATATATATGATGAAGCAAGATTAATAATAACACATGCTGGTACAGGTTCTGTTATTACGGGACTAAAGAAAAATAAAAAAGTCATTGCTGCTGCTCGTTTACGAAAATATGGAGAACATAATGATGACCATCAATTAGAACTTGTCAAGGTCTTTAAAGAAAAAGGTCATATCTTAGAATGGAACGAAGATGTTTTATTGGAAGAGGTTATTAGGTTAACTGATGAATTTGAACCTGCTCCTTTCATATCGGGTAAAGAGAATATGATCAATATTATTGAGGAATTTATAGAAAAGAAGTGTTGATGTATTTTTTATAAATCAATCAGGACAGGTTCATGTAAAATGTAAATTTGGAACAAGTTTATAAGATCGTTATTAATCCAGTGATTAACACCTTGTTAGAACTCGCGGTTATTTTATAAGTTCACTTTAAAATAATATATATTTAAGATTATTTGGAGGAAAGAAATTTGAGAAATTTTATGCGGAAAGTTTACCATCTGCCACGAAATATAAACAGGTATAAATTAAATCAGAAAAGTAGTGTTAACCTGAGTCCTATTTTTGTATTGGGTAATCAGAAAAGCGGAACTTCTGCTATTGCCTCATTATTAGCTGATTTAACGGATAAACCTGCTACTATCGACCTAGTCGGTATCTATGAACCAATTCAAACCAAACTACATCAGGGCCAACTATCGTTCAATGAGTTTGTTGAAAATAATAAGTATGATTTTTCAAAGGATATAATTAAAGAACCATCATTAACTTTTTTATACAATTATATTAAGTCCTACTTTAATTCTCCCAAAAATGTATTCATAGTACGTAATCCATATGATAATATTAGGAGCGTCTTAAACAGAGTAGATATCCCAGGTAATGAAGATAATATTGAAGTAAATTATAAGGAAAAATGGGATTCCGCAAATGAAAACTGGAAGAAAGTAATAGATAGTCGCTGGTTAGGTGTTGAGGGTGAGAATTTCATTGAGTGGATGGCCCATAGATGGTTAAAATGCATAGAGATTTATGAACAAAATAAAGATGACTTCATTTTAATTAGATATGAGGATTTTAAAAAGGATAAAGTAAAATCAATTGAGGAGTTAGCTAAACAGTTAAACCTGCCATTAGTAAATGATATCTCTGATAAGGTAGATATACAATATCAGCCAGCAGGTAATCAGAGTGTTGATAAAATTGACTTTTTTGGGGATTACAATTTAAAGAAAATTGAACAAATATGTGGCGACAAAATGCAAAAATATAACTATGAAAAATTATCTTAAAGTGAATCCCTGGATTGGAGAAAGTGTATGATAAAGAAAATAGTGATAAATGTGTTGAAGCCCATATTATACCCAATAACTTCAATTGTGTTAAACAATCATTATAAGAGTAATATTAAGTTGTCTGAGATCAGTGACGACAAAAGTGTGATGATATTAGCTCCCCATATGGACGATGAAACAATCGGGCTTGGGGGCACAATAAAAAAACATAGTAAGTCCGGGGCAAGGGTACATTGTGTATTTATTACTGATGGGTCTTCAAGTGTTAGTGAAATGGACAAGTCAAACCTTTCCAATATACGTAAACAGGAAATGGAACAAGTAAAATCAATTTTAGGTATCAACCAAATTCATTACATGGATCTTCAAGATGGACATGCAAAGAGTGATGAATATTCTCAGCAGCTGCTAAAGGATGTTATATTAGAGGTAAGACCTGATGTGATTTATTCCACTCCATTTGTGGACGCTCATAAAGACCATATGGCAACAGGTAAAATTTTGTCGGATACTTTGAAGACTCTGGATATGGATTTTACAATTCGATTGTACGAGGTTAATTGCCCTGTTCCCAAGGAGAATATAAATTTTGCCGTTGATATAACAGACGAGTATGATGATAAAATTCGTGCGATTGAAGCGTTTAAATCACAGGCTATTGCTTTTGATGGTTTTATATATTTAAATAAAGTAAAGAAAAACTTAGTACAAAATAATCAAGTCGAAGCAGTAGAGAATTTTCTTGAGATAGATTCTTCAAGATATGTTGAAAAGTATGATGCTATTTGGCCAATACAGAACAATTTTTACACGTCATTTAAACAAGTTAATCGAAAAGTTACTTTACTATGGGCGATATTTAAAAATATAAAGTTTAAAAAGAAAATTTATAATGATTTTTAAAATTAGTTCCTAAAGGAAAGGTTGGAAAAAAGGCAATAGATGTTGAATTTGTTATTTGTGAATCATCTAGGACCTGCTTACCCGTTGAATAGAATGTCTGATGAGTAGCTTTTTCTCAATAATAAGAGCTTTCCCCCTAATGATTAAGGGGAAAGCTCTTATTTAATATTATCAAGAATTAGATTGGTATCCGGAAGTAGTTGTAGTCTCATCCATGTCAGAAGCGGTTGTTGTGCTATCAATTTCAAGATGGTGTTTAAACATTTCTTTTGTTTCATTAAGTGCAATATCATCCAGTTTCCAGTAGTACGTATCATCTGGCTGATAGTCACTACCTTCTAACGTATATGTCTCAAAACTGAGACTACCGTTACCTGTCCCGTATGAAATAAAACTTTTCATTTCATCGAATTTCATGTTTGTAGCCATGTTCTTGCCAACAGCTTCAATAATGTCGTCATATTTCAAAATAGAATCTATTGAGATTGTCTTTTTGATTACGGATTTAATAATTTTTTGTTGGCGTTTACCGCGTTCAATGTCATTATCGTATTTTCTAGTTCGTGCTAGAGCAAGTGCTTCTTCACCGTTTAGTTCTTGCTCACCCGGCACTAGGTGTACTGCACCTTTGACATCGTTTGAATTTTGTTCATATAATTCATAAGGGACATTAACTGTTATTCCATTAACCGCATTCACTACATCAATAAATGCTTCGAAATTAAGTTTTACATAATAATCGACTGGAATATCCATTAGATTTTCAACTGTTTTCACTGTGGCATCTATACCGCCATAAGCATGTGCATGGTTAATTTTTGACTCATAGCCGACCTCCGGTATATACACGTAAGAATCACGTGGAATGCTTAGCATTTTGACGCTTTTCTCTTCCTTGTTCAATGTAGCAAGCATTAGCGTGTCGGTTCTAGAATGATCTTCATTGTTTCGCACATCACTAGCATCAACACCAGCAATCAAAATGGAAACATTGTCCTCACTTGGGTCAACTTTTTCTTCACGGAGATCCGATTTTTCTCTGCCATCATCCTGGTAGGAATCAGATAATACAGTATCTGCTTTCACGTATAAATATGCCGCATATGATAAACCGATAAATGCGATAACGGCTGGAACTAATATAAAAATTGCTCTTTTCCGAAGTTTACGTTTTTTGCTTTTTCTTAACGTTTTTCTTGAGTTTTCAGACATAAAAGAATCTCCTCTAGTTTAGTACCTATTTAAAAGTATATGTTTATTAGGAATTACATAATCAAATGTTTAACGTAATCAAAAACTAACCTTTATTTTACTATGAAATAAGTGTTTGGTAAACTAATTTTTTATTACAATCCTGTAATAAATATTTCATATTTTTAAATGACTACATAATTAGACGAAATAGAAGACCGAAATGATTCACTTCTTACTTAACAAAACAAAAAAGTTAAATATATGCTGGTCTCATACGTAAGCTGAGACCGAAAAGTTCGAGGTATTTTACGCAAAAATCACAAGGGAGAAGTGATATCTGCTGGAAGTTCACTTAAGTTCAACTAAGTTGGAGGAGGAAAGTAAGTCGTTATAAACGGTTCTTCTATAGTGAAATTACCTTAGAGATGGACGGTTTCTTGTAAGGAAATATCCTTTTTTGCAAGATACAATTTTCCGTTTACTTTAAATTGATGTTCAGCTAGTGAACTGGAGTAAGGTCCACTCAAGCACCTCAATAATTAGCTCAGAAGGGGAAGTGCGAGAAAGTTGTGAAGTGGAAGAATACGAAAATTGGTCCATTCAAGAAAAAGAAAAGGTCAATATGTTTAAAATGATATCATTAAAAAAAGAAGGTTCACAAACGACAAAAGTGGGAATAACGATAGTGATATATCATGTTTTTGATATTCTCTTTTTTACACTTGAAGTGGATATACCGGTAGTTCTAGGTAAATAAACAACTTCACAAGTTTCCTTTAGAAAGTCAAAGCTACCTTTCCAGTCATCTCCCATTACAAATAGATCTACATCATATGTTCTAATATCACTCGTTTTCTGTTTCCAATTGCTTTCTGCGATTACCAAATCTACATACTGGATTGATTCTAATATTACTTTGCGGTCATCGAAAGAATAATAAGCTTTTTTGTTTTTATTTTTATTAAAATTATCTGTGGATAAACCAACGATTAAATAATCTCCTAACTCTTTTGCACGGCGCAACAAGTTAACATGCCCTACGTGGATTAAGTCAAATGTTCCATAGGTGATTACTTTTTTCATGATACAATCCTCCTATTTACGCTCTTATTTTACGCTATATTCTAACACTGTCCATGTTAGGGCTAATTATAGGAAAGTTATATGATAACATTCCTTATCGTATGTAATACATCCATATGAAATAAAGTTTGATACTTTTAGCAACAACGAATCAGCCTCAAAATACCACTTTTACTGGAACCGGTTTGACATATGAATCCTCATATTGAGCGTATGTCTATATGCGTTTGTTATAGAGGCTGAATTAGCATTCTGATAATGTTGTTATAACTGGTGATAGCTGTTATATATATAAAGAGAGGTGTTAATCATAATGTGATTTACACCTCTACATTGTGTTATTTGATGACTTAACTTTACCACATATATACGTTATGGAAAATACGGCATAAACATCAAAAAATATAACTGAACTAAAAAGGCACAACGAAAGGAATAAAGTTCTAAGTGATTTTATATGAAGATCTATTTGGCGACATCTTCTTTGGATAACAAGTAATGAAAATCTTTATTTGTCCTCGTTTGCTTCCTTCAATAATTCTATATAATCACCTTGCAAAATTTCTGTGTTATAAAAGTTGGAATTTTTTTCTAATTCATTGGATACATACTTTAAACCAAATTTCTCTTCCAGTGTTTTTCTATCTGAGAAGAGGTTTGTCCCTAATCCTAAGCGATTTCCTTCAATATCAGCACCAATGCTTGCTAGAATTGTCGGGTAAAAATCTAAGGGTGAGAATGTGCGATTTTTAGCATTGACTGGCTCTGCTGCAGAATTTATAAAAGCGTTATAAATAGTACGCTCATAACCGTCATATGTGTGTGAAGGGAAGAATCCTCCACCTTGCATACTAAGATGATCGCCAATGATAACAAGTGTTGTACTATCATAAAAATCCTGTTGTTTCAACCACTTTACAAATTCAACTGCTTGTTTAGATGAATAAGCATACACATTTTCATATTGGCTATCAAATTTTTGTTTTGCTTCATTCTCAAGATATCCATCCACAAAATGTGTGTTAGCTGTTAAAAATGTGAAGCTGAAAGGTTTTTCTTTATCAGCTAAAGAAGTAATTTCTTCTTTTGCCCACTTAAATAAATGTGAATCATCGAACCCCCACCAAACTTTATCCTCTTTTCTCATTTTCCCCTCTTTAATAGCTGTATTAACATCAAATATATTATAATCTCCATGTCTTTTATAGAAACTTTTGCGCCCTCCAAAATCTGAATCTGAACCGAACATGGCTGACAAATTATAGCCTTGATTACGTAAAACATCACCTAATGAATAAGCACCTGCCAAGAAGTCCTCAGATGAGGTGTATTGATTACCGCTTACTGGAACCTTTAATGGCAAACCAGTTGTTGTTGAAACAAGAGCTGCTGCAGTCCAATCTGTACCTGGAACGGGGAAGGGCCCACCTATCTTATTAGTATTAGAAAAATTAATATTATTTTTAGCCAAACTTGTTAATTCCGGGATAACATTATAATCCCAGCCGCCTCCGCTTTCCTTATTTATCAATGAGTTTTCCATTGATTCTAGATATAAAACAATCAAATTCCTTTTTTCTTCTGGAAAACCAATCGAAACATCCGTACCACTTACATAGTTATCTTCTATAAAAGGAGAGTAATTCGTTAACCTATCAATATAACTATCTACTCCAAGCATTTTATAACTGAAAAATAAAGATAGAATTAAAATTACAAAAGCGTAAATTAACTTTAATCTTTTTAAAGGAAAAAGATTAAAGTTGAGTTTTTTCTTTCTTATTTTTGTTTCAAGTATATGTTCTCTTTTGCTAAGACGGACAATTGGGATTAGTATAAGAATTAAGGTGATTAAGAATGGAAGTAGCCCTTGTTTAATAGCAGTAATAATCACATCACCTGAAGTACCGCCCACCCCATTCGTAAGATAGAACAGCATTTCATCTATGTTTTGATTTGGAAAGTCATCACGAATATACTTTGAGATATTAAAAATAAGTGCAGACAAAATTAATAGTAAAACGGTTAAAAAAGTTACCAATACATTAATCTTTTTTTTCATTTGCTGACTCAACTTTCAAATTTATATTGATATTTAGCTCTATAAATCTGTATAAGATTGCGACTAATACCGCAATGACAATAGCCAAAATGCTGTATTTCATCGTAAATGTGATCGTGAATAATAGAGACGTAGTGTTTAGTATAATAGTTAGTATTCCATAACATATAACATTTGTAATAAACATAAATAAAGCGAAGGTACTAATCGCTTCGAACCATGTTATATTTCTTTTTATTATTTTTGAATAAAAAAGCAACGCAACAATGGAAGGCATAATTAACGCCATAACTTCATTAAATGTCATTATATCACCTCATAAAAATTTCCCGAAAAACTAATGATATGACTTTTTAGTTTTTCAATTCATATATTATCACATATTATTAGCCAAAAAGAAAGATAAGATTTTCAGGGATAAATATAACAAAGGGGTTTAATAAAACGGTAGTAGCAGGTAATTTAGAAATGGCAAATTCGATTTATATTAAGGATTGAATTCCCCATTAAATATTGAGTTTGGAAAATACCACCTAAGTATTTTACTT
Source organism: Virgibacillus sp. (assembly GCA_041689365.1). GTDB lineage: Bacteria > Bacillota > Bacilli > Bacillales > Amphibacillaceae > Lentibacillus. Next base: position 44,613 of record JBDNGJ010000070.1, read on the forward strand.
CTTTGAGGGAAAGCCGAATAAGTTCCTTTTCTACCCTTTTATATAGTAATTATCAGGACATACTATTTATCAGTTAATCTAAACTACACCTAATCATCTATTAACAAATGAAATCCATAAGGATAGCCACTGTGGGTAAAAGGGATTTAAAGTGTAAAAAAGGAATTACTCCCAAGGCCTTTTATAAAAGGATAACCGGCAAATAACCAAAAGACTAGAGGAGTATTCCATATACCTTTTATAAGATATGGAACCATTTTCTTAGAGAGGAAAGGGTATCTTTAGGTTTGAGTATAATGAAGAATGGCCTTAAGCTAATCCATTCTAAAGTCTCTCTTTTCATCAGTCAGACTATATGACGAGAGGTTAGTACTTTTTTATGAAGGGAACTGATGAACGTTTTCCACCCTTTGTATTTTTAAAAATGAGTAATTGTGAGTATGGAATTAACTATCAAGAGAATAGGAAATATGTTATAATTTTTTGATGGATTTAGCAATTTTAATAGTTACTTAGCTATAGTTTATCTTCACTTTTTGAAAAAATAATAGAACATTAATCATTGTTACCGAGGAGGCCAAAAATGCAAAAGTTAATTACCATTATGGTACCAGCTTATAACGAGGAGAAAGTTATAGAAGAGTTCTACAGTAGAATAAAAGATGTAACAAAAAATATTACTGGCTATAATTTTGAAATTTTATTTGTTAATGATGGAAGTAGTGATCAGACTCTAACAATCATTAAAAAATTACGTGATATTGACCAAAGGATTTCTTATGTGGACTTATCAAGAAATTTTGGTAAAGAAGTTGCCATGCTAGCAGGATTTGATTATTCTAAAGGTGATGCAGTTGTAATAATAGATGCTGATTTACAAGATCCACCTGAATTAATTTCCGAAATGATTTATTACTGGGAACAAGGGTATAATGATGTATATGCTAAACGGAGTGATCGACAAGGGGAAACATGGCTGAAAAAGTGGAGCTCTAAAACATTTTATAAAGTTCTGAGGAAGACAACTTCCATTCCTATTCAAGAGGACACTGGAGATTTTCGTTTGCTTGACCGACGTTGCGTCAATGCACTACGTCAATTAAGGGAGACACAAAGATATACTAAGGGACTATTTAGTTGGTTAGGGTTTAAGAAAAAAGAAATATCATTTAGCAGGGATCCTCGTGCTGCAGGAGAAACAAAATGGAACTATACCAAATTAGTTAATTTAGCGATAGAGGGAGTTACTTCCTTCACCACATATCCCCTAAAGATTTCCTCATATTTTGGGGTTTTAATTTCCATGGGGGCTTTCATCTATATGTTTATTGTTATTTTTAAGACATTAGTGTTTGGTGAATCAGTCTCTGGTTATCCTTCTTTAATGAGTGTAATTTTATTCTTGGGCGGAATTCAACTGCTCTCTCTTGGCGTTATAGGAGAGTACCTAGGGCGTATTTTCAATGAATCCAAAAAGAGACCGGTGTATCTGGTTCAAGAATATAATGAAAAAAGGATTTAGTTATACATGAAAATGAGTAAAGAAATAACTAATTATATTATCTTTGGAGTTTTGACTACTTTGATAAATATACTAGTTTATGTTTTTTTGACCAAGTTTTTTTCATTTAGTTACCAGACCGCAACAGTAATTGCTTGGATTGTAGCAGTCTTATTTGCATATTACACCAATAAAAGGTATGTTTTCAATACTATCTATGCTTCTCTTTTTCAAACTATCAAAAGTTTTTGTCTATTTGTATATTACCGAATTCTTTCCCTTTTAGTTGATCTACTTGTTATGTATATAATAATTGAATTTTTATATTTAGATGACTTAGTAACAAAAGTAATAGCTAATGTAGTTGTTGTTATATTCAACTATATAACAAGTAAATTATTTATATTTTCGAAAACAGAAGTGGATAAGGATACTTAATTTAATTCAGATATCAACCTTATCAATTTCATTAAGATCTAGTTAATACTATTTAAAATAGACGCTGCTGAGCCGCTTGGGCATTGAAGTTTGATGGACAATCATAATATTTTAAAATAGTGAAAAGTAAAAAGGAATAGCTGTATCACAGACTAATTCCTATTGTTATAGATATTTTGAATGTAAGCACCTATAAGACGAAGCATATTTATGGATTGCAAAATTTATCCTACAGAAAAGAAACGGAGTTTTATTAATATGGGAAATAGTACTAAATTTATTAAAGGCAATATTTTGATTATTTCTATTGTCCTACTTTCAACAATGCTTATCTTATTTTTTTCCACTCAAAAAGTAAACTACCATATCGATGAACTTTTAACCTACAGTCTTTCCAACAGTACAAGTTATATAGACCTTAGTCCAGGTGAGAAGTATGAATCCTATGGGCAATTTCAGGAAAGGTTTCTAACCACAACAGATGAAACTAATTTTGATTATAAAAATGTATGGAGAAATCAGGCTAATGATGTACATCCTCCTTTTTATTACGTAATAATTCATACTATAAGTTCCTTTATTCCGGATGTATTCAGTAAATATATTGGAATAGCCGTAAATATTTTTTTTAATGCTCTCATAATCTTCCTGTTATATAAATTCTCACTTCTAATAACGAATAATAAAAATATTGCTTATATAACCAGTTTGTTTTGGGCAATTAACCCAGGGGTTATATCGGACATGATGTTTATTAGAATGTATGTAATGACGATGTTCTTCTGCTTATTGATATCTTACATTCACATAAAGCATATTAATAAAGTAACCACTGTAAACTACAAGTTTTATTTATCTTTGTTTTTAGTCTCTGTAGCTGGTGCTTTAACGCACTATTACTTTTTAGTTTTTACATTTTTCATTTGTGCTTTATTTGTTTTTCTTTTAGTGTATCGGAAAAGATTTAAAGAATTATTTATATATATAGGGACCTATATATTAACAATTACTTCGGTCGTGGTTATTTTCCCAAGTGTTTATAATCATATATTTGGTGGAGGAAGTCGTGGAGAAGAATCAATAGAAAACTTCACGAATGCAGATGGTTACCTTCAATCCGCTAAAGGGTTTTGGAAAATAATAAGCAACAATTTGTTTGGAGGCTATTTATTATTTTTAGTCACTGTTATTTCTATCACTTGTATAACCTTATGGCTTCGTAGAAAGAGAAATTCTAAGGCTATTTTAGAACATCAATCTATATTGAAAATTTTATTTATGTTAATAGCTTGTACTTTATATTTCTTACTTATTTCCAATATTGCTGTTTACCAGTCAGAAAGATATTTACAGCCAATTTTTCCTATATTAATACTTGCTATTGTGCCATTATTATTTCAGGTAGTTAAACTTTTTTTCTCTAAGAATATATCTATGTTGATTGTTTGCACGTTGCTAATTATAATATGTATAAATGGATATACCAAGACAACCTCATTTGAATATTTGAAATTGGACAGTGAGGAATCAATAAAAATTGCCGAGCAATATAGTGATAAAAACAGTATTTTTATATATGATAAAGTATGGAAGATACCGACTAATTATGTTGAATTATCTCATTATAAAAGTGTAACTTTTTATAATATAAAAGATCTTGATTCTCTGTACCAAAATACCAATTATGATGAATTTGTTGTATATATTCATTCTAATGATGAATCAATCATAAAGTCTATTGTTGAGAAGTTTCCCAAAATAGAACAATATAAAAAGCTGAATAATTATGGATACAGCCATGTCTATTATTTAGAGTGAATGATTTTATTAGTATTTGTCCTACTTTAAGTGAACAGCACATTTATATTCTAATAGTTTACTTAAAAAATATTACCAACGAAGATATTCACCAGGTAATTAATTAGGTGCTTGTTGATTCATCTGGAGTACGAAAATCATGTACAATCATTCGGAACGTCAAATTCCATTACCCTTTATGAAGGGGTGTGTATTAGAGCTCATAAGTCAATGTTCCGTAAAGATTTACTTGTTCAATAGTTCCTTCATTAAAAAATGTATAATTTTTCGTATTCTAACACTCAACATTTAATTACATCACTTCTCTAAGACTTTACTGCCAATTCTTTAATTTCTGTATTTATTGATGCTATAGATGTGGATAAACATCGGTATAAGTTAATCTATAGAATATCGATAAGACTTATTCATCAAAGTTTTTCAAAGCTACAAGTTTTTATGTTAAAATATATAAGTGTGTTTTATTATATTTACATTTGCTAAAAGACATTATCTAAACAATAAATACATATGGAGGTCAGAAAATGTCGAATCAACCACACGGCGGTTCTTTGGTAAACCGTGAACTATCGGAACAAGAAAAAGCAGAAGCATTATCAAAAGCTGAATCACTTAAGACAATTCAAGCTAACCCTTGGGTCGTTTCAGATATCGAATTAATCGGTATCGGGGGTTTCAGTCCTTTAACTGGTTTTATGGGACAAGCTGATTATGAAGGTGTTGTTAATAACAATCATTTAGCTGATGGTACAGTATGGACGGTCCCGATTACACTGTCTGTTACAGAAAATGAAGCTGAACAGTATAAATTAGGTGAGGAAATCGCACTTAAAGGTGAAGATGGAATCATTTATGGAACGATTAAACTAGAAGAAAAGTATATGTATGATGAGAAATTAGAAGCTCAAAATGTTTATGGGACTACAGAAGAAGCCCATCCAGGTGTTAAAAAACTTTATGAGCGTGGAGATGTATACTTAGGTGGACCAATTACGTTATTGAACCGTCCTGATCATGGCGTGTTTAATAAATTCTATATGGATCCAAATCAGACACGTCAAATGTTTGCTGATTTAGGCTGGAAAACGATCGTTGGGTTCCAAACACGTAATCCTGTTCATCGTGCACATGAGTACATTCAAAAGTGTGCATTAGAAGCTGTTGATGGATTACTGTTAAATCCACTAGTAGGTGAAACAAAATCTGATGATATTCCAGCAGATATCCGGATGGAAAGTTATCAGGCGATTCTTAAACACTATTACCCTGCGGAGCGTACTCGTCTTGCAATTTATCCTGCAGCGATGCGTTATGCTGGTCCGAAAGAATCTGTTTTGCATGCGATTGTCCGTAAAAACTTTGGCTGCACACACTTCATTGTCGGCCGTGACCATGCTGGTGTGGGCGATTATTATGGAACGTACGAAGCCCAAGAGTTTATTTCACAGTTTGAAGAAGAGCTTGGAATTCAAATCTTTAAATTTGAGCATGCTTTCTTCTGCACAGAGTGTGGAAACATGGGAACTGCAAAGACATGCCCGCATGGTAAGGAATACCATGTACATTTAAGTGGAACAAAAGTACGCGAAAAATTACGTAATGGGGAACGTCCTCCAAAAGAATTTTCACGTCCTGAAGTTGCTGACATTTTAATTAAAGGGATGCAACAAAACTAAAAAGGGGACATGCTCCCATGTCATTTGAAATGATTTTTGTTCTAATCTTGATCATAGCCATGCTAGTCGGGTTACTTTTTGAAATAGCCCGGCCTGACATGGTTATTTTTTCAGTATTGGTTATATTATTCATAACGCCCGACATTATAACAACAGAACAAGCGTTGAGTGGTTTTTCTAATGAGGGAATGTTAACAATCGCTTTATTATTCATTGTAGCCGGATCAGTCCAAAAAAGTGGTTTGATTGATCGCCTAATGGAAAAATGGCTTAAGAATAGTAAAACTCAAACAGGTTCCATGTTACGCTTTTTCGTTCCTACCTCTGCATTTTCAGCCTTTTTGAATAATACACCGATTGTCGTAACATTCACGCCAATCATTAAAAAGTGGTGTGAGGATCGTGGGATTGCACCATCTAAGTATTTAATACCACTGTCGTACGTAACTATCCTAGGTGGAACGATTACATTAATCGGTACTTCTACAAATTTAGTAGTTCATGGGATGCTGGTTGATCATGGCTTTGACGGCTTTTCACTGTTTACGCTAGCAGTAGTCGGTGTCCCGATTGCAATTGTCGGCCTTATTTTCTTATTTACGATTGGTCATCGCTTACTTCCAGATAATAAAGGATTCAGTCAGAAGGTGAAGGAAGATTCTAAAGAATATATAGCTGAAATGCATGTAACGGAGGCATTTCAACATGTCGGCAAAAGTATTAAGAATGCGGGACTCCGTGATTTGAAAGGTCTTTACTTAGTAGAGATAATCCGCCAAAAGGAGCACATTTCACCGGTTAAGTCGACGACCATCATTAAGAAAGGCGACAGGCTAATATTTACTGGCCTGATAACGACAATTGCTGAGTTGGAGAAAATAAAAGGTCTGACACTTGAGACAGGTACAAATATTGGGCTGAATGACTTGAAGAATGGTAATTCCAATTTGATTGAAGTTGTTGTATCACATCAATCATCCTTAACTTCAAGATCTATTAAAGAAACTCAGTTCCGTTCGAAATATGATGCAGGTGTAATTGCAGTTCACCGAAACAATGAACGAATTAAAAGTAAGGTAGGGGAGATTGTTCTGCGTCCTGGTGACACACTGCTATTGCTTGCTGGCACGGACTTTTTGGAAAAGCATTATCAATCCAATGATTTTTATGTTGTATCCTCACTGGATACACCAAAAACACTTAAACAGAATCCGGCAAAAGGCTGGTTTTCCATCGCACTGCTAATAGTTATGATTGCACTGGTTACAGCCGGTGTGTTGAGCATGTTCAAGGCAATGGCATTAGCTGTCCTTATATTACTGGCTACAAAAATCCTCACCCCAGGAGAGGCAAAACAATATGTTCAGTTTGACGTATTGTTATTAATTGCAAGTGCACTTGGAATTGGAACTGCTATGACGGAAACAGGATTGGCAGAATGGCTTGCGAATGGTCTTGTAAACTTCGGTGAACCATTAGGGTTGTTGGCTATTTTATTTATGATTTACTTTTTGACAAATCTGTTTACGGAGTTAATCACGAATACTGCAGCAGCTGTCTTAATGATTCCTATTGTCCTTGAACTTGCACCACAGCTTGATGTTGACCCAATGGGATTTGCGGTAACGGTTGCGATTGCTGCGTCAGCAAGCTTTATTACACCAATTGGCTATCAGACCAATCTGATTGTCTATGGCCCTGGTGGATATACGTTTAAAGATTATATAAAAGTTGGTACACCCCTCAGTATTTTAGTTATGATTACATCTGTCACAATAATATATAATGTATGGTTCTAGGAGGAAAATAACATGGCAAATTCAGAAAACATCGTATGGCACGAATCGAAGGTAACTAAGTCAGCTAGACGGGAATTGAACAATCACAAAAGCGCAGTGATATGGTTTACAGGTCTATCTGGTTCTGGAAAATCTACGGTATCTGTTGAACTGGAAAAAGAACTTTATTCTCAAGGAGTACGTACCTATCGCTTAGATGGAGACAACGTTCGTCACGGTTTAAATAAAAATCTAGGATTTAGTCCGGAAGATCGCAAAGAAAATATTCGTCGTATTGGAGAAGTTTCGAAGTTGATGGTTGATGCTGGACTATTTACATTGTCTGCATTTATTTCACCATATCGCGAGGATCGTGATGAAGTACGTGAACTTATGGAGAATGACGAATTTATTGAAGTATTTGTGGACGCAAGTGTCGAAACGTGTGAATCACGTGATCCAAAAGGCTTATACAAAAAGGCGCGTGCTGGAGAAATTAAAGGATTCACTGGAATTGATGCTCCATACGAAGAGCCTAAAGATCCAGAAGTAACAATTGATACCGATAAATTAACGCTTGAGGAATCTGTACAAAAAATTGTAACTTACCTGAAAGAGAAAGGATACCTGGAATAATGGCTGATGTTAGTTTAACAAAGTTGCTTGAAATTTCATTGGAAGCAGGCCAAGAGATTTTAGATGTTTACGATAAAGATATTCAAGTTGAAACGAAGGAAGACGACTCACCATTAACGCAGGCTGACCAACGTTCACATCAAACTATTATGAAAGGCTTGCAGAGTGAGTACTCGGCTATTCCTATTCTAAGTGAGGAAGGCACAGATATTTCCTATGAAGAACGTAAAGATTGGACTGCATTTTTCCTGGTGGATCCCCTTGATGGAACAAAAGAATTCATTAAGAAAAATGGTGAATTCACGGTAAATATTGCACTGATCGAAGAAAAGTACCCGACTATGGGAGCCATCTATGCACCAGTACTGGATACTTTTTATTTTGGCCGTGAAGGCGTAGGTGCATTTAAATTAGAAGAGGCATCTAAAAAGAATATCACGGACGATGAGACGTTAGTTTCTGAAAGCATTCGTTTGCCAGAAGTTAACGATGCTGATGTAGTCAATGTTGTCGCAAGCCGCTCACATATGTCAGCGGAAACGGAAGAATTTATTGAAGGATTGCGCGAGAATCGTGCAGTGGATGTAGTCTCGGCTGGAAGTTCGCTTAAATTCTGCTTAGTGGCAGAAGGTAAAGCAGATTACTACCCACGTTACGCCCCAACAATGGAATGGGATACAGGGGCTGGACAAGCAATTGTGGAAGCATCAGGTGGTAAAGTGACTAGACACGAGGATAATGAACGTTTTTACTACAATCGTGAGAATCTGAAAAACGGATGGTTTTTGGTGAAAGGTAAATAAGGATCGTTTTTTTGGCATCTATAAAAAGGGGTATCTGAACTTAGATAAATCACTTACCTTCAGATATTCCTTTTAAAATTTCAGGGGTAGAAATTCCTTCTGTGCGCGGTAAATATATAACTTTACATAATTTCTTTAAAAAATCAAATTCATCTTTCTAGTCATCCCCCATGTAAAAATATCATCAAATTTTTTTATATCATCAACTTTTTGTTCCCATGTAATTTCTGGGATTACAATGTCAACATAACGGATAGACTCTAGTATTATTTTGTGGTCTTTAAAAGAGTGATATGCCTTTTTAATCAATGTCATTAAAGTCATCTGTTATGATCCTAACAATTAAGTAATCGCCCATTTCTTTTGCACGTTTTAACAAATTAATATGACCAGTGTGAATCAAGTCAAAAGTTCCGTAAGTAATTACTCTTTCCATTAGACTTTCCTCCGTTTAAATAAATGTATAATTCTCCTTATTCTAACATACAACACACTTTTAACTACATAAATACTCTAAAGATCTTATTATCAATTTCTTAATTTCTGTATTCTTAATTCTATGGAGGGTGAACTGGACATGAAGTAATTATTTAGAATTATTTTGAAAAAATTGACATTATTTTAGGAATATTGTAACATGATTATTGAATTTTAAATTAATTGAAGGGAGGTACTATTCGTACTTTTCTGATAAATAAAAAAGGGGGAAAACGATTTATGCACAGGTTGATTATTGCAGATGAATTGAGCCACTTATGCGGAGTTTTGAGCCAGTCATTGCAAAGAATAGAGCCACCCTTTGCGGGATGGAGAGCCACTATAGGACAACCTCTTGTATAATAGTAGTTGCATGCAAACAAGCATGACA
>JBDNGJ010000071.1:0-23287 GCA_041689365.1 Virgibacillus sp.
TGATTAATAATCATGTTTTCCTTACCTCCATGTAAGTGTATTTTTTTGCGAGTCACATCCTTATGTCTCGCATGTCCTTCTGATGTTATGGCCATAACATTCATTCATCATGATGATGTATTACTTATATCGGCAACGTTCGCTAATATTTAAATCTTTTTTGGAAAAATTTTTAAATATATTCTGGGCTGTAAAATGGTCAAAAAAAATAAGCCTGCACATGGCACGCTTTTAATATATTCCCTTTTCTTTTTGCAATATCGCAATATGTGCTCTTGCATCTCCAAGATCTCTGGAAAAAATACCAAGTTTATGGTCTATTCTGCGTCTATCTTCCTTATTTCTTTCACTTCTGCTTCAATATTTCCTTCCATAGTTTCTATACAATCTAATTTCGTTTCTATATTACTTACTCTATTATCTAAACTACTGACACTTTTCTTTATTTCTCCCACATCGGCTGACAATTCCTTAATGGCCAAAAATAAATCATCGATCGTAACATTGCTCATTGCCTATCGCCTCCACACTTTAGTATATCTATCATAGCATGGCACTTTCCTACAACAAGCGAACATAATGTGACCTGAATTATTCATAGATACTCTTTGAATCACCGAATAGTGCTTGTCTGTCTAGCTTCACTCTTGTTTCGATAGTTCATCAAATAAATGAAAAAAGAATCCATTTCTGGTAGGGTTAAAGTGCGAACAAATAACCAACAGAAAGGATTCTTATAATGGCTACTTTACCGCAAATAACGATGGATTTCAATCGTCAAATTAAATTATCGAACGTTGGAGGTGCTCTTTCCTCCGATACAGGTGAGTTCTTATTTCGAGAGTTTGATGAAAAAATCGGTTTTTTCGATACGTTGTTCAACCATTTGAAGCTAAAAGACGAAAGACAGTATTATGCTCATTCCAACGAAAATTTGCTTCGTCAAAAGATTTATCAAATGCTTGCCGGATATGCCGAAGATGACGCGGCCAATCAATTGACACATGACCCTGTTTTCATGCAAATCATTGGAACCGATGTATTAGCTTCTCAACCCAGTTTATCCCGTCTGTTCCCACGATTTGATGATGAATCGATGGAACAAATAAATCAGGCGAACCAGGAACTGTTGGATAAAGTCCATCAATATAGGGAGTCTGAGGCACTTATCATTGATTTGGATTCTACCCATGCAGATACCCACGGTGACCAGGAGGAAAAAGCCTTTAATACCCATTATGGTACCGTCGGCTTTCACCCATTGGTAGCTTTTGATGGCGTGACAGCTGATTTTCTGAAGGCTGACCTGCGACCGGGAAATGTCTATACATCCAATGGTGTCGTGGATTTTGTGAAGCCTCTTATCACCCATTACAATGAAGAATTCCCGGAGACGACACCATTTGTGCGCGGTGACAGTGGTTTTGCGGTCCCGGGGCTATATGAATTATGTGAAGATGAATCGGTCTATTACGTGATTCGATTGAAATCCAACCCAAACCTGCAACGACTGGCAGATGAACTTCATCCTTCCACCGCGCCATCTGATGTGACAGAGACGGAGTGCTACTATGAGGAAACCGAATATCAAGCCAATTCGTGGTCCAAGCCAAGAAAAGTGATTATCCAATCCGTTCGCCCGGCAGGCGAATTGTTTTTCACGCATTCCTTCTTTGTAACGAATTTGATCGACGCATTTACTCCAGAAGATATTGTCCGGTCCTATCAAAAAAGAGGGACAATGGAAAATTATATCAAGGAAGCGAAAGATGGCTTCTATCTGGACAGAATGAGCAGCCATTCCTTTCAGTCGAATGAAGTCAGGATGTCGCTGAGCCTGTTGGCGTATAACTTAACCAATTGGTTGCGCACACTCTGCTTTCCGGAAGAACAAAAAAGCATGCAAATTCAGACCATACGATCAAAAGTTATTAAGGTCGCTAGTAAATTAGTAAAGTCAGGACGCTCTCTGTATTTTAAATTATCTTCAAGTTTCGTGTATCAAAGATTTTTCTGGAATGTACTTCAGCGAATTCAAGCTCTAAAACTGGAATGAATCATATTTCGATTATTTCTCATTTTTAAAAAGCCCCTTCAAGACCAAGGGAGAAGTGTGTTCAAAAACGGCCATATTTCAGCACTTATAGTTGTATCTCGTTATAACATTCCTCATCACACCACATTTTTTAATAACACAACAGAAAAATGATTGTACCCAGCGCTTTTATTCAAAGGTATGAATAATTCGGGTGTGAATTTTCGATTTGAAAGCACCCCGAAAATTCAATCTCATGCGATAGCAAAATGAAAATTTAGCACTATCTTACGCCCACTATTTTTCAAAAAATCACCTAATGTCTTCCACCATCCGCTCCACCAACGATTCCTGATAGCCGGCCTTGCCAATCCTCCGCATCTCAGCAACCACTTCCTGCAAATTCTCATGTACAATCCGATTTAGCTTCTCCATTCGTTCCTGTGACAGCTCCTTCATAGGGTTACTCCTCAAATAAGACCGCACATCCATATGCCACAACTTCACATTCCCAACCGGATACCGCACCAGCAATCGCTGTGCCATCCCAAGTCCTTCTGGGTCAAAATCCCCGGCATAGTGCAGCACGCATCCTGCCTCCACCAACTTGTCCAGTAACAGCAGCGCCGCTAATGTGAACTGCCCATTCGTACAGACAATCGGCGCATCCGGTTTATAATCCAGCAATGTTGCACAGACACCGGAATTTTCCACAATCCAAACGTCCGAACCGCTGGCTGGATAAACTTTTACCAATGAAATCAATTCCCGTAATGGTACAATTTGCACGGTATTTTGCTCAACAGCAGCACTCCAAACTGGGTGAGCTCCACCCTCAGTCCGTGCGTAAAGCCCTGCACATGTCACATAATTCAATAGGTCGTCACGGTAAATCTTATAGTACTGCAGCAGTTCATTGACTGCTTCTGTACTGGCAGGAATTACACCACCGTCAGTGCTGTCCACCATTAGCACATGTAAGAGCAATTTCCCTAAATCCGTATGCAAATCAAATGCATGCGGGTCTCCGGTGATCCGCTGACTAAACATTGGCAGTCGTTCAGGGTTTTCCGGTAACGCGCGATAAGCGGCAGATAGCCACCCCGCCATACGTTCAAACGAATCTGGTTCTTTCTCAATCAACGACCATATCCAGCGAACTTCACTGCCATCGTTCAATACGTAATCAAACCAAAACGCTAAACCATCATGTTTTTCCTTCTGCCGCAACACAAATTCACGATTTTTTGCTTCTTTATCCAACCGCTTCTGTTTTTTGGAAATAATCGTTTCACCAAAATAAACATCGAGCAATTGCTTCAAGCTAACTTCACCAAAACGGGTTTCGGCCAATTGATTTTCAAACGCCGAGATTGAAATCGATCCCCGTGACGCTAACTTTGATCCTGGCATACCAAAGAAACCACCGATTACTTCCAGCTCATCAGCAGTAAACAGATTAGCAGGAACTGTTCCACCTATTCTGCCAAGTGATTCATATTTCTTTTTAAACTGGTTAAACAGCTTACGATAGGCTTGTTCACTTTTAAAGAATGTTACTGCTTGCTGCAAGGCTTTATCCATGATATTCCCCTTCTAACAACTCTGTTTCTTCTTCATCATCTACAACTAAATTACGTGAATTCCCGTCCCAGTGATAGCGGATGACAGATACGAAGCTCTCATTCTTCGGTCGAACAAGTTCACAGATTGCGAGCGATGAAATGGTATCGTAATCGCCCCAAAGCACCTGCGAGTTCATTATATAATCAAACCCGAGCTCTTCCACAATCTCAAACATTTCCCGAATATTGTTTTCATCGACACCTGCAAATGCCTCATCCAGTGAAATAATATATGGTGCTGTTTTGTCTGCTTCCAAGTACCTGGAATAACATGCAGTGAACAGCGGAATATACATGGCCATCGCCTTTTCACCACCGCTGAACTTGTAGAATGCATGGTTTGTCAGCTCACGCTTAGGCTCACCTTCCCGTTGAAACGATAGGACAAAGGAGAACCAGTTCCGGTAATCAAGAACATCTTTTAATACCTGTAATAAGGTATTTCCTTCTCCTTTAACCTCGACAAGTTCTTTGGCGCGTTCTATTTTGGAACGGAAGTGATCGATAACTTGATCGATATTTTCCTCTTTTAACAACCGGGCGTCTCGCCGCAGCAGGTCGACTAATTCTTTTGTATCCAATTCTGCTTCAGTCTCTGCTGTTCGCGGCTTCCATTTTATCGAAAATGATAAACCTGATGAGGAGTCACTGTTAACCATCAGCTTATTCATTTTCTCCGTCCATCCTTGTGCCCTAGCAATACGGCTGCGGAGTTTTTTGCCGACAGAATCAAACAAGATTTCCTCATAAAGCTGCCTATCCTGGTCATCGAGCATTGTCTGTTGTCGAACCCGATCATTTTCCACTTTCTCCTGAATATAGTACGGGCTTACGCGCTTTCCTTGAAAATCAAGCTGAATCAACCGACGATTTGTCTTTTGCTTCCAGTTTTCGATTTGAATGCGTTGTTCGTCTGTCCATTCAGCGTCAAGCATCCATTGGTAATCGGTTGCCGGCACTTCCGTTTCACTCATGCGGTATTCCATTAAATTGGAATGCTGTTCATAAAACGCATTTGTTAATTGTCCTTCAATCGCAGAAGGGTCTTTATCATTCAGGAATTGCTTGTATTCCTTGGCAATCAACGTAGCTAGCGAGTCCGTATCTGTTTCTTCTTCTGACACACGTACAAATTCAAGCGACTTTTCCTGGTTAAATGATTCCTTCCATGCTTCAATCATATTTTGCCAGAAGTGGAGCTTTTGCTGGATGGTTTCCATTTCCTGTGACAGGATATTTTTATTGGCTTCTTTTTGCGGGAGTACTGTTTTAGTTTCGTTAAGTTCACTGTCTGTTGCAGTTATTTGTTCCTGCACGCGCTGAATCTGATCACGGATATCTGCTACACCATGGGATTCAAGTTGTTTTTCAATTTCAGCAATGTTTTGTTGTTTATGCGATTGCTTATCTTGTAACAGGTTTAATTCACCCTGAAGCTCATCAACCTCATCGATCAGTTCACCTAGCCGATTTCCAGCCTGCTGCAGCCGCTCCTGTGTATGGCGATAGGTAGTATGCTCCGTAATAAAGCCGTGCAAAGTCTTTTCGTATTGACGCATTACCCGTTTGGCTTCCTGATATGCATCATAGGAAAATTCCATATTAAAGTCGCGTGTTTCGGCATCCAGTTTGCCTTTCATTTCACGGTATGTCTGATACATGTTACTCATTTTTTCATCGTAGTCATGCAGGGTCTTTTCAAACTGTTTGATGGCAAAGCGCTTTTCTTTTATCTGGGAAAAGCTTTCCGCCAGATCTTCGTCATTTGGAAAAATAAGAATGGCGTCTTTAGCTGCCTGTATGTCTTTTTTCAACACATCAATTTCCTCTAATACGTCCTGTTTTTTCGTGTTTAATGATTCAATTGCTGCCGTTATAGTGGCTATTTGCTCCTGGCGATACCGTTTACGCGCATTTTTACCAATGAAACGCACTTGTTCAACTGGTACTGCATGTCCTTTGACTAATCCAATGTGATATGTTCCGTCTTCATGGATGGCTAGACCACTGGGATCTTCATCGCCTTCAACCAGAATACTGCGTAACACTTCATCAATTTTTTCAGATGATACAGTAGCATCTTCCCCGGTATCGGGTGTTAGATAATCAGCCAGGGTATGTGCCATCATAGCTGGATTTGGCTGAATCACACGATCATGTTCGATTGGTGTCGATTGACTTGTGATTAACGCATCAAGCAATCCAGTATCAATCAAGGCCGCTTCAATAGCTGTCCGCACGTCATCCGTTACATGCTCCTGAAACTCAACTGCTTCATAAAGTGGAACAAATGGATGACCGGATGCTGCTAATTTCGCCCGTGCATCTCGTGTCAGTTCATGCTGATTTGGTGGCTCCGGATCACGCTTGGCCTTAAGTTCAGCGAGTTCTTCCTCTTTTGTTGCCACTTCCTTTTCCAGTGTTGTAACCTGATTATTTTTCCCGGCGATTGATTCATTGATTTTCAGCTGGTGTTCATTTCCAATTTCTATATATGCAGTACGGACCTTTTCATAGCTCACCGGTTCATATAGACGATACATATCACGTGATGTCTGCTGCAATACATCGTCACCGATAGTTAAAAATGAATGACGCTCGGCCCATGTATGGATTTCAGCTATTTTTTCCTGTTTATCTTTTTCAAAAATAGCAGACCAATCCTGTTCCTCCTGCTTCATTTGGTCGACTTCCAATTTGGTCGAGGCAATTTTGCCATCAAGCTCGGCAATATCTGCTTTCATGCGTTCATAGTCCCGTAGTTGATCTGTAATGGATTCCACTTTCTGATAGTGTTGTTCTGCTTCCTTTTTCCAGACAGCGAAATCGTGATCTTTATCCTTGTTACGCGTGAAATCCTGAACGCTGGTCGCATGCTGTGTAAATGAAGCATCAGTTGCATCATTTGCCAGATCTTCTAAAATAGCGTCCATTTCATGATCTATTTTGCCAAGCTCGTCATCAAGCTGTGCCTGCATCTCTTTCGTTGCTAGTTCTTGACGCTTTTTCTCGGTAAGCGCCTTATCTTTTCTTGTATGTTCATCCGTTATATCCTGTAGTGCCTTTGTTTCATCGATTCGTTCCTTTTCCAGATTCCATACTTTATGACTTTGCAGGCGGCTTCGCTTTTGATCAAGCACGCTATATGTCTGGTTAAGCTCATGCTGACGTTCTTTAAGCTTGGATATTTCCGATTCCAGTGTATTTGCCTGTTCACGTTTTTCAGTGATGGCTTTTTCTTCCTTATTATAGTTCTTCTTAGCGTTTATATAGTTAGCTGCTTTATCTGCAAGCTTATATTCATTATAGGCATGATAGCGTTTCAGCAATTTATTCAATGCTTCCTGCTCACGCTCAAGCTGCTCGATTTGCTGCTTGGTTTGGTCCATATGTTCAATCGTATCGGAAAGATGGCGCAAATCATCATCTGTTAATGGCGGTAAGGCAGCTTCCAGAATGTCATATATTGCTGTTGGCCTGAATTCTTTGGATAATTTTGGACTCCGTAATTGAATTAATAGCTTAATTAGATCATCGTATGCTTCCATATCCTCGAATCCAAAAATGTGCTTGTTAACCAGTTTCATATAGTCACCCTGGGTGCGAACGACCTGTCCGCCACTGCCAATTCGGTTTTCAAGCTGAACGCGTGACAGTGGAATGCGCTGCTTTTCGCCACCGTTGTTTTCTGTTTCGTATAGGGTGAAGTCTTTTCCAATCCGGCGATTATCGGTGATCGCAAATCCCCAGAAATTCATTGTCTTATGGCGTCGCGCCTGCAGGCCAATCCCGGTTGTGATGTATTGGTTTGTATCTTCCCGTTTATATTCAATAAATAAATATCCGGTACGCTCATCCCGGTCAACCACTTCTTTTTCACCCAATAAGTAATCTTCCATTTTCCGTGCCCGTGAGCCAAATGGATCCAGGCGGTCAGGTGATTTTTTTCCATCAAGCAGTACCGGCAAAATACTCTGCATCGTTACAGATTTACCTGAACCGTTACTGCCACGGAGTAATAGTTTCCCATCGGCAAAGTCGAAAATCTCGTCGTCGTAATACCAGAAATTTAAGAGCCCCGCCCGATTCATTTTCCATTTAATGTTCTTGTTCATGTCCCTCATCCTCACTGGTCAGAAAGTCTTTTGGGTAATGCCCCGAAATACGTCCAAATAACGGTTTAATCACATATGCATGTGTTACCTGTTCTGTCTCAAGCATTTCCCAATCCATCAGTAAATCTGTCAATTCGTTTGTGATTGTTGCAATCGAAACTTCTCTGTAGTGCTTGCTCCACCCTTTTCCATAAATAGCCTGTACATTATCAATCACTTCTTCAAGTGCTATTCTGGAAATACGAATGTTTCCAAGTTCATCAGGCTGGTAGGTATCCTGACTTCTTAAATAGGCGGCTGTATGCAGTGCAACATCCATAATCGCTTTTTGATCAGGGAACAATGTTAGTTCCTGTTTTCGTTCATCGGAAACAAGCAGTGCTGCATTTTTGAAAACCTCCAGACGAAACATCGTATGCTCTTCTATATCCTCACGTAGTCGGTTGCGGTAATTTCGAATATAAGCAAAATCCTGATCATTTTCACCTTCACGATGCACGACCGGCGAAACAAGAAGTTTACGATATACTCGTTTACGTCGCTCATCTGCTTCATGCCGCTCCCATTCACTGGCTAATATGTCAGATGCCGAGTCATATTCGAATAAATCTTTCGGATAAGAACGCATGAAATACCTGGCATATACCGTCGTTTCATATAAAACTTCCTGCTCTTGATTCATCGCAAACTGGTCAATTTCACCTTCCACTGATGAAAGAAGCATAAATTTTTCAAGCAATTTAATTACGCGCACAAGTGATCTCCGGTGATTGTAATTAGTCCAGTCAAGTGGAAATTCGCCTGGATAAAGGTCTTTGATATCCTCACAAATATCGGAAAGTAAAAATTGTTCATCAACTGAGCGATTTTCCGTAAACGCTAACGCACAGCAAAACATCGCATAGTCACGCGGCTCCTGAAAGTCCTGGATCCCCATCCAGCTTTTCGCATCTACAGGTATTTTTTCAAGTTTAATAAAATGCTGATGAACAATTAAGTCAAATCCTAACTTATCATCAACATATCGTTTCAACACTTTTTCACGCTCCCGTATCATCTGGTATAATTCAGGTTCCTGTAACCGGAGCACCCAGAATTTTTCCAGTAGCAGTCCCAGTGCTTTCTCTGCTTTTTCATCAAATTGATTGGCTTCCATTTATGTCTTCACCTCATCCAGGAATTGAAACGTTACAGCAGGCATCTCGATATCGCCATCTTCGCCATACAATGTCACCCGTTCATCTTTATTCATCGTCACTTTCACCAGGCGACCATACTCCGTTTTAAACTTTCGATCTTTTTTCGACATCGCTTTACCAACCCAGCTTAACAGCATCTTCCTGACATATGGCTCTACGATTGGTAATTCCTCCAATTTGATCGTATTTCCAGTCATGTATTTTTCCAATGTTTTCTGCTCAAGCTGTTTGTTTTGTAAATGCTCTTTACGTGCTTCCTCTTTTCGTTTCTGTTGGCTGATAATAGCACCTGGACGCGTCTTTTCCCGATAATTCCTGACCCGTGGCTTGGTTTCATGCTCCACCGGGGTCTCTTCCCACACATCTGTATAAATATCATCTGTCGGTACATGGTCGCTGAACAAATGTCTTGTATGAAATACCCCAAAAACGACTGAAGACAATTCATGTGCTTCCTTTATATCGGCTAACGAATCAAACCATTTTGCCAAATGCAGATAATCTTTCTTCCGGCTGCGAAAATAATGATGGCGCTCCCCCAAACGTTGGACAATCCGCGTGATTCGCCGGATCTGTTCATTCGTACGGATCTGCAGTAAATCAAGCTCACTCTCAGACTGTTCATTACCGATGAACCACACATACAGACTGCGCCATGTTTCCTCCTGGTTCTTAATCAGTTCTTTCTCATCAAGACCGACATCTTCAAATCGCGGCACTTGCTGCTGATGGATAATAATTTGCTGAATAAATGGTTTCAATTGTTCTGTGGAAACAGATTGCAACAGTTGTTGAATTTTTAAAGCAGTTTGCTGCAATCCAATAATAAAGTCACGCAAATAGGTGGTAAACTGATCCTTAAACACAAGGAATTCGGCTGTTTGCATTCGTTCTTCAGCTTCCTCACTGTTGATATGTGCGATATAATCAGAGGTGTTTTGGGTAATCGAACGAAAATATGTAAAAACATCGTTCCAAAGCTGTGCGCATTCGTCCGCTGGGGGCATTTCTTCTTTTTTAATAGTCGCTTCTACTTCGGTTAATGCCTGATACAATCGCTCAAATTCTTTCCGCTCGAGTGATCCGCCAAATACGTCACCGCCTTTTTCCATATTCTGCAGCATCCGTTCAAACTCAACCGTATACGGGGTACATTGATAGCGGAATCGCTTTTTCTTAAATTCCTCGATCGTACTGGCACGGCTCACTTCCTGACGGGCGACAAGGTTATTCCACCGCTCAAGCTGCGTCAGGTCCTGATGTAACTGGTCCTCTGTGTAATCCTCGAAACCTTGTAAATCTTTAAGATACGTGAATATCTCTTCTGGAAAAAGAAATTCACGCATCCGCTCATGCTGTATATAAAAATAACGCAGAATAGCCCGGTAACTCCATGCCTTGTCAGCAGTTAAATAGGCTGCTTCTGTCACTTTATTAAATGGTTGTGTTTGCATTTTTTCACCTGCATCATTCGACTTTATTCTTATTGTAAGATTGATAGTTAAATATGTCTATGGTTTTATCTCGGAGTCTGTCCCAAGTGATTTACATTCGGCAGATTCAGTCTTCACGCGAATTATTCAGTCGTTATTCCTGATTTTAGCGATTATTCAGTCGTTCCCCGACATTATTCAGTCTTCGTGACGACTTATTCAGTTTTCATAACAAGTAATTCAGTTTTCGGCCATAAAAAATCATGATTACGTCCAACAATTCATACAATCAAACAAGCCAATTGACGCCAAGTCCAATTTTTTGATACTTTAAAAAAGCGCTTACAAAGACAAAGGGGGGAATTCTAATTGAAAGCATTAACATCATTTTTCGACCGAATGGTTCAACGATATTTACCTGATGCATTTCTTTTTGCAATTATTTTAACGTTTATCGTTTTCTTTTTAGGTATGGGTGTCACGGGCAGTACAGCCATTGAGATGACGCAATATTGGGGAGACGGTTTCTGGAACTTACTGGCTTTTGCCATGCAGATGTCGCTTATCGTAATAACTGGCTACATACTTGCAAACACGCCGCTTGTCAAACGATTGTTAGCAAAGATCAGTACGCTTGCGAATTCACCTGGCCAGGCAATCATACTTGTTACATTTGTTGCTGCAATTGCATGTCTGATTAACTATGGGTTTGGTCTGGTTGTTGGCGCATTACTGGCAATCCATGTGGCTAAACGTGTTCCATCAGTAGACTATCGCTTACTAATGGCGAGTGCATATAGTGGGTTCCTGCTGTGGCATGGTGGTTTTTCAGGCTCTATTCCATTATTAATTGCAACACCTGACCACTTCCTGCAGGATACAATTGGTACAGTTCCTGTAACGGAAACACTTTTTAGCGGATTTAATATTTTCATAGTCGTTACATTACTAATTACACTTCCACTTTTGAACAGGTTCTTAATGAATTCACGCGACCCGCTAAACAATACGGACGCTTCAACATGGAAAACGGAGGATCCTGAGCCAGAGGAGAAATCTCCAGCTAAGGAAGACATGACACCGGCTGAACGCTTGGAAAACAGTCAGATCATCTCCTTATTAATTGGAATTATGGGTCTAGCGTTTATTGTTTATCACTTTACGCAAAACGGCTTCGACCTGAATATTAATATCGTAAACTTTATTTTCTTATTCCTAGGCGTTATTTTCCATAGAACACCACGTCGCTTTCTCACCAGTGTAACGGGAGCAGTTAAAAATGTTGGCGGCATCATCATTCAGTTCCCGTTTTACGCTGGGATTATGGGCATGATGGTCGCATCTGGTCTGTCACAGGAAATGTCCATGTGGTTCGTCAGCATTTCGACTGAATATACATTGCCATTATTCACCTTCATCAGTGCAGGAATTGTGAATTTCTTCGTTCCATCTGGTGGCGGTCAATGGGCTGTGCAGGGGCCAATTATGATTCCGGCAGCCTTGGAAATTGGTGCTGACACAGCGAAAACAGCCATGGCTGTTGCATGGGGTGACGCGTGGACAAATATGATCCAGCCGTTCTGGGCATTGCCACTCCTCGCTATTGCAGGCTTAAAAGTACGCGACATTATGGGCTTCTGTGTGATGATTCTATTGTACAGCTTTATTCCAATTTCTATCGGACTATTATTCTTTTAAAATAATGGAGGATGCCTCGCTGGGGTATTCTCCATTATTTTCGGTTACTATAGCATTTTATGGTAAAATATAGACAGTTGGTAAAACTAGGAGGACAGGTCATTGCATTTTTTTGTGAAACTCGGATTAAACTTAATAAAGATGAGAAACTTGACGTTGTTGCTCTCCACCGTTATTTTTGTTGTTCTGTGCACCTTTGTCATGTACTTCCTGGAGCCTGATAACTTTGAGAGTTTGCTAAATACTTTCTATTATGTCATGACAACCTTTTCCACAGTTGGTTATGGTGATTACTCGCCGATTACCGCAGCTGGAAAATTGTTTGCCGTACTTATGTATATGGTAGGAATTGGCCTGTTAGGGGTAGTTATTGGAAAAGTTGTTGATGTATTTTCAATCTTTAGGAAGAAAAGGGAGGAAGGTAAAGTGGAATATACACAGGAAAATCACATCATTATTATCGGATGGGGAAAGAAAACAGAGTCTGCTGTAGATGAAATTTTAAATTCAAATGAAACTGCTGAAGTCGTGATTATTGATACATTGCCAAAATCACCGTTTGATGTAACGCTGGACAGAGTTCACTACATCCAAGGGGATACAACAGAGGAAGAGACATTTAATAAAGCCAACATTTCCAAGGCAAAGTCAGTCATTATATTTTCGGATGATAAAATCCATGATCCATCCTTACGTGATGCGAAGACGTTAACTGTTGCGATCGTAGTAGAGCGTTTAGCACCAGCTGTACATACAACCGTCGAAATCCTAACAGAAAAACACACCGCTAACTTCGCACATGTGAAAGTAGACGAATTTATTTTATCGCAGGAGACCATCTCAAGCTTAGCTGTCCGCTCGGCAATGTATAAAGGTGTGAGTAAAGTATATTCACAGCTAATCAGCAGACAGCACGGCGAAGACCTGTTTAAGATTTCCAAAAAGGACAATTGGTCAACCTACCATGACGCTTTCAAGGATTTATTGAAGCAAGGCGCAACACTCATCGCAGATCGCGAAGACCTGGATATTAACAGACGACTGGATGAAAAAATTCCAGCTGACGCGGAACTGTATGTTATTTGTGATAATGACACATATGAAAAGATTGTTTAAACTTTAAAGACCAGGTTTCTAGACCTGGTCCTTTTTATATTCCGTTATAATTTCGTCTTTGCGATTTTGCTATCCAGATCCTCATATCCATAATAATCAAATGTTTCATATAATTCCTCTCTTGTTTGCATATCATCAAGCATGTTCTTCTGTGTACCAGTTTGACTGATTTCCTCAAAAACGCGTTCATATGCTTTTGCTGCAACACGAAGGGAAGTAACTGGATAAATGACAATGCTATAGCCAAACTTTTCAAATTCACCTGCGCTATAATAAGGTGTTTTTCCAAATTCAGTCATATTTGCTAGAAGTGGTGCATTAACTCCCCGTTTGAATCTTTCAAAGTGTTCTTGCTTTGTTAAGGCCTCCGAAAATATAATATCTGCTCCCGCTTCAACATACAGGTTGGCGCGGTTAATAGCACTATCTAGTCCTTCAACACTAACTGCATCAGTTCTTGCTACAATTACTAACGAAGGTACAACTTCCTTAATTGCTTTGATTTTTTGCACCATTTCCTCACTGGTGACCAGTTTTTTCCCATTTAAATGTCCACATTTTTTTGGCAAATCCTGATCTTCCATTTGGACAGCTGCGACGTTTACTTCAAGCATTTCCTTTGCCGTCTTTACGACGTTCAGTACGCCACCATAGCCTGTATCTATATCTACTAACAGTGGCATGTCTGTTGCTCGAACGATTTCCTTCGAGCGTGCTGCAATTTCCTCTGAATGCACAATACCTAAATCCGGTAATCCTTTACTAGCTGTATAGGCTGCACCAGATAAATAAAGCGCCTCAAAGCCAACACGTTTTGCAACCAATGCAGCCATTCCATCATGTGTACCCGGGATTTTTAAGATTGATTCACTTTTAACCAGATTCAAAAACGTAGCTGCCAGTTCCTGTTGTGATGATTGCTTTTGAGTTAACCAACTCATCAAACCACTCCTTCCATCAAATAACTAAACTAGCCATAAAGTTGTGGACTGCTGTTTTCCTCAAATAAGTTAAGTCATTGCACATATTGTAAATTTCCTGTGATTTTTTTTCGGGAAATCGTGTTGAAAGATTCTCCATGAATTTGTCTTTTAATTTTGGAATACCCTCTTCCCGGCGAAAACGGTGACCCAATGGATACTCCCTTTCTACCAATTTAGTGGAGGTACCATCGTTAAAAAATACTTGTACAGCATTTGCAATTGAACGCTTTTCAGAATTTAAATAGTCATTAGTATAGTTTTCATTTTCCACAATTTCCATCAGATCCCGTATCTGATCGATTCTTGGATCTCGGGCAACGTCATCTTCATAATGATCAGCCGTTATATTTCCAAAAATTAGCCCAATTGCTGTAATGTATTGCAGACAGTGGTCACGATCAGCGGGATTATATAATGGACCTGTTTTATCTATAATTCGAATTGCAGATTCATGTGTGGTAATAACAACTTTCTCTATTTCATCAAATCGCCCATGTAAGCTATCATGTAATCCAACTGCACACTCTGCGGCCGTTTGTGCATGAAATTCTGCGGGATATGAGATTTTAAATAGGACATTTTCCATTACATAGGATCCAAACTCACGTCCTAACACTAGCTTGTTACCGCCAAATAAAACATCTTCAAAACCCCATCCTTTGGCAGATAAAGCAGTCTTGTAGCCCATTTCCCCGTTAACAGCCATCAAGGCTAACCGTACACCGCGACTTGTTGCATCACCAGCGGCCCATGACTTTCTTGAACCTGCAATAGGAAAATGCCGATATGTACGTAAACTTGAGTTATCGATCCATGCATTTGACAACGCATTAATAATTTCTTCCTTCGTTCCACCAAGCATTTTCGTAACAACAGCAGTTGTAGCTACTTTCACATATAGCACATGATCAAGCCCCCGCCGATTTAAGCTGTTTTCCAGCGCCAAAACCCCTTGAATTTCATGTGCTTTAACCATTGCAGTTAATAATTCATCCATTGTAAGAGGAGCTTTTCCTTCAGCAACGTTTTTTCTGCTCAAGTAATCAGCAACAGCTAATATACCACCTAAATTATCTGAGGGATGCCCCCATTCAGCTGCAAGCCAAGTATCATTGTAATCCAGCCAGCGAATGATTGTTCCAATATTAAAAGCTGCTTGTACAGGATCTAACTCATATTGCGTACCTGGTACCCTACTGCCATTCGGAACCACCGTGCCAGGGACAATTGGACCTAAATGTTTGGTACATGCGGGATAACGCATAGCTAAAAATCCACAACCTAATGTGTCCATTAATACATGTGATGCTGTCGTAATTGCTTCGTGACTTTCTATTTCACCATTTAAAACATATTCCGCTATTTCCTCCAAAATAAGATCAGTATCTGTGTTTTTCATTCTATACCTCCGTTTACCAATAATAGATTGCTGCAAAAATTGCCGTTATCAAAATTACCAAACTGGAAAAAATTCCTATGATATATTGTTCCTTCTTTTTTAAAATACCAGTTTCATAGGCCAAAAAGGCTGTTGGGGAATGAATTGGCAATACCATCACCCCTCCAATAATCATAATGACTAAGAAGGCGAGTTTTTCAAGCGGGATACCTATTAATTCAGAATAAGACATAACAATCGGGAAAATAACGATCATCGCAGAAGAGGGAACAACAAATAAAAATCGTAATAAAAGGATAAAAATAGCAATTGCTATGATTTTTATTACAATACTTTCATCAGGTGAAACGACACTGATTAATTCCTTTGCCAGGACACTTGCTGTTCCATTCTCGGCCATCAACATCCCTAACGAAAAGGATGAACCTAGCAACAAAAAATTTTCCCAATCATAGTCACGAATAATTTTATTATTAATCAAGTTAATTTTTGGTATTGAGTATAGAACAACTAAAATCATCGGAGGCAATAGCAACGGAATATATCTTTGATCCGTTACAATCCACGTTACAATCATGACGAAGAAACTACTAATCACAATCCAAAAAAGGACTGGCATTTTTTCTTCCCTTTCTTCGTCATGTGCCAAGGGTAATTGCTTTTGATCATTGAACCATTCATCATCCGGTAAGGTCCTTTTCAAAAATTGCCAGACGAACATCACAACAATTAAAGACCCTATCCACAGTGGTGGACCGATTTTTAATATCCAATCAAGCCAGCCGATATTAGCAACGTTATAATCCCTTAATAGCTGTGATGCAAGAATCGGAAACCCACCACCAGTAAAAATAATCATGGTTGCATTCTGATTAAGCATGCCAATTACATATAGACAATACTTTTCAAACAAACTTTTTTCTGGATAGCCGTAATAATGATTTAATTTTGTAACTAAAGGTAACAGCATCTTAAATCTAGCAATAGCTGAAGGTAATATAATTGGCAAAAATAAGATAAAAATTGGTAAGGAAGCTATAACTATTTTTGGACCGCCCTTACTAATTTTTAATAGGAAACGAGCAATTACTCTGTCTACACCAACCTTAACTAACGAATGGCTTATCAGCGATAACATTAAAATAAAGTATAGTGCTGGTGATAAAAAACCAACCATTGCTTCTTCCACACTATCAACCAGATTTAATAAAAGCATACAGGCTAGCAGTAAAATACTTGTCGAGCCAGTTGGAATTGGTGCAGCAACCCACAGATAAACAGCTAATAGCAATAAGCCTAATGTAAGCTGCTGTTCCAATGTAAAATTCAATAGAAATGTTGACCTTCCAATTATGAAAATAAAAATAAAGGCAAAGAACATCAAATAATGAATAATAAAATGCTTTTGTAATCTAAGAGCTCTCATCTGTAATTACCCTTTTCGACTGCGGATTTGGCGAATAAGCGGGAATGTAAATGATAATAACGCAACCAACAGCAGAGAAAGTGAAATAGGATCCTTGACGAATACCATCATATTACCATTTGAAATGGTCAATGCTTGTCTAAATGACTGCTCCATCATTCCTCCAAGAATAAATGCCAAAATTAATGGTGGTGCCGGAAATGCGAAAAGGCGCATTAAAAACCCAACAACTCCAAATAGCAATAACATATATAAATCAAATGTACTAAAACTAATTGCATATACACCTATAATACTGAACATGATTACTAGTGAAATCAGTAATGGACGTGGTATTTTTAATATTTTTGCAATATATGGAATTAAGGGTAGATTTAATACTAAAAGAAAAACGTTACCTAAATACATACTTGCAATAATTCCCCAGAATATTTCAGGATGGTCCGTCATTAATAAAGGGCCAGGTTGTACACCTAATACCATGAAGGCACCTAACATTACTGCTGTAGTACCAGAACCCGGAATACCTAAGCTTAGTAATGGTACGAATGCCCCACTCGTTGCAGCATTATTAGCAGTTTCTGGAGCAGCGAGGCCTTTAATAGATCCTTTACCGAACTCATCAGGATTTTTCGCAATCCGTTTTTCTGTGATATATCCGATAAATGATGCGATGGTTGCGCCTGCACCAGGAAGTACCCCCAAAACAAATCCAAGAAATGACTGTCTTGTCACAGGACCTTTCATTTCATTGAAATCCTTTTTGGTCAGCCTTAAACTACCAAGATTATGTGCGTTATTTACAGATAAATCCTTCCTATTTATAATTAACGAACACACTTCAGCTAGTGCAAATAGCCCCAATGCAATAACTAGAAAGTCAAGTCCTTCCAGTAAATTAATATTCCCGAAAGTATAGCGCTGTGTACCAGTCTGCGCATCAATTCCAATTGTTGCCACCATAAACCCAACAACTGCTGAAATCAACGCTTTAATTGTTGACCCCTCCGATAAACTGGATATGGCTGTTAGCCCCATAAACATTAAAGCAAAATATGCTGCAGGACTAAATGCTACTGCCACACTTGCAAGTGCTGGTGCAAATAACATTAGTAAGACAACACTTACTGTTCCTCCAGTAAACGAAGCAACTGCTGCAATTGCCAGTGCCTTTCCTGCTTTACCTTGCTGGGCCATTGGATATCCGTCAAATGCCGTTGCGACAGTACCCGAAATTCCAGGGGCATTTAATAATATCGATGCTGTTGACCCGCCAAATACTGCACCATAATAAACACCTGCCATCATTACTAGGGCAGTAGATGGTTCCATTCCATATGTAATAGGAATCATTACGGCAATTGCAGTTATCGGACCGAGTCCAGGCAACATACCAATAAATGTTCCAACAAATACACCTATTAATACAAATAAAATTCCTGTTAAACTAAAAGCTACTTCAAATCCGGTCATAAGACCATCTATTGAACCCATATGCTACCTCCTTAATGTGTTGCTCTAAAACGGTAAAATTCCTTCCGGTAAACTGATTTTCAGAAATTGAGTAAAGGTTAAGTAAATAAAGAGAGGAAATAAAATTGAAACAATAACGTTTGTTTTAAATTTTTTATATCCGAGAAACCACGAACTGAAAAAGACAAATATTGCTGTTGATACGATAAATCCGAGAACTTCAAGCAAAAGTATATATAAAAAGATAAATACAAAAACAGCCAATAATGCCCCTATATCCTTTTTCGGAATATCTCTTCTTGCTTTTTGTTCTTCTGTTTCGGAATCTTTTGTAAAATATAGAAAAACTGCCAACCCTAGCAATAACCATCCTAACCCTGTTGGAATAACATCTGCATCAACCGGAGAATATGGATATGAAGGGAGGTTTGAGGTCATATATAGATATCCAATACCTACAAGTATTAAAACTATACTTACTTTTTGGTTCATTGTTTTTAGCATCTTTTCACCGCCTAATAATCATCTTTTAAACTATAAAAGGTAAAGCCAATGACCATGATCATTGGCTCCACTAAATTTGACCTTATTTCCCAATTCCTAATTCATCTAACAACGTTTTAATTTCTTTCTTTTGCTCATCTAAAAATGTCTTATACTCTGCGCTGTTCATATACATTTCGCTCCAGCCATAATTTTTCCTGATTTCAGCAAATTCCTCTGACTCACTTAACTTCTTGAATTTTTCTTCATAGTATTTAACTGCTGCCTCATCCATATTTGGCGGTCCAAAGAATCCACGCCAGTTGACAAATGTAGCATCAATTCCTTGCTCTTTTGCAGTAGGGAATTGAGATAAAACCTCACCCTCTAAACGTTCTTCTGATGTAACAGCTAATACTTTAATTTTGCCTGCCTTAACTTGTTCTATAGTTTCTGCAACACCCGTTGAAAACACATCAACACTGCCATTTAGTAATGCTGTTAGAGCACCACCATCCTGGTCCGAAACATATTTCACTTTCGTAACATCCACACCAGCAGCCTTAGCTATTTTCATGAATTGAACATGGTCCATACTTCCTGGTGAAGACGCACCAACTACAGTAATACTTGATGGATCCTCCTTCATATCAGCGAATAATTCATTTAAGTTATCCCATTTTGCATCTGCAGCTACTGCAAACGCTGCATAATCTGCAATCATGTTAGAAAGTGGCGTAAAATCTTCATGCCCATACTCTGATTGCCCGTTAAGTGGTACTAATAAAATTGGTGGAGATGAAACAAACAAATCAGTATTGCTTCCTTCTTTTTCTGCTATTGAGGCCCAGCCAACGGCGCCACCGCCACCAGGTTTATTAACCACTCCAATATCCTGTTCGATAATACCGGTTTCATTAAACGTTTTTCCTACCATTCTAGCAGTTGTATCCCAGCCACCACCTGCCCCAGATGGAGATACAATTTCAATCGGTTGTTCTGGAGACCAATCTCCAGAAGAAGTATCACCTTCTGAACCGCTTGCGTCTTCACTTCCACCTGAACATGCTGAAGCGACAACCATTAATAGGACTAATACTAAAAGTGATAATAATTTTTTCACTACTATTTCCCCCTTTGTTATTACAATGAATATACGCACTCATTGCATCTGCCACTAAGGTTAATCTAATTCTTCATAAATGTAACCGTTTTCAAAATAATGAATAATAACAACTTTTTATGTATTTTGTTTATTTTGTTCACAGTATTTTCTAAATCTTTATAATCAAATTAAAAAACACCTTGAATTTCTTCAAGATGTTCTTCGTTTAATGTGATATTTTCTTTCTGGCCTGCCGACAATTCCATATTCTAATTCTGCTGCACAAGTACCTTCAGAAATCAAATGTTCTAAATACCTCCTTGCAGTCGTTCTTGATGCTCCGATTTTCACACCCATTTCCTCTGCCGTAATACCTTCATACAAATCAAACATAATTTCTTCAACTTTTTTCAGTGTTAGTGGATCAATTCCTTTAGGTGTTTCCTTTATATTAGATTTCCTTTGTTTTGCCTGACCAAAGTAGTCATCTAAAAAAGACTGATTAATCTCTTCTTTTTCATCCAGTGTCTTTTTTGTATCCTTATATTTCTCAATTGTTTCAACAAATCGGTCCATTTTTACAGGTTTTATTATATAATCGAACAACCCTTTTCGGATTGCTTCTTCAATCATTGCTTTATTTGTTGCTGCGGATATCATGATAATGTCAAGTTGAGGTTTTAAGTCACGCATTTCCTTAATAAGTTCAATGCCGAGGATATCCGGCATGAAAATATCTAATAAGACTAGATCTGCTGAAGTTTCTTCAACTAACTCTAATGTTTCTTTACCATTCAACGCTTTGCCTACAACCTTAACTCCACTTATTTTCTTTAAAAATTCCTCATGAATACCAGCAACTCGATAATCATCCTCTGCAATAATGACATGAATCATTTAATCACTCCCCATCTGTTCCTTAGGAATAAATACAGAAAAAACAGCTCCACCGTTTTGTTGATTATGAACCTCAATTACCCCATTTAAATCATCAACGATTTCTTTCACTGAACTCAGACCATATCCACGATCAAATTTTTCCTTTGTAGAAAAACCCGTATCAAAAATATAATCGAGGTGTTCCTCTTTAATCCCACAACCATTATCAGAGACATCGAATATAATATCCTTACCAATATCTGTTGCGAAAAATGTTACCTGTTTTTCATATTCACTATCTGCAACTGCTTCAAATGCATTATCAATTAAATTACCTAATATTGTGATTAACTTTGAAATATCAATTCGTCTTGGTATATGTTCCAGTGAACTATTACTATCAATATCAAAAACAATCTTTTTCTCAGATGCTTTACTAATCTTACCCAACAATATAGCTTGAACCGCCTTATCTTTGATTTGTTGAAATACAACGTTATTCTGTTGCAGATGAACGGCTGATTCTGTTTGAATAAGTTCAATTGCTTCATTATAGTGTCCGAGCTGAAGCAAACCGGATAATACGTAAAGTTTGTTGGTATATTCATGGGTATGTGCACGAAGATCTTCAGAATACCTTCTAACTTCTGACAAAGCATTAAGCATCTCATTTACCTCTGTCTTATCACGAAAACTTGCAACAACACCAACAACTTCACTATTTTCAAAAATAGGGGTACGGTTCACAATTATCTCTCTATCCCCAATAAACATTTCTTCATCTCTTTTTAGTTCTTTAGATTTTAAAACATTATACATTTTCGTATTGGGGATTACTTCTTCTATTTTCCTGAAACTATTATCACCAGACAGCCCGAGAATCTTTCTGGCAGATGAATTCATCATCGAAATATAGCCCGCTTTATCAATTGCAATTATTCCTTCTTTGATTGACTGCAGGATTGCATTTCGGTCCCGGTACAACGATGCTATTTCATGAGGTTCTAGCCCATGAGTATCTTTCCGGATATTGCGCGCTAATAGTATACCCCCGATTATCCCGATAACCAAAACAAGCAATGATATACTTATAATCTTTAGCAATTTATCAAAAACAATAGATCTAATGTCTTCTACCATATATCCAACTGAAACAATCCCAATAATATTCCCTTGGTCATTTAAAATAGGTGCCTTTCCACGCAATGATGGTCCTAAACTCCCAACGGCTCTCGATGTATAATACTGACCATGAAGTAGTGCTTTACCATTGTCACCGCCCACCATTCTTTTACCTAACTTGTGATCATCCGGGTGCGCATATCTAATACTGTTGGAATTTCCAATAACAATAAATTCAGCACCTACTTTTTTTCTAATTCTTTCAGCTATTGGCTGAATAACCTCAGCAGGATCCTCTAGTTTAAAAGCATTTTTCACTGAAGGCATAAAGGATACTGCAGTTGCTACATGCAGGGCTTTTTCCCCTATATTCTTAGAAGTTTCCTCCGACTCAATATACGAAATGATACCAGCTAGCGAAATTGTCACAAATAATATCAGCATAATTATTAAGCCTAGGATCTTAGTCTGCAAGCTGACTCGTTTCATATGTTATGTACAACCTCTCCACTTCTTAATTGTAAACCTATCGTTAACTTATCATAATAGTAAGTAAATTAGAAGAATAGATTACTCTATATATCAACTTTCACAGCGCAAAATGTACGCATAAACCTTAAGGAATAAGAAAGGCTAAACTACTTAAGTTGACTTTGGATCAAAGGTACTTATTTGATGTAAAGTGCGACATACTTTTTTAAGTGCTATTATGCCGCTTCGGAAATACACTTCGCGCACCTAGGGCGGCTGATGAGCCTCCTTGCTCCTACGTCGCTGCTAGTCTCATCTAGGCCTCAGCTCCCGCAGGAGTCTTCGTGAATTTCCTACGCTGGATTGTGTATTACAATCCTAAAAATAAACAAATGTTGTTGTGATGGGTAAAAAAAACTTTAAATCATTCAATTTGGCAACTCCAAGAAACGCGCAGTTCTTTATAAATCCAGCTGCAGGGAAATACTCGCTTTCACCGACCCGGATACCAAGGCGGCATCTTCTCAATCAGACGTTTTTACAGTTTCTTCTTAGTCACGGGCATCCTCGTGACGCTAAGAGCACTTCTCCCGGGGTCTTTAGGCACGTACTGTGTTCCCTATGGCTAAGAAGCAATGTCACAATAAGCATTGATTAATTTACAGGGTAAAGTGATCAAAACCTAGCGTAGGAAATACATGGAGACTCCAGCGGGAATAGCAACA